>JASLLV010000129.1 GCA_030746935.1 Rhodospirillales bacterium | reverse complement strand
CCACGCATCTGTTTCGTGAATAAGCTCGACCGGACCGGCGTCGACTTCGAACGTTGCGTCGAGATGATCGCCGATCGATTGGGAACAGCGCCCCTGGTTTTGCAGCTCCCCATAGGCGCGGAGGCGACTTTCATGGGCGTCATCGATCTGGTGGCCATGAAGGCGATCGTTTGGCGAGACGAAACCTTGGGCGCGGAGTTCACGGTCGAAGACATCCCGGCGGCCCGGAGAAAGGAAGCCGAAGCGGCCCGCGAACGGGTCATCGAGGCGGCGGTCGAGCACGACGATGCCGTCATGGAGGCCTACCTCGAGGGCCGATCTCCCGACCAGGCCGCCCTTCGCGCTTGCATTCGCCGGGGTACGCTGGCGGGCGCGTTCGTTCCCATCCTGTGCGGGGCGGCGTTCAAGAACAAGGGTGTTCAGCTCCTACTCGACGCGATCGTCGATTATCTTCCCAGCCCCACCGACGTTTCTTCCATGACGGCTGTCAAGGCCGGTTCCGACGAAATCGTCGAGCGCCGCAGCGACGATGACGACCCCTTCGCAGCGCTTGCGTTCAAAATCATGAGCGACCCCTTTGTCGGCACCTTGACGTTCATCCGAATCTATTCCGGCGTCGTCGACAGCGGCTCGCAGATCCTCAATTCCGTTAAGGGCAAGCGCGAGCGGGTCGGACGCATGGTCCTCATGCACGCCAACGACCGCGAAGAGGTCAAACAGGGGCGGGCCGGCGACATCATCGCGCTGGCCGGTCTCAAGGACACGACGACCGGCGATACCTTGTGCAGTCTCGCCGCACCCGTGATCCTGGAGCAAATCGAGTTTCCCGAACCGGTAATCGAAGTCGCCGTGGAACCCAAGACCAAGGGCGACCAGGACAAGATGGGAACGGCGCTCGCGCGTCTCGCCGCCGAAGATCCCTCATTTCAGGTCACCATCGATCCCGAGAGCGGCCAAACGGTCATCAAGGGCATGGGCGAACTCCACCTCGAGGTCCTGGTCGACCGGATGAAGCGCGAGTTCCAGGTCGCGGCCAATGTGGGCGCGCCGCAGGTCGCGTACCGCGAAACGATCTCGCGGCCGGCCGAGGTGGACTACATCCACCGCAAGCAAACCGGCGGCGCCGGGCAGTTCGCGCGCGTCAAGGTCCGCTTCGAGCCCCTGGCCGCCGGGTCCGGGCTGAACATCGAGAGCGCGGTGCGCGGCGGTTCGGTGCCCAGGGAGTTCATTCCGGCGGTCGAGAAGGGCCTGAGAAATGCGGCCGAGGCCGGCATTCTCAGCGGCTATCCGGTCACCGACCTCAAGGCCACCCTTTACGACGGCGATTCGCACGACGTGGATTCGAGTGCTCTCGCGTTTGAAATCGCGGCCCGAAGCGCCTTCCGTGAAGGCACTCAGAAGGCGTCGCCGCGACTCTTGGAACCCATCATGCGCGTCGAGGTCGTCTCGCCCAAGGAGTACATGGGCGAGATTGTCGGCGATTTGAACAGCCGCCGCGGCCACATCAGTGGAATGGATCAGCGCGGCAACGCGCGGGTGATCACGGCTGCGGTGCCGCTCGCCACCATGTTCGGGTACGTGAACTCGCTCAGGTCCGCGAGCCAGGGCCGGGCGCAGTTCACCATGCACTTCGACCACTACGCCGAGGCTCCGCACCAGGTGTCCGAAGACGTGCGGACCCGGATGGTCGTGTGAACGTGCGCTGAGAGGGGGAGAAACGAGGGATGGCGAAGGCGAAGTTTGAGCGTACGAAGCCGCACTGCAACGTGGGCACGATTGGTCATGTTGACCATGGGAAGACGACGTTGACGGCTGCGATCACGAAGATTCTGGCGGTTGCGGGGGGCGCGGAGTTCACGCCGTTCGACGAGATTGACAAGGCGCCGGAGGAGAAGGCGCGGGGCATCACGATTGCGACGGCGCACGTGGAATACTCGACCGATAACCGCCATTACGCGCATGTGGATTGTCCGGGTCACGCGGACTACGTGAAGAACATGATCACCGGTGCGGCGCAGATGGACGGAGCGATCCTGGTCGTTTCGGCGGCGGACGGCCCGATGCCGCAGACGCGCGAGCATATCTTGCTGGCGCGTCAGGTTGGGGTTCCGGCGATCGTTGTTTATCTGAACAAGGTTGATCAGGTTGACGATCCCGAGTTGCTTGAGTTGGTCGAGCTTGAGGTGCGGGAGCTATTGTCGAGCTACGATTTTCCCGGTGACGATATCCCGGTCGTGCCGGGCTCGGCGCTTGCGGCGTTGGAGGACGGCGATAAGGAGACGGGCGAAGCTTCGGTGTTGGCATTGATGGCGGCGGTTGACGAGTACATCCCGCAGCCCGAGCGGCCGAAGGACCGACCGTTTTTGATGCCGATCGAGGATGTGTTTTCGATCTCGGGCCGGGGCACGGTGGTCACGGGCCGGGTGGAGCGTGGCGTGATCAAGGTTGGCGAAGAAGTGGAGATAGTGGGGATCCGGACGACGTCGAAGACGGTTTGCACGGGCGTTGAGATGTTCCGCAAGCTTCTCGACCAGGGCGAGGCGGGGGACAACGTGGGCGTGTTGCTGCGGGGCACGAAGCGCGACGACGTTGAGCGCGGCCAAGTTCTTGCGGCGCCGGGCTCGATCACGCCGCACACGAAGTTCAAGGCCGAGGCGTACATCCTGACGAAGGAGGAGGGGGGTCGGCACACGCCGTTTTTCTCGAACTACCGGCCGCAATTTTACTTTCGGACGACGGATGTGACGGGCCAGGTTGTTCTCCCGGACGGGACCGAGATGGTGATGCCCGGCGACAACATCTCGATGGAGGTACAGCTGATCGCGCCGATCGCCATGGACGAGGGGCTGCGGTTCGCGATCCGCGAGGGCGGGCGTACCGTCGGCGCCGGCGTCGTCGCCTCCATCATCGAGTAGGACGGGAGATCGAGCGGGCTCGGATCATGGAAAACAAGAACATAAGGATTCGCTTGAAAGCGTTCGATCACCGCGTGCTCGACCAGTCCGCGAGCGAGATCGTCAACACGGCGAGGCGAACCGGGGCCCAGGTTCGCGGCCCGATCCCCTTGCCGACGCGGACCGAGCGATTCACCGTGCTCCGCTCGCCGCATATCGACAAGAAGTCCCGCGAGCAGTTCGAGATCCGAACCCACAAACGGCTTCTCGATATCCTCGATCCCACACCCCAGACCGTGGACGCCCTGATGAAGCTGGATCTCGCGGCCGGCGTCGACGTCGAGATCAAGCTCTAGGATCCGGAGAAATTCATGCGCCGTGCCGGCCTGATCGCCCAAAAAATGGGAATGACACGTGTGTTCATGGACGATGGGGCGCACGTGCCCGTGACCGTGTTGAAGGTCGACGACTGCCGGGTCGTGGCCCAACGGCGCGCCGAGGTGCACGGCTACGACGCGCTTCAGCTGGGCGTCGGCACAGCCAAGGTTAAGAACCTGAGCAAGGCCGTTCGCGGTCACTACGCGAAGGCGAAGGTGGAGCCCAAACGCAAATTGGCCGAGATTCGAGTCTCACCCGATTGGCTTCTCGACGTGGGCTCGCAGGTGCCGCTCCGCCAGTTCGTGCAGGGCCAGTTCGTGGACGTGACCGGCACGTCCATCGGCAAGGGGTTTGCGGGCGGCATGAAACGCCACGGCTTTGCGGGTTTGCGGGCGTCGCACGGGGTCTCGGTCAGCCACCGGGCGCTTGGCTCCACCGGCAACAGCCAGGATCCGGGCCGTGTGTTCAAGGGAAAGAAGATGCCGGGCCAGATGGGCCGGACGCGGGTCACGACGCAGAACCTCGAGGTCGTGGCGCTCGACGATGCGCGCGGCCTCATCGTGATCAAGGGTGCCGTGCCGGGCAGCAAGGGCGGCTATGTCCTAGTGCGCGATGCCGGCAAGAAGGCGTTGCCCGAGGACGCGGCCCTGACGCCGGATGCTCTCGATGCGCGGACCGCCGAAGAGGGCGCGCCCGAGGACGAGCGGCCGGACGGCCCGGAACCCGACGCCGAAACTGCGGCCGAGGCGCCGGCCGAAGAAGGCGCGAGTGACGACTCGGGCGCCGGTGGCGCCGAGGGTGGCGAAGAGAAGCCGGACGAGTGACGCGCCATGAAACATGACGTCATCGACCTCGACAACAAGAAGGCGGGTGCCATCGAACTCGACGACGCCGTGTTCGCCGTGCCGGTGCGCGGCGACATCCTTGCGCGCGCGGTCGACTGGCAGTTGGCGAAGCGCCGGACCGGAAACCACAAGGTGAAGCAGCGTTCGGAAGTCCGCGGCGGTGGACACAAGCCGTTTCGCCAGAAGGGCACCGGACGGGCGCGCCAGGGCACCAGCCGTGCGCCGCAGCTTCGCGGCGGCGGGGTCGTGTTCGGACCGACACCCAGGGATCATTCCATCGGACTTCCAAAGAGGGTGCGGAAACTCGCCTTGAGGACGGCGCTTTCGGCGAAGCTCTCGGAAGGGAAGCTCGTGGTGCTGGAATCGGCCGCGCTCAAGAGCCCGAAGACGGCGGAACTCGCCAAGCGGTTAGACAAACTTGGGTGGCGCTCGGCCCTCGTGATCTGCGGCGATGCGGTGGACGAAGGGTTCGCCCGCGCCGCCAGCAACATCGTGGATCTCGACGTGCTGCCGAGTGGGGGCGCCAACGTCTACGACATCTTGCGGCGCGACGTGCTCGCGCTCACGCGCGATGCCGTCGGCCACCTGGTGGAGCGGTTGCGATGAAACGGCATCCAAAAAAGGTTCGGCCCATGGGCCGCGACCAGTTCTATCGCATCATCTCGGCACCGGTAATCACTGAGAAAGCGACGTTGCTGTCGGAGTACAACCAGGTGAGCTTCCGCGTACCGCTGGATGCCCGCAAACCCGACATCAAGGCGGCCATCGAAGAGATATTCAAGGTCAAGGTCACGGCCGTCAACACGCTGACCACCAAAGGTAAGACGAAACTGTTCCGGGGACGCCCGGGCAAGCGCGCCGACACCAAGAAGGCCATCGTCACGCTTGCCGAAGGCCAATCGATCGACGTGACCACGGGAATCTGAGCCATGGCGATGAAGTCGTACAAGCCGACCACGCCGGGGCGCCGGGGCCTCGTCCTCGTTGATCGCTCAGGCCTTTGGAAGGGGAAGCCCGTCAAGTCCCTGACCGAGGGGCTGCGGAAGAAAGGTGGGCGCAACAATACCGGCCGCATCACGGCGCGCCGGCGCGGCGGCGGACACAAGCGGCGCTATCGCATGATCGACTTCAGGCGCACCAAACGCGATATGGAAGCCATGATCGAGCGGCTCGAGTACGATCCGAACCGCACCGCGTTCATTGCCCTCATCCGCTACGAGGACGGCGAGCTGTCATACATTCTGGCGCCCCAGCGGATCCGCCCGGGCGACAAGGTCATCGCCGGGGAAAACGTCGACATCCGACCCGGCAACGCCGCCCCGCTCAGGAACATCCCGCTCGGGACCATCGTCCACAATGTCGAGATGAAGCCCGGCGGTGGCGGGCAGATTGCGCGCTCCGCCGGCAACTACGTGCAATTGATCGGCAAGGACCAGGGGTACGCCCAGCTCAAGCTTTCGTCGGGCGAGCTTCGCATGGTCCGTGGTGAATGCATGGCGACGGTCGGCGCGGTGTCCAATCCCGATCAGGCGAACATCAAACTCGGCAAAGCGGGGCGCAAACGCTGGCTTGGTAAGCGCCCGTCGGTGCGCGGCGTCGCCATGAACCCCATCGACCATCCGCACGGCGGCGGCGAGGGACGGACGTCGGGTGGGCGCCATCCGGTGACGCCTTGGGGCGTGCCGACCAAGGGCAAGAGGACTCGTAGCAACAAGAAGACGGACGCGTTGATCATGCGCCGTCGTCACCGCAAGAAGTAGAGGGAGCAAGGTCGTGGCGCGCTCGGTGTGGAAAGGCCCCTTCGTTGACGGCTATCTCATGAAGAAGGCGGAAAACGCCCGTGCGTCCGGACGCAACGAAGTGATTCGCAGCTGGTCGCGGCGATCAACCGTTCTACCGCAGTTCGTCGGCCTCACCTTCGGGGTGTACAACGGCAAGAAGTTCATTCCCGTGTTGGTGACCGAGGACATGATCGGGCACAAGTTCGGCGAATTCTCGCCGACGCGGACGTTTTTCGGCCACGCCGCCGACAAGCGCGCGAGGAGGGCCTGAGCGATGGGCAAGTCCTCGGCCGAACGCCGTCTCGCGGACAACGAGGCGCTGGCGAGAGTCAAGCGCGTGCGGACCAGCCCGCAAAAGCTGAACGTCGTCGCCGCCTCGATCCGGGGCAAGCGGTGCGAGACGGCGCTCGCCGATCTCACGTTCTCGCGCCGTCGCATCGCCGGCGCCGTGAAGAAGGTTCTGGAAGCGGCCATCGCCAACGCCGAGAACAACCACCAACTCGATATCGACAAACTTTACGTTGCCGAGGCGACGGTCGGGCGGGACCTGGTCATGAAGCGTTGGCGGGCCCGGGCCCGGGGGCGCGTCGCACGGATCGAAAAACCGTTCAGCAACCTCCGGGTGGTGGTCCGCGAACGGATGGAGAGTGACTGATGGGCCAAAAAGTCAACCCGATCGGATTTCGCCTAGGGATCAACAGGACCTGGGATTCGCGGTGGTACGCGGACCAAGACTACGCGGAACTGCTGCACAGCGATTTGGAGATCCGCAAGGTCTTGCGCCAGCGATTGGCGCAGGCCGGCGTGTCCCGGATTGTCGTTGAGCGCCCGGCGAAGAAGGCGCGGGTGACCATCCACACGGCGCGGCCTGGCGTGGTGATCGGCAAGAAAGGGGTGGACATCGAAAAGCTGCGGGTCGAGCTCGCCAAAATTACGGGCTCGGACGTCCACCTCAACATCATGGAGATCCGCAAGCCCGAGATCGACGCCCAGCTCGTCGCCGAGAACATCGCCCAGCAGCTTGAGCGCCGCGTGCACTTCCGCCGCGCCATGAAACGCTCGGTCCAGTCCGCCATGCGCCTCGGCGCGCTCGGAATCCGCATCAACTGCGGCGGCCGCCTGGGCGGCGCCGAGATCGCGCGGATGGAGTGGTATCGTGAAGGCCGGGTGCCGCTGCACACCCTTCGCGCGGATGTGGACTACGGCGCGATGACGGCGCGCACCACATACGGAACCTGTGGC
>JASLLV010000128.1 GCA_030746935.1 Rhodospirillales bacterium | reverse complement strand
AATCCGCCTGTTGGGAATCCTTTGTTTAGAGCGGAACACTAGCTTTGGGAGTAGTATCTTTCCGGCCCCGGTAATCGAAAGACATTTCCATGGGTGAATCCCATATCATGCGCGGCGTTTTGGCGCCCGTCGTCACCCCCTTCAAGACCGATCTCACGCCGGATAAGCAGCGGTTGATCCAACATTGCCGCTGGCTGCTGTCGCAAGATTGTGGCCTCGCCGTCTTCGGCACAAATTCGGAAGGCAACTCACTGACCATGGACGAGCGCTTCGAGCTTTTGGATGCGCTCGTTGAAGCGGGGCTCGATCCCAAACGCATGATGCCTGGCACCGGATGCTGCTCGTTCCTCGATTCTGTGGACTTGAGCAAACGTGCCGTCGAGCATGGCTGCGGCGGCGTTCTGATGCTGCCTCCTTTCTACTACAAGGATGTCAGCGACGAAGGCATCTACCGGAACTTCGCCGAGGTTATCGAGCGCGTCGGCGACGATCGGTTGCGGATCTATCTCTATCACTTCCCGCAGATGTCGGCGGTGCCCTTCAGCGTCGATCTCGTCGGCCGGCTTCTTGATAAATTTCCCGGCATCGTCGTCGGGATGAAGGACTCGTCTGGCGACGGGGCTAATCTCGAAGCGATCATGAAGGCCTTTCCCGCATTCGCCATGTTCGCCGGCAACGAACCCTTGTTGCTGGCCAACATGCGCTTCGGTGGGGTCGGGTGTATCTCGGCGACCGCGAATGTCAATCCTGCCGCCATCGTCGGTCTTTTCGACAGTTGGGAGAACGATGACGCGGATGCGGTTCAAAAAGGCCTCAACGCGGTTCGTGGCGCGGTGCAGCAGTTCCCATTGATCCCGGCGATGAAGATGATGATTTCGCATTTCCGTGGAGACGCGGAGTGGAACCGGTTGCGCCCGCCGCTCGTCGAATTGGGCGAGGCCGATGCGAACAAACTGATCGCCGATCTCGATGCCCTCGACTTCGAGATGCCCCGGCTGGGGGACTGAACGCCAAGTTCGGAAACGAAGGCACGCCCCAGACCAGATCGCGGTCGCTCGGTTTCGTCCGTGGCGATCCGCCGAACGCGTGAATCTGGCCCACACTATCGAGGTCGAGCGGACCGGCGCGCTTAATCGGAACCGCAATGCGGCTTCAATCAAACGCGATCCGCTTTAGGCGCGGACGATCCGGGTGAAGGCGTCGAGGAAGCCTTCGACGTGCTCTTCGGTGGTGGCGGTCGAGATGCAGCCGTGCAGGTGCGGCGTCACCATGAACCCGTCGGCGAACAGCTCGAGCGAGACCAGCTCCTCCCAGCGCGTGTCGACCGTGATGGCGCCTCGGTAGTCCGTGATATCGACGTCGGTCGCGTTGATCTTGAAGAGCGAGCCGGCGCCGGTGATCCTGATCGGAAGGCCGTCGCATATCTCGTGAAGCCGCGCGCGAATCCGCGCCCCTTCGCCGTTGATGGCCGCGAACACCTCGGGGCTTAGGGCCTCCATGGTTGCGGCGCCGGCAGCCACGGTGACTGGGTTGGCGTTGAAAGTGCCGGCGTGGGTCACGCGCCCCGCCATTCCGGGCTCGCTGGTTGCCATGACGTCGGCGCGTCCGGCGACTGCGCCGACCGGGAAGCCGCCGCCGATCACCTTGCCGAGGGTCGTCGCGTCGGGAGTGACGCCGACCGTGCCCTGGGCACCGTTGTAGCCGAGGCGGAACGCGATCACCTCGTCGAAGATCAGGATCGCGCCGCAGGCATCGCAGGCTTCGCGCGCCGCCACCAGGTACTCAGTGCTGGGAAGGATCAGGCCGATCCGATTGGCCATCGGTTCGATCAATACGGCCGCGATATCGCTTCCGTCGGCGGCCACGGTCCGGCGAAGGGCGCCCGCGTCGTTGTAGGGCACGACCCTGATACGTCCCGCGCCGCTCGGCAGCCCCCCGCTATCGGGCACCGGGGTCGGCGCGTCGGCGTCGCCGAAAGATTTGGGATCGGGCGATACCGACCACTGCGCGTCGTCGTAGGAGCCGTGGTAGCTGCCTTCGCATTTGACCACCACGTCTCGGCCCGTGCGTGCGCGGGCGAGGCGAACGGCAATCATCACCGCCTCCGAGCCCGAGTTGGTGAGGCGGATGCGATCGGCCGACGCCAACCGATCGCAAATAATTTCGGCAAGCGTCAGCTCGCCCTCGGTCGGGGCGTAAAAGGCCGAGCCTGCGCGCGCCCGGGCGGCGACCGCCTCGCTTACGCGCGGGTCCGCATGACCTAATGGCAGCGACGAGGCGTTGAACCAGAAATCGACGATCTCGCGCCCGTCCGCGTCGGTCATGATGGCGCCGTCGCCCGTCGCCATGAAGGTGGGATGGGGCGCGCGCACGATGGAATCCCGGGTGTAACCGCCGGGAAACACCGTCTTGGCGCGCTCGAACAACGCTTGCGAACGCGGGGTCAACGCGCGATAGCGGTCCTCGATCTCGGCACCCCGCGCCTTCACGGGCGCGAAAAAATCGTTTGCGCGGACTGTCGCGGGCTCGTTCATGGCTCGGTGGTCCTCAATCGTATTCTGGAACGGCCGCGCGTGCGGCCTCGTCGCATATCACCGCGCCCGGCGTTGAAATCGATCGCCGCCGCCGGCGTGAAGCCCCGCACTATATCAACGCCCGGAAGACCTCTTGAAGCGATTTCTTCGTTTCCGCGCATCCGGGACCGGGGCGACGGCGAGACAACTATCCTGCGACTCGTTCGACGTCCGCGCGCGGCGGCGGCCCGAACATCTTCTCCAGCAAAAGCGCGATCGAAAGCGCACGGTCCTCGGCACCGCCGGGGCAGATGATCTGCAAACCGACCGGCAACGACGATCCGAAGGCGTGGATCGGCGTCGTCGTTGCCGTAGCCCCCAACATGTTGGCAGGCACCGTATTGACGCTTGTGGCCCTTCGTCTTTGCGGATCGTCGGCCCGCGCCACGGCTTCGCCGAGCGTGCTCGGCAGCGACGGACTGGTCGGCGCAACAATGCCGTCGATGCCGCGGAAAAGCGACGTCGCCCCTTCCCGCCAAGCGCGGTGGCGGCGAACCGCGGCGACGTAGTCCCCGGCGGCGAGATCGAGGCCCGCGCGAACCCGATCCGCGCTCACCGGGTCCATGGCGGCCAGTCCTTCGCTGGCCCGCGTGCGGCCAAGGTTCGTGATCAGCTCGGCCGGAACCATGTGGTCGAAGCATGCCGGCATGTCGGCAGTTTCGGGAATCTCGATGTCGACCAGCTCGACCCCGGCCTCGCACAGCCGGCTGAGCGCCACCTCCACGCACGCCGCCACCTCGGCGTCGAGCTGCTCGAAGAGGTGGTCTTTCGCGCGGCCGAGCCGCAAGCCCGGTCCCGGGTGCGCCTGGGACGGTGCGCGCCCGGCAAGGGCCGCGAACGCGATCGCCGCGTCGGCCGCCGAGGCCGTAAGCAACCCGAGGGTATCGAGCGTCGGCGACAACGGAAACACGCCGTCGGTCGGCCACAGGCCCTTGGTCGTCTTCAGCCCGAATATCCCACAGTGCGTTGCGGGTAGCCGCACAGATCCCCCGGTGTCCGATCCGATGGCGAACGCGCACAGTCCCGCCGCCACCGCGACGCCCGACCCGCTCGACGATCCCCCGGGGATCACGTGGTCGTCACGGGCCCAGGGATTCTTGGGCGTTCCGCGAACCGCGTTGGCGCCGCCGCGGCCAATGGCGAACTCGGCGGTCTTGGTCTTGCCGACGATCACGGTACCAGCACGCTTGAGTGCGGCGACGAAGGCCCCTTCGCCACCGATCAGATCGGCGACGTCGAGTTTGGATCCCGCCCGCGTGGGCGCGCCTTTCACCGCCACGATGTCCTTGACGCCGACCGGAACGCCCATGAGGGGACCCAGGTCGGTGCCCGAGGCCAGCAGCCGGTCATGGGCTCTTGCGGTTGCAATGGCGTTCGCGGAATCGACCAGCTCGAACGCGCCGAAGTGGGGATCGAGCGCCTGGATGCGTGCCAGATAGGCACTCGTCACAGCCTCGGCCGAGGTCTCGCCGCGTCTCAGGCGCGACGCGAATCCAGCGATGCCATCGGGATGGAACGGATCAGGCGGCAGCGTCAATACGATCGCCGCCAACGCGGACTAGAGCGGATCGCGGTTGATCGGAACGACGATTCGGTCCCGATCGAGCCCGTGAATCCGCTCGATTTCTAGAGAATAGATCCGATTCACGTGGTCTGCAGATCGCCGCAGGCGATTTCGGGCGACCACGATCTGATCTACTCCGCCACCGCCGCCTGCACCACCGTCCCCGATGGCGCCACGTCGACCAGGCCGCGTTCTTCCAACTTGGACCGCATCT
The DNA here is from genome assembly GCA_030746935.1 of Rhodospirillales bacterium. Lineage (GTDB taxonomy): Bacteria > Pseudomonadota > Alphaproteobacteria > Rhodospirillales > JASLLV01 > JASLLV01. The sequence continues at coordinate 2,819 of JASLLV010000128.1, read as the reverse complement.
CCGAGAGGTGCGGCTCGTCCAATGGTCGCAGCGGAAGGCGCGGATAGCCGCCCGGCCGACCGAACAGGTTCATGGCGGTCTTGACCGAGACGTAGTAGTTGCGCCCGTTCTCGGTGAACGTGGCCTCGATCGCCGTCGATTGCGCTTGAAGCGCGCGCGCGCGCGCGTGATCGCCCCGGCGGAACGCGCGGTAGCCTTCCCACGAGCGCTCGTCCCAATAGTTGGCGTGGACGTGGAACGAGCCCGATGCACCCACCAGCAGCCCCGGATAGCCCTGGCCGAAGACCCGGATGCGGTCGCCGGCGAGTTCGATGGTCTTGTAAAAGTTGTTGAAGTCGAACGAGCTTTCCTTGATCGCGACGACGGTTTCGATATCGGCGAGCCGATCGACGAGTGGCGGCGTCAAGGCGTTCACCGCCGCGGACGGGATGTTGTAAAGCAGGATCGGGATCCGCACCGCATCCGCCACCGCCTGATAGTGGGCGACGATGTCGTCTGCACTGGGCTTGACGAAGAACGGCGGCAGAATCATGGCACCCGCACATCCCGCCTCGAGGGCCGCATCTGCAAGCTCGATCGCGTCTTCGGTTCGGATCGCCCCTGCCCCGCCGATCACGGGCACGCGTGCGTGCGCGGCATCGACGCAGATGCGATAGAGCCGCTTGCGTTCGTCCTTGGAGAGCGCCCAGAACTCGCCGGTACACCCCGAAACCAAAAGCCCCGCCACCCCGTTTCCGAGGCACAGCTCGACATTGCGCCGAAAGGCGGCCTCGTCGATCCGGCCTTCGGAATCAAAGGGCGTGACCAGGGCGACGCAGGGGCCCTCCCAGTCAACCGAATGCCTGTCCATGGCGATTCCCCGTTCGCTTCCGCGTCCTACTCGGCGACCGCGGCCACCGGCACCTCTTCGTCTTCCGGCCGGGTGGCGCCGTGGCGCTCCATCGCTTCGCGAATCTCGGCAAGCGCCGCATCCCCCAATGGCCGAAGCGGCAGGCGCGGGTAACCGCCGGGACGGCCGAACAGGTTCATGGCCGCCTTGATCACGACGTAGCCGTTGCGGCCCCCACGGTTGAGCGCGTCGCGAAGCGCAAGCTCCTTGTCGAGGGCCCTTCGGGCTCCATCCAGATCGCCGCGCAGATACGCTTGGTAGATTTCGTTCGATTCCCTGCCCCAGTAATTCGAGAATGTCTGGAAGTAACCGTGGGCGCCGATTTCCAGCGCCGCCGCGCCGCCGAGAAATCCGGGCGGGAAGACCCGGATGCGGTCGCCCGCGATTTCAAGCGCGCGGTAGAAGTTGGCGAAGTCGAGTGAGCTTTCCTTGATGGCGACCACAGATTCGACGTCGGCAAGGCGGTCGACGAGTTCCGGCGTCAAAGGGTTCACGTTGTTGGCGGGGATGTTGTAAAGCAGGATCGGGATATCGACCGCCCCGGAGATCGCCTCGTAGTGGGCGACGATGTCGGCGGCGCTGGGCTTGACGAAGAACGGCGGCATCACCATCACGCCCGCGCAGCCTGCGTCCTTGGCCGCCACACTCAGCGCGATCGCGTCCGGGGTCCGGATGGCGCCGGTGCCGCCGATTACCGGCACCCGGCCGGCCGCGGCCTCGACGCAGAGTCCGAACAGGCGCACGCGCTCGGCGTCGGTCAACGCCCAGAATTCGCCGGTGCAACCCGAAACCAGGACGCCGTCGACGCCGCCCTGGATACACAGATCGACGTTTCGCGCGAATCCCACCTCGTCGATGGCGCCGTCCCCATCGAACGGCGTGACCAGCGCGACCCACGAGCCGTGCCAGTCGACCGAGCTTTTGTCCATGGGCCGATTCCTTGTCCTTGCGCTGCCTACTCGGCGACCGCGGCGCGTACCCGGTCGGGCGGCCGTACGCCCAATCGCTCCATGCGCGCGCGCATATCGGCCAGATCGGCGTCGTTCAGCGGCCGCAACGGCAGGCGCGGGTACCCGCCCGGTCGGTCAAACAGGTTCATGGCCGCCTTGATGGCGACGTAAGTGTTGCGATCCGGCGCCGAGATCGCGTCTCGCAGGGCGTCCGACTTGTTGTGAAGCACTTTGGCGCGCTCCAGATCGCCCTGCTTGTAGGTGAAATAGAAATCGCAAGACTGCGAATCCCAATACTGGGCATTGACACCGAAGGACCCCCAGGCGCCGACCAAGAGCCCGGGCAGACCCATCCCGAAGACCCGCAGGCGGTCGCCGGCCAAGACGATTGTGCGGTAAAAGACGTTGAGATCGAACGAGCTTTCCTTGATCGCCACCACGTTTTCGATGTCGGCGAGCCGCGCGGTCAGCTCGGGCGTCAACTCGTTCACGGCGTTGGCAGGAATGTTGTAGAGCAGGATCGGAATCTCGACCGCATCCGAGACCGCCTGGTAGTGGGCGACGATGTCGGCGAAGCTGGGCTTGACGAAGAAGGGCGGCAAGACCATCGCGCCCGAACAGCCCGCGTCCTTGGCCGCTTCAGTAAGCTCGATCACGTCCTCGGTCCGGATGGCGCCGGTGCCGCCGATCACGGGAGCGCGCCCGGCGGCCGCGTCAACGCAAAGCTTGAAGAGGCGTTTGCGCTCGTCCTTGGTGAGCGCCCAGAACTCGCCCGTGCAGCCCGAGACCAGTAGCCCGGTTACGCCATTCTCCAGGCATAGCTCGACGTTTTCGCAAAACGCCGCCTCGTCGATTTCGCCGGCGGCGTCGAAAGGCGTCGCCAGCGCGACGTTCGGTCCGTGCCAATCAACCGAGTTCTTGTCCATGCGAATTCCTCCTTGCTTCTTCGATCGGCGCTCGTCTCGGGGCCCGGGGCGGGC
>JASLLV010000127.1 GCA_030746935.1 Rhodospirillales bacterium | reverse complement strand
ATCCTGAAGGGATCTCAATTTCACGATTTCACCCTCGATCACATGCAGCGTCGCGGCGAATTCGGCTTCCCTGAGGCCGTCCAGGTCCCTCAAACCGGAGGACTGAGGGCGGGTCTTCCGTTCGACCAGGAGAGCCCGTTCGAGTTCCTTGCGCTGAAAGAGGAAGATTTCCCTTTCGATCCGATCGGCGCCCGCGACGGACGCAAGATGAAACCCGCTCGCCCGATCCTCAAGCACCGAGTTCCGGGCATCGCTCCATTGAATGATCGCGATCGCCGCCGCACTGGTTATGACGGCGATGGCGATCAGCAGATACACATTGGCGAAAACGCGTCGCGTCGGCGGGCGTTTCGCGTCGGTGTCGTTTGCACCGAACCGGGGAGCCGATTCGATCATGCTCCGCCATCAAGCTTGAGCACGCCGACGGTCTTGGCGACTTCCTGGAGGGGATCGAAATCAGCGGTGCTGGCCGGCAGGAAGGCCTCCGCGCCAATTCGAGCGAGTATGCGGGCATCGCGCTCGTTACCAGGGGACAGGCCCAGGAATGCGTCCCGAACGCGCTGCCGCCATGCTGATCCCAGGGTCGCACGCACAGCCCATACGTAGTCGGGAAACGGCGGTGTCTCCCAGAGAATGCGCACGTCGTTTTCGGAAAGCCTGCCGTCGGCGAGCATTGACTTGACGACCTGAGAGTTGGCAACGCCTATATCAGCGAGGCCATCGCGCACCCCGAATACCGTTCTGTCGTGGGCGCCGGTGTGACAGACCTCCGCGAAGAACTCCTCTGGAATGATCCCACGCTCGGCGAGGAACTTACGCGGCATCAAGTGGCCCGACGTCGAGAGGTGGGACCCGAAACAAAAGTTTCTGTTTCGGTAATCCTTTATCGAAGTCGCGGGATCGTTCGCCCGTACGATGAAGTAACTCGTGAACCTTTTGTCGACGTCACGCATGACGATGGGCATGGCGCCACTGGCGGCTTGTGCCTTGAGAAATGTCAAACCGCCGAAGAAAGCGAGGTCCATGCGCCCCGCGACGAATTGCTCCAAGAGGTCGCCGTAGCTTTTCGAGGGGACGAACTCGTATGAAACCTTCAGAGTGCTCGAGAGATGCTCGAACAACGGGTCGTAGCGCTCCTTCAATGCCTTTGGGTTCTGGTCGGGCAGAACGCCGATCCGCAGTACGGTCAAGTCCGTTTGAGCGACCTGTTGAGAATCGCATGCCGCGACCATCAGCAGAACGCCCGTGACGAGCGCATTGAGCAGGCGAGTTCTCATGACGGTATGACCATTTGGTTCGAAATTTCTGGGAGAAAGCGGTGCGGCCCTTCGGTCAGGCCCGACCGCGGAACGGCTGCCGACCCGCGAGATCGTGTCTCGATCACGGCGTTAATGATCGCTTGAGACTGGTTAAATTTCGGTTAAGCAGCAGGTGCCATACACTCTGCCCAAGGTAGAAAACAGGAGTCGCTGCTGCCCTCAGGTTACTGGCACGTCCGCTTTCCGCAGTCCCTCGACGAACCGTTCCCAATCGGCCGGGTCCGCGTACGGTAGAACGCGGGCCTTGCGTTCGACGGAATAGCCGGGATTGATCTGGAGAACCTCGGCCCATTGGTCGCCGGCGTCGCGCGGACGGCCGAGGTGCCCGTAACACGAGGCCAATAGAACCCGCGAGATGTCGGTTTCGGGCTGCAGTCGAATTCGCCGTTCGAGAAGCGCGGCCGCTTCGTCGTAATCCGCCGCGATGAAGTATGCGTGAGCCAGGAAGTGCAGCCAAATCCGCGGATGTTGCGGATCGAGCCGCATGGATTTTTCCAGGCTCTCGATCGCGTCCGCGGGCCTCGAAGCGTAGCTCAGGATGTATCCGCGTGAGGCGTAGGCCTCGGCGTAGTTGGGGCCGAGCGCGGCGGCCCTTTCGATAGCCTCGATCGCCCCGGCGAGATCACGGGTCCACAGGCGGCCATACGCCAACGCCCAATGCCCTTGCGGATCGGAAGGGTCGAGCTCGACGGCGCGCGACGCAAGTCGACGTCCCCTTTGGAGTGTCGCCTCGGTGTCGTCGTTCCAGCCGTTCAGGTATGCGGTGTACAGCACGAGCGCCAGTTCCGCGTGAGCGGTGATGAAGTCGGGATCCAGCTCGATAGATCTTTCGAACAGTTTCGTCGCCTCGACGTTGTCCTTCCGGTTGTGACGGAGCAGCAACTCCCGCGCCCTGAGCGCAAGATCGTAAGCCTCGATGCTGGTCGTCGCCGGGCCGCCGATCCGTTGCCGCTCGTCGAGGTCGAGCTCGACCTTGAGCGCGGCGACGATGTTGCGGGTGATCTCATCCTGGATCGCGAAGATGTCCTCCAGGACCCGGTCGTAGCGCTCGGCCCACAGATGCCCGCCCGAGCTTCCGTCGATCAGCTGGGCGGTGATGCGGACCCGGTTGGCCGCCTTGCGGACGCTGCCTTCGAGCACGAACTTGACGCCGAGCTCGCGGGCGACGCGCTTCACGTCGACGGTCTCGCCCTTGTAGGCGAACGACGAGTTTCGCGCGATGACGAAAAGACCCGAGATCTTGGAGATGTCGGTGATGATGTCCTCAGCGATGCCGTCGGAGAAATATTCCTGCTCGGCATCACCCGACATGTTGTCGAACGCCAGGACGGCGATCGACGGCCGGTCGGGTAGCGCCGGGTCATGGGCGGGCGCGGCGCCGCCGGCATCGAGGCGAACGCCGAAAGCCGGCACCGGCTCGGCGATGTTCTTGACCCGCTGCGGGCCGAGATCGTTGAAGGCGGCTTCGACCTTGCCGCGTACCTCGTCGTGGACCTTGCCCGAGACGACGATCCGGCCCGGCTCCGCCAATCCCTCAAGCCGCGCCGCGACATTGACCCCATCGCCGAAGACGTCGTCGTCCTGCACCATCACATCGCCGAGATTGACGCCGATGCGGAACTCGATCCGACGGTCATTGGGCACTTCCGCGTTGCGATCCCGCATCCCGTCCTGGTACGCGACGGCGCAGCGCACGGCGTCGACGGCGCTGGCGAACTCAGCCAGCAACCCGTCTCCCGTGGTCTTGACCAGCCGGCCGCGGTGCTCGGCGATGCACGGCTCGATCAATTCGGCGCGGTGGGCGGTCAGCGCGGCGAGCGTGCCCTCCTCGTCCTCGCCCATCAACCGGCTGTAGCCGACCACGTCGGCCGCGAGAATTGCCGCGAGTCTTCTTTGGACTTGTTCCCTGGCCATGTCCTGCGACCGATTTCGGACGGTTCGTAGCGCGTAATTGTATTGACCCCCGGGCGGGGTGTCCATCGAGCCCGGTTAGTGCCGATCAGACGTCGATCACCAGCTTTCCGAAATGGCTCGCGGACCGCATGGTCTCGTAGGCCGCGCGCGCGTCGTCGAAGGCGAACGACTGGTCGATGACCGGCCGCATCTGGTGGGCCGCGATGGCCGCGTTCATGTCCTCGAACATGCGCCGGCTGCCGACATAGACGCCCTGCAGGCGGATCGACTTCCTGAGCACCGCCATCGGGTTGAACTCGCCCCGTGTGAGCACGCCGATCAGGGCGACGGTGCCGCCGAGCCGGGTCGCTGCGACCGACTTCTGCAGCGTGCCGGCGCCGCCGACCTCGACGACGATGTCGACGCCGCGCCCGTCGGTGAGATCGAGCACGGCCCGATCCCAATCGGGGGTCTCCTGGTAGTTGACGGTGCGCCACGCCCCGAGCTCGGTGGCGCGCGCGAGCTTGGCGTCGCTCGACGACGTGATCACCGCGCGGGCGCCGTGCAGGTTCGCGAGCTGGAGCGCCACGATCGAGACCCCGCCGGTGCCGAGAAGCAGTACAGTATCGCCGGCCTTGATCCCGCCTTGGTCGACCAGCGCGTTCCACGCGGTGACCCCGGCGCACGGCAGCGTCGCCGCCTCGCGGTCGCTCAGGTACTCGGGCACCGCGACCAGGCCGTCCTCGGCAAGGCACGCGTATTCGCGCAGCATTCCATCATGCGGCCCGCCGAGCGAGCTCGCCATCACCGGCGGCGTGATGGCGCCATCGATCCAGCGCTGGAAGAACGTCCCGGCGACCCGGTCGCCAGGCTGGAAGCGGGTGACGCCCGCGCCGATCTCGGCGACCTCGCCGGCGCCATCCGAATTGGGCACCAGCGGTAGCGCGAGCCCGCGCGCCGCTGGGTCGGTGACCGTCCCCAGGTCGCGATAGTTGATCGACGACGCCTTGACGCGCACCAGTACCTCGCCGGGACCGGGCGTGGGTGTCGGACGATCGACGGCGGCCAGTGCTTCGATCCCGCCCTGACCCTGAATTTCATATGCTTTCATGACGTTCAATCTCGCTCTGGACTTCCCCGGATTCGACCATACGGTGCGCACCGGACCGTGGCAATTCGCCGGAAGTGAGCAAGCGGTCCCTCGTCAATCCAGACGCGGTGTCATAAGCTACCGCCGGTCGCATGACACTTGGCGCCGAGATGCGTCGGCGACGCGCGGCGCCACGGTAGGGAGGATCCGATGAGCGACACCGAATGGCGTCTCGAGGGCGACTACTTCGAGACCTGCAACTGTGATTTTCTATGCCCTTGCCCGGAGAGTCACTTGCGTGCCCGCCCGACAAGGGACCAATGCATCGCGGCAATGGCTTTCAAGATCGATAAGGGCCGATTCAACGACGTTTCGCTCGATGGTCTCGCTTTCGTCGTCGTGCTGCGTACACCGGGGCCGATGTTCGAGGGAGGCTGGACACTCGGCGTGATCATCGACGAACAGGCGGATGACACGCAGCGTGAGGCTCTTGGCACCATCGCATCCGGCAAGGTCGGCGGCGCTCCAGGAAGGTTCGCCCTGGTGACTGAACATTTTCAAGGCGTCGAGTACCTGCCGATCGAGTTCGAGGCGACCGGCTTGGATTACTCGTTGTCGATCGGAAATGCGGTCGATCAGGCGATCAGCGGCGTCCCGGGCGCGAAGCGACCGGACGAGCCACTGTATTTGGACAATCTAGGCCATCCCGCGAACAGCCGTTTGGCGCTCGCAAAGGCGACGCGAAGCCATATCCACGCGTTCGGAATTGATTGGGATGACGAAAGCGGTCTTACCAACGGCCATTTCGCGCCGTTCGACTGGCAGGGGCCGTAGCGGCGCTAATTCGAGGCGGGCACGCGCAGCAGATCGAGCAGCGTCCGCGACGAGCCGAGCTCTTCCAGCCGGTCGATTGTCAGGATGACTTCCTCCGCCTTGGCGGATGACAGAACCGGCTCGGCATAGGTCCGGAATTTGTCCTCGACCTGGCCGCGCGACAGCGGGTTCTCGGGCGTCCCCAGCGGATGGTCGCAGCGCGAGGCGAGCGTCCGGCCGTCCTTGGTGACAACCTCGGCAACCGCCTGTCCGCCGGCCAGGGCCGGGTCGTGGACGACCTCGACGCGCTCGGCGGCAAAGCGGCGGAGCGCCGGGTCGTCATAGCTGGCCGGCTCGAACTGGGCCAACGTGACGGTGCGGTCGCGCAAGTACACCGCCGAGACGTAGTGGGCCGACAGCAGGGCCTCGAACTTCGCCTTGTAGGTCGCGAACCCGCCATGCATGTCGAACGGGGTCTTGCTGAGTGAGATCCGCACCTTCTCGATCTCGTCGAAGGCGACGTCGTGGCGGGCGACGAGATCGAACAGCGCCGTGATCACTTCCTGCAGCGGCGTCGCGGCGGGCCACAGGCGAAGCGCGATGCGTTGGAGCTCCCAGCGTTGGCCGAGGTCCGCGACGGCGTCCTCGGGCCGGCCGCCCTCGGCGTACGTGTTGTAGAGCCCGCCGTCGGGCGCGGTGAGAAACTCCTCGGTCGCCGAGAACCCCTGTTCGGCAAGCAGCCCCGCCATCAGCCCCGACAGGGCGCCCCGGCACTGGTGGAACTTGACCGTCGGCGTCCCCCACGCGGCGAAGGTGCCGGCCGACTGACTGCCGGCGAGGCCGAAGGCGCGCGCCATGGTCGAGGCGTCGAAGCCGCGCAGCACACCGACCGCCGCGGCCGCGCCGAACGGCCCGATCACGCCGGGCCCATGCCAGCCCTTGGCGCGAAACACCGGATAGTCGAGCCCGATGCCGACGCGCGTCGTGACCTCGCACCCGGCGGCAATCGCCGTCAGCAGATCGCGGCCCGAGGCGCCGTCACGCTCGGCGATGGCGAGCGCCGGGGGCACGATCTCGGGCGTGACGTGGGTCAGTGTCGCGCGGTGGACGTCGCACATTGTGACGGCGGTGACGAGATAGCCGTTCAACAGCGTCGCGCCGGCGAGCGAGCGCCTTCCGCCGCCGATCACGGTAGCGTCTTGCGACGAGCCGAGCGCCGCCGCCATGCCATCGACCTGTCCGGTCTCCTCGCCCCGGTGACCGGCAAGCGCGCAGGCGAGCGCGTCGAGGATCAGAAGCTTAGCCGCCTGTCGCGCGTCTTCCGGTATCGCATCGCAATCCAGCGCGGCCGCGAATTCGGCCAGCGTTCGTGTCGGTTCTTGGGACATGCGTTCCCTCGTTGTCGTCGATGATCAAACTATCGGGTGGCGCTCTAGAATCGAGCCACTAAAGACCATCCGGCTAACCGCGGGCGCGGATCGCGCGCCACACCTTTTCGGGCGTCGCCGGCATGTCGATGTGGGTGATGCCGAGCGGCGACAGCGCATCGACCACCGCGTTCATGATCGCAGCTAGCGCGCCGACGTTGCCCGCCTCGCCCGCGCCCTTGACGCCCAACGGGTTGGTCGCGGTCGGCACCGGGTTCTCTTCGACGTCGAACGAACACATGTCGTCGGCGCGCGGCATGCCGTAATCGAGGAACGTGCCGGTGACGAGCTGGCCGCTTTCGGGGTCGAACACGATGTGCTCGGTGAATGCCTGGCCGACGCCTTGCGCGATGCCGCCATGCATCTGGCCGGCCAGCGTCAGCGGGTTGATCACCGTGCCGACGTCGTCGACCACCGCGTAGCGAAGCACCTCGGTCGTCCCGGTCTCGGGATCGATCTCGACCTCGCAGATGTGGCAGCCGTTGGGAAAATTCGGGATCTCGGGCGCGAAGGTCGCGTTCTCGTGCAGCCCGGTCTCGATGTCATCGGCCAGCATCGACGGCCGATAAGCGGCGAGCGCGACCTCCTTCATGGTGACGACGCGATCGGTCCCGGCGACGCGGAAATCGCCGCCGTCGAGCTCCATGTCGCCGGCGTCG
>JASLLV010000126.1 GCA_030746935.1 Rhodospirillales bacterium | reverse complement strand
AGGCAGCCATCGCGTCGCGCACGTCGATCAGGGTGCGCACGGATTCGAGGTTCCCGTGATGCAACTTGGCGCGCGTTCCGGCTTCGATCTCGGCCACTTGACGCGCAAACGCGGTGGCGAACAGATCGCCGCGGCGGGGATTCAGATAAGCGAACATCCGGGTGCGGATCACCTTCATTTGGTAACTCAGGAAATAAGAGAGGCCGAGGTGATCCTGGGCCGCCTTCGAGACCGCGTAGGGCGAAGCTGGATTAATCGGGCAAGCCTCGTCGATCGGAACGTTTTCGGGTGCCACCTGCCCGTAGACCTCGGATGTGCTGCACAGCAAGATCGTCGGATCCAGGTCTGAGATACGGACTGCTTCCAAAAGGTTCGCGGTCCCCATCACGTTGTTGTTGAGAACCGCCAGCGGGGTCACGAACGACGCCCGCACGTTGGCGTGCGACGCGACGTGGAATATCACGTCGGGCCGGACCTCGCCGAGCACGCCCAGCACCGAAGCGAAATCGGTCAAATCGCTTTCGTGGACCCGGACCCGATTGGCGATCGCCGCGAGGTTCGCGTGGCTGGCCGTCGAGTGCCAGCGCGAGATGCCGTGAAGCGCCACGTCGGGGCGTGCGGCCGCGATGTGCTCGGCCAAATAGCTGCCGCCGGAACCAGTGATTCCTGTGATCAGGGCGGTGGTGAAACGGCGCGGGGATTTGGCCACGGATCAGGGTCCGTGTGCTTGCTGACGCGTCGGTTCGCTTGCATGCCTGATATGAGCGGTTGGCCGCATTCGCGCACGTTCACCGATTCTTCGCGCCGTCAGTTGACGACGCGGCCGAGGACCTCGTGCAGTCTATTGATGCGGTCGCCGATATCGAAGGGAAAGTTCCCGACGAAGAATCCATGGTCGTGGGCAATGTCGGCGTTCGGCACCTCGCCCACGACTTCGTAGTCGAAAAAGCGTATCGCGTCGTGACGAAGGAAATTGCCGCCGGTGATGACGCGGTAGCCGATGTCGGCGTCTTTGAGGGCGGCGAGCACGCGGGTGCGATCGACGGTGGTGGCGGGGTTGACGATCAGGGTGAACGAGAACGCCGAGCTGCGGCCGTTCTCACGCTGGATAATGAAGCGCTCGTCGCCCGCGAAACGCTCCTGGAACAACGCCCAGTTCTTGCGGCGCTGCTCGGTCATGGCCGGCAGCTTGGCCAGCTGCACCAATCCGACCGCGCCCGCTATCTCGGTGGCGCGCACGTTGTAGCCGGGAAGGATGAACCGGTAGGCCTCGAAGAAGTCGTCGTCGCGGGCCTCGAACAACGGGCTTTCCGGCGGTAGGTCGCGGGTCCAGCCGTGGGCGCGGACGGCGCGCAACAGGTGGAACAACTCCTTGTCGTCGGTTAGCACCATGCCGCCCTCGATCGTGGTGACGTGGTGGGAATAGAAGAAGCTGAAGGTGGCGAGGTGTCCAAAAGTCCCGGTCTTGCGACCGCCCAGCTCGGCATCCGCGGATTCGCAGTTGTCCTCGAGGAAATAGAGATCGTGGGCGTCGGCGAAGGCGCGCATGACGTCAAGCGCTGCCGGATTACCCAGGATGCTGACACCGACGATCGCGCGCGTTGTCGGCGTCAGTGCGTCCTCCAGGCGGTCCACGGCCATATTGAGAGTCTCGAGCTCGACGTCGACGAACCGCAGCTTAAGCCCGTACTGCTGCAGGGGATGGTAAGTGGTCGCCCACGAGATGGCGGGTACGATCACCTCGTCGCCGCGCTGGAGTGGCCGGTCCTTCTTGTAGAAAAGCGCCGCAACCGAGCACAGATTCGCCGACGAGCCCGAGTTTACCATCACGGCGAACCGGCGGCCGTGGTAGCGGGCGAAGGCATTTTCGAACGCGTGCACGTTCTCGCCCATAGTAAGCCGGCCGCCCGCGAGGACCTTGTGGACCGCGGCGATCTCTTCGGCGCCCCAACTCGAAGCGGCCAGCGGGTAATACATTTCGCGAATTTCGGCCACCGATAGTCTCCGATACGTCTTTCCGTCGATCCTCAGAACGGCCCGCGGAACTCTTGAGCGTACGCCATCTCGGCTTTGTCCGCAGCCGCACGCCAGACCGGGCCCTCGGGGCGGACCAAGGCGTAAGCCGCTTCCGCGATGCGCGCGGAATTCGGGTAGTAGAGGTCTTCTAGCACCGGCGTCGGAGGACAGGTTGCCGCAGCGTATCCCATCCGGCGGACGCGGATCGCGCGATCGGATCTGGCAGTCTCGACGGTTCGGGCGACGATTTCCGCCGCCGCCCCGCAGCTCGTCCATCCCGTGTCGACGACCACCAACCGGCCGGTTCGTCCCGCCGATTCGACGATGGTCGCCGAATCCAGGGGCGCGAGCCAAATGGGATCGATGACCTCGGCCGATATTCCGGCGTCTTCCAAGAGCTCGGCCGCGCGCAGGCACTCGAGCAACATCACCGAAACGCCGACCAGGGTCACGTCGGACCCGCGCCGGCAAACCCGTGCGCGGCCCGCGGCCACGCAGTAGTCGGCCGACGGGACGGCGGATTCGGTGCGGTAGAGAAGGCGATGTTCGACGAACAGAACCGGGTTGTTGTCGCGCACCGCGGCCGCGAGGCACCCCTTGGCGTCGTGGGCGTTGGACGGCGCCACGACCTTGATCCCCGGAACGTGCATGAAGAGTGCGTGCAATCCCTGCGAATGCTGGGCGCCTTGTCCCCAGGACTTGCCGATGACGGCGCGCACCACCATCGGCACCCGAACCGTTCCGCCGTACATGTAGTGGGCCTTGGCCGCCATGTTGACGAGCTGGTTCATGCACAGCATGAGAAAGTCCATGCGGATGTGAATGTGGATCGGGCGCAGTCCGGCCATCGCGGCGCCGACCGCGACGCCGGTGACCGAGTCTTCCGAAAGCGGCGTTTCGATCACGCGGTCAGGGCCGAATTCGTCGACGAGGCCCTTCGTCGTGCCCAGGATGCCGATGTGGTCGGTTATTCCCAAACCCATGAGAATCACCGACGGATCGCGCGCCATCTCGAAACGCGTGGATTCCAGAATCGCGTTCGGAAAGGTGGTGACGCGTTCTGTGTTAATCGGCGAAGACATCGGCCAGCAATTCGGATGGGTCCGGGTCCGGGCTTTGCTCGGCGAACCCGATCGCCGCCGCGATCGCGTCCTCGACGTCGGCGTCGATCCGCGTGCGCGTGCCCGCTTCGAGCCGGGCGCCCGCCACTTCCACCGGATCGCACCGTAGCCAAGGCTCGGCCTCGGGGCGGGTGCGATAGCCCCCGTCGTAGTCCTCGCTCGGGCCGACGTGCTCGCGCCAACGATAGGTGAGACACTCGACGAAAACCGGGCCGCGGCCGCTGCGCAATTCGGGAAGGGTCTCTTCGACCACGTCGCGCAGCACAAACGTGTCCGAATCGGGAACGAAATGGGTCGGAATACCGTACGTCGCGACCCGTTCGCGCAGCCGATCCGTCGCCCACCGCGCCGAAAGCGGCGCGTGGATCGCATAGCCGTTGTTCTCGCACACGAACAACACAGGCAACCGGTGCAGCGCCGCAAAGTTAAGGGATTCGGCGAATACACCTTCCTCTGTCGCGCCGTCGCCGAAGAAGCATGCGACCACGCGACCCTTGCCCTCGCGCTTGAATGCGAGCGCGAATCCCACGCTGACGGGAATGGTCGTCCCGACGACCGCGGACGCGCCAAGCACTCCGTTTTGGATATCGATCAAGTGCATGGAGCCGGCCTTGCCGCCGGCGCAGCCGGTACTCTTGCCGAAAAGCTCGGCCATCATGGCGTTCAAGTCGCCGCCCTTGGCGAGGTACGTCGCATGGCCGCGGTATGTCCCCGACGCAAAATCGTCGCCATTCAACGGATCGCAAACCCCCACCGCGACCGATTCCTGGCCGATCGAAAGATGAACTGGGCTTTTTATCTTGTCGCTGGGATAAAGGCGCGCGATCTCCTCTTCGACGCGGCGGATCACGCGCAGCGATCGATAAATACGCTCTATGATCGCTGGATCCTCGGTCGCTTGGTACATGATGTTTTCTTGAGGATTCCGTGATTCGGGCGGGCGGCGCGCCGCCAAGACGACCGGCCCGGCGGAGTGCGGCGAAAAATACGATCTCAAGGTCCCGCATTCAATACGAAAGGACTTGGTCGGGCGAGAACCGAGACCGCCCGGTGCCTCTCTGGGCCCCCGAAATTCGCGTGGCGCCTTGTAGTAAGCGTCCGGGTTCCCTATATATTCGCGACTTGGGACACCGCTTCTCGGAGGGAGGGGCGGCCGGAATTCGATCGAGGGAATCACCATGGGCTCGGCCCGGCCCGCCGTTAACGTCGGTCTCGCGCAGATCAACAACGGTTTCTCGGAGCAGCATTACCTGCCCTATTCAGTGGGTTTCCTTCAGGCCCACGCCGAGAAGCACGCACCCGATCCGTCCCGCTATCGCTTCTCGTTGCCACTTTACAAGCGGATCCACCGCGACGCCGGCGTCGACCATTTGGCCCCCGCCGATATCGTCGGGATGAGCGTTTACGTGTGGAACTTCAATATCTCCGCGGCGATATCGCAGGCGCTCAAGGAAGCGCGGTCCGACCGCCTCATGGTCTTCGGCGGGCCGCACGTTCCCGATCGCGCGGAAGCATTTTTGCGCCAGCACGCTCACGTCGACGTGGCCGTGCACGGAGAGGGCGAACGCACGTTCCTAGCACTTCTCGAAGCCTACCCTGAAAATGACTGGTCGCGGATTCCTGGCATCAGCTACCTCGCCGACGACGGAACCTTCGTCCACAACCCGAAGGTGCCCCGGCTGCGCGATCTTGCATCGATTCCGTCGCCCTATCTGTCGGGAACCTTCGCGCCCCTGATCGAGGCCAACCCCGACGAGGTCTGGTTGGCCATGTGGGAAACCAACCGCGGCTGCCCATTTTCGTGCACATTCTGCGACTGGGGTTCGGCGACCGCGAGCAAGATCGCCGCGTTCGACCTCGACGACGTCAGGGCCGAACTCGAATGGTTCGCCGACCATCGCATCGAGTTCGTCTTTTGCTGCGACGCCAACTTCGGCATCCTTCCCCGGGACGTGGAGATCGCGAAGACTGCGGCTGAATGCAAGGCGCTACGGGGCTATCCGATGGCCCTTTCGGTACAGAACACCAAGAACGCCACCGAACGCGCGTATCTGACCCAGAAGACGCTCGCGGACGCCGGGCTTAGCAAGGGTGTGACCATTTCGCTGCAATCGATGGACGCGCATACGCTCAAGGCGATCAAACGCCAGAACATCTCGGTCGAGAGCTTCTTGGAACTGCAGCGCCGATTCGCGCGCGACGGCGTCGCCACGTACAGCGACTTCATCATCGGCCTGCCCGGAGAGACGGTGGAAACGTTCTTCAACGGTGTCTCCGACGTGATCGAGACCGGCCAGCACAACCGCATCCAGTTCAACAACCTCTCGATTCTGCCGAACGCCGAGATGGGCGATCCCGCCTATATCGCCGAATACGGTCTCGAGACGGTCGAGATCGACATCGTCAACATGCATGGCACGCTGGAAAGGCCGGTCGACGAGATCTCCGAGACCCAGGAGATGGTGATCGCCACCAACGACCTGCCGCGCGCCGATTGGCGCCGCGTTCGGACATTCGCGTGGATGTCGAACCTGCTGCATTTCAACAAGATGCTGCAGGTGCCCCTGCTCGTCCTCCTCCACCACGCGGGCGCCCGCTTCCGAAGCCTGTTCGAAGCGTTCATGGACGCCGATGCGGAGCGCTATCCGCTGGTGGCGGAAATCAGCGCCTTCTTCGACGCCGAGGCGCGCGCCATCCAAAACGGTGCGCCGGAGTTCAAGTTTTCGCCCCAGTGGCTCGGGATCTACTGGCCCGCCGACGAATACGTAATGATCGATCTGGCGGTCAACGGCCGCCTCGACGCCTTCTACGACGAGGCCGGCCGGCTTCTCGCCGAACAGCTTACCGGCGAGGATGCGCGCGCGATGCTCGACGACGCCGTACGCTTCAATCGCGCGCTGTTGAAACAGCCGTTTCAGCCCAACGACCTGCAAATCGACTTGCGCTACGACATTCCCGCGTTTTACGCGGACGCCGTACGACGCGTGCCGGGCCCCATCGAAGCCGATACCGTGTCTTACCGAGTCGAACGCTCCACGGAGGTTTGGACGGACTGGGAGACGTGGATGCGCGAGGCGATATGGTATGGCCACCGCACGGGAGCGTACCTCTATGGCACGCGGTCGATGGAGCGGGCCATCGCCGGGCACTACTGAGCCTGCCCGATGCGCTATCGGGCATTCGGAAAGAGCGGACTGAAAGTTTCGGAAATCGGGTTCGGGGCCTGGGGAATCGGCGGCGAATCGCACGGCGCCACCTCGTACGGCTCGACCGACGACGCCGAATCGGTTCGCGCGCTGGAAACTGCCTTCGATCACGGTATCACCTTCTTCGACACCGCGGGTGCGTACGGCAACGGTCACAGCGAGGAACTGATCGGGCACACATTCGCCGGCCGGCGCGACCGGATCGTGATCGCGACCAAGGCCGGGAGGCGCGACTTCCGCGAACCGCACGATTTTTCTCCGTCCGCCGTCCGCGCTTCCGTCGAGTCCAGCTTGCGGCGGCTTCGCACCGACACCATCGATCTTCTCCAGCTTCACGACCCCGACGTCGGCGCACCCGAGCTCGAAGACACCTTTGCGACGCTGGGACAATTGCGTGGCCATGGAAGCGTCCGTTTCGTCGGCGTCTCGGTCCGCAGCCCCGTCGACGGAACGCGCGTCCTCAAGCGCTTCGACGTGGATGCACTTCAGGTCAATCTCAACCTGCTCGACCAGCGGGCGGTGGAATCGGGCCTATTGAACGCCGCCGCGGCGGCCGGCGTCGCCGTCATCGCCCGCACCCCACTGTGTTTCGGTTTCCTCACCGGCGAGTATGGGCCCGAGACGGACTTCGAGGCCGCGGACCACCGCAACATCTGGCCCGAAGCGCAAATTGCCCGGTGGGTGGAAGGCGGGCGCGAAATGAGCGCCGCCGTCGATCGGAGGTCTACCCAAAGGGCGGTTCATGTTGCGCTGCGCTTTTGCCTCTCGTTCGAATCGGTGGCCACCGTCATCCCCGGCATCCTGACCCCCGCCCAAGCCCGAGAAAACGCCGCCGCGAGCGATTTCGGGCCGCTTTCGAAAGCGGAACTCGCCCGCATCCGCACGCACTACCAACAGAATGA
>JASLLV010000125.1 GCA_030746935.1 Rhodospirillales bacterium | reverse complement strand
CACTTTCTTGCCCATACCGCCAGATTCGCATCAAATCCGCCTGTTGGGAATCCTTTGTTTCGAGCGGAACACTAGGTGCGTGCCGCCGCGCAACTCGAGCACGGTAACGGAATCGCCTTCGTGCACCGAGCGCATCCCGATATCCTTGAAGTACGCGGTCGAGCGCGCAAGGCTCGTGACGTTCAGCGACACGTGACCGACGGCAACTGGTGGGCGTTCGTCCTTGGCCATGGTTTCCCTCCCTCGATTGGCCCTGAAAGCTTGTCTCGATTCGGTCGTGATCAGTCGTCCTCGCCCGATTTCGCAGGGCTCGGTGCCCGGCTGTGGAGCCGGCGCAACTCGTCCAGAATGGTGTCTTGGCGCGAGGCAAGACCTTTCAGGTAGTCGAGGATCGGTACATCCTCCATGGCCTCGCCGATGTTCACGTCCAGGCAAATCCGATCGTCGACGATCCGGAGCGTCTTTTCCGCGTTCCGGGGTAGCGGGATTCGCTCGCGGATGCAGAACTCGATCAACGCCGATTTCACCACGTCTTCGGGTACGCCCGTCCTGCGAGCCTTGCGTGAGGCCAATTCGATGACCACGAGATCGATCTCGAAACGGTTTTTCCGTCGCGCGGTCGAAAGAGCGACGATGTCTCCCGCGGGTAGTCGGCTCTTCTTGGTCCCCGACTGCGTTTCCAGGGCGTCCCGCAACTCAGCGCCGGTGAACCTAAGACGGCGATATTCCATCGGCATTGCGGCCTCCACTCGTCTCTCGCCATCGTCAAGAGCGGTCCGAAAGCCGATCTTGACCGAGCGATCGTAGAGCACTATCCCACCAGATTGAACCATATGAGCGGAATTATTTTGCGCCGTGGCTAGAGCGGATTCACGCACCTGATTCAAACCCCGTCGCGGTAACAATCGAGCGCGATCCGCCCTCGGCGCCGTTGATCTCTTGGAGGAGGCAAACGATGCCGTTCGATCGAACCTACACCCAATCGCCTTGGCGCGCTCAGGTCTACGCACCGGCGCCGGTGACCCCATTCACGCCGGGGGGCGAGCTGAATTACGACGCCTACGAGGAGATCGTGAAGTTTCACATCGAGGTCAACCGCTGCGATTCGCTACTCGTCGCCGGTGACAACGGCGAAGGCTACGTGATCGCCGACGACGAGCTTGGGCGGATGACCGAACGCGTGGCACGCGTGGTGGACGGCCGCTTCCGCTTCTACGTGCACGTCAGCCGCATCGCCACCGCCGAATGCATCCACCGCGCCGAGATCGCCGCCGCGGCCGGGGCGAGCGGGCTTTGTCTACAGCCGCATTCGTACCTCGCCCACACGACCACGGCCGAGGTCGTCGAAAGGTTCGAGGCCGTGACCAAAGCGGTCCCGCTTCCGCTGATGCTCTACAACTCGCCCCGGCATACGGGCCTCAGCCTGACGCCGGACCAGGTTCGGGCGATCGCGGATGTGGCCCCGGTCGAGATCTTCAAGGACGGCGATGGCGACTGGCAGCACGTCACCGACATGGTCGGCGAAATGGGTGACAGGTTCCCCGTGATCAGCGGGCTTGCGCTGTCCCTGGTTCCGGGGCTGTTGCTTGGCGCCGGCGGGATGGTCTCGACAGGCCCCGAGCTGTTCGGCGCCGACGCGAAGCAGGTCTTTGACGTCTTCGAGATGACGCCGGACGAACGCATGCGTACCCATCGTCGCTACGGTGCCGTGATCACGGCGGTCTCGTTCTTCGGCACTTCGCCATCGGGGATCAAGGCCGGGCTAAACATGCTGGGGCTGCCGGCCGGGGTCCCGCGCGCGCCGGTGAAGCCGCTCGAGCCGAACGCCGAGACCCGGCTTCGCGACACGCTGATCGCCAACGGCGTGCGGGTGGTGGAAAGCGCTCGCAAGGCTTCTTAAACCCGATTCACGCGCCCGCTGGATCGCCACAGGCGAAATCGAGCGCCCGCGATCTGGTCTAGGGCCGGCGCGCAGGCTTTACGCGAACGCGCTTAGATCAGGCGTCGGCGGCGGGCCGAACACGTTCTCGAGGGTAAGCGCGATCGAGAGTGCCCGGCGGTCCTCGCCGCCTGCGCACATGACCTGCAGGCCGACCGGCATGTCGGAGCCGAAGGCGTGGATCGGCGTCGTCGTCGCGCACAGCCCGAACAAGTTAGCGGTGTGCGCGTTCTGGGCGATCCGCGCGTGCGCCCGCTCGGCGTCGGCGGATTCGAGGAAATACGAGACCGGCGGCGCCGTGAAGGCGGTCGTCGGCGTGATCCAGCCGTCGAGCCCGCGAAGACGCTCGCGAGCGATCTCGCAAAGCTCGCGGTGGCGCCACAGAAGGCGAATGTATTCGTCGGCCGGGGTGTCGATGCCGCGTTCGGTGCGTTCGCGGGTGAAGGGATCGAGGTTCTCGCGGGTCGCCTCGTACCGGTCGCGGCCGTAATAGCCGAGAAACTCCGGTGTGATGAATCCGGGGTAGAAGTGAAGCTGCTCGGCGACCTCGGGGATCGAGACGGTGACGATGGTGACGCCGGCGTCTTCGAGGGCTGCGAGCGCACCCGCCGTGCAGTACTCGGTCTCGGCGTCCAGATCGGCGTAGAAGTGCCGCTCCGGCTTGCCAAGCAACAGCCCGCGGGCAGGGTGGGGCGCAGGCGTCGGCTCGTCGGCGAGCGCCGCGCAGATGATCGCCGCATCCGCGGCCGAACGCGTGAGCGGCCCCAAGGTATCGAGGGTCGGTGAAAGCGCGAACACGCCGTCGGTGGGCCACAGTCCCTTGGTGGTCTTCAAGCCGAAGGTCCCGTTGAAGCACGCCGGCTGGCGAACCGAGCCGCCGGTATCGGAGCCGATGGCGAAGCCGCAGAGCCCGGCGGCCATAGCGACGCCCGAGCCGCTCGAGGATCCGCCGGGAATCCGATGCGTGGCCGCGTCCCACGGGTTCCGGGGCGTGCCACGCGCCTGGTTGACGCCGTGGCCCGAGCGGGCGAACTCGGCCGTCTTGACTTTGCCGAGGATGACGCAGCCGGCGCGCTTGAGCATGCCGACGAAGGTGCCCTCGGGGCCAACCAAGTCTTCGACCACGGCGTTGGATCCGGCGGTGATCGGCATGCCTTCGACCGCGATCAGATCCTTGATTGCCACCGGTACTCCCATCAACGGCCCCAAATCGGTGCCGGCCGCAAGCAAGGCGTCGAGCGCCCGGGCCTGGGACAACGCGCGGTCTCCGGCAACGAATTCGTAGGCGCCGAGGCGTTTATCAAGGGCCTCGATGCGCGCGAGATAGGCGGTCGTCACGGCCTCGGAGGTTACGCGCCGGGTGCGAAAATCGTCCGCGAAGCGGGCGATGCCGCCCACACCAAGGGGATCGGGGGGAATGTTCGCCATGACCGTGGTCCTTTGCGAGTGCGAAGACCCTGGTCTAACCCGCGGCGCGGAACCGGTCAAACGGCATCGCGTCGCCCGAGAAACGGGACGGCATAGCGCTTCGACGACGTGGCCGGTTGCGCCGGCGCCGCCGCGTGGGAGGGGCGATGCGCGCACCCCTCTTCGGGGTTTTCTTGATCTCCTGGACGCTCTTCTTCAAGACCGTCGAACGCAGCTGTCGCTCGGCCACGGGCGGGGGCTGAAGGCGCAAGGGCCGCGCCCCAAGATAGTCTGCATCTCGTCCCGCCCTTGGTGTGCAAAGGCTCCATCCCGTAGACCAGATCACGGTCGGGCAGAATCTCCTGGGGCGATCCACCGACGTTGTGAATCTGGTCGCCCCTATGGAAATCGAGCGGATTCACGCTTTTGATTGGAGCCGTATCGCATTTCCAATCGAATGCGATCCGCTCTAGGTTGTGCCGCTCACGAATTGGCTCGGCCGCGCATCTTGGCCGCTCGAAGGGAGAGACCATGACCGAAGCGGCGGCGGGCGAACGAACAAATTGGGGCATGGTTTTCCTTGCCGTCGCCGCGGGCATGATGGCGGCGGCGCACCTGGGAAAGGTTCCGCCGGTCCTGCCCGTGATCCGCGCCGAGCTCGGGCTCGATCTCGTGTTCGGCGGCTGGGTGGTCTCGATCTTCGCCGCGACCGCCATGACGCTCGGTGTCTTCGCCGGCAACGTGGTCGACGGGCTGGGATACCGGCGGGTGATTCTCGCGGGCCTGGCCGCGGTCACCCTGGGCAGCGCCGCCGGCGGTTTCGCGACAAACGGCGCCGCGCTGCTGGCGAGCCGTTGTCTCGAGGGCCTCGGGTTTCTGGCGGTCATGGTCGCGGGGCCGATTCTGATTGCGCGTTCGACATTCGGCGCGGAGCGGCGACTGGCGCTCGGGATTTGGGCCGGTAATGTGCCGGCCGGCGTCGCGGCGATGATGCTGGTCTCGCCGCTGATCGCCAATTGGGCGGGATGGCGGACGCTTTGGTTCGTGGTCGCAGCCGCCTCGCTAGGCTGTCTGGCGTTCACGGCGGCGGCCACATCGCGTGACACCCAGGCCAGCGTTGCCGCCCCCGAAAGCGGAAGCTTTGCCCACAACCTGCGCCTGACGCTCACGCGGCCGGGGCCCTGGCTTCTCACCGTCGCGTTTGGACTGAACACGGTGATGTGGGTCGGCCTGATCGTCTGGCTTCCGAGTTTCCTGATCGAGGAACGCGGTCTGGGGGCGGGAGCGGCGGCGGCATTGTCGGCGCTGGTGGTCGCGGTCAGCGTCGGCGGCAACGTGTTGGCCGGCTGGCTTCTGCAACGCGGCTGGGCGCGCTGGGTCATCATCGCCATCAACGGCGCGGCGATGGGCCTGGCGGCACTTGGAATCTTCTCCGACGCAGTCCCGGACGGCGTGCGTTACGGACTGTGCCTGATCTTCTCGGGGCTCGGCAGCATGGTGCCGGCGGCCGTGATCGCCGGCGCGCCCGTCCATTCGCCGTCGCCGTCGCAGCTTGGGACCACCAACGGCCTCGTTATCCAGGGCGCGAACATCGGCGTATTTCTCGGCCCGCCCATTGTCGGCGCCCTGGTCGCCCGGACCGGGGACTGGAGCGCCGGCGTGTGGTTGATGTTGGCGGCATCCGTCGCCACCATCGCCGTGGCTCTCGCAATCCGGCGCGTCGAGCCGAGCGCGGCGGCGGGCGATTAAGCGCGCGGGACCGGACCCGCGCTTCGCTCAGTCACCGGGGCGCCCGAAGACGCCCAAGCGCGTGAGCTCTCCACGAAGGGCCTCTTCGTCGGCCGGTGCCAAGGGTTGAACCGGCTCGCGGGGAACGCCCGCCGGGACGCCGAGCATGGCGAGCGCCGCCTTCATTCCCGCCGGTGGCGATCCGAACCGTGCCACCGCGGCTGCCACGGCGCCGTACCGGCGAACGATCTCGAGCCGCTCGGCGGGGGTCCTTTCATGAATATCGAGAAGCTCGGGCCTGACGCGGGCGCCGAAAAGCTCGAGCCCGGTCCCGCCGAGCCCGCCGGCATCCAATAGGAGCGCGGGCACGAGCAGGGCCGGGGGGCCATAGAGGATCGGGAACCGATCGCCGAACGCGGCAATGGTTTGAAGCGCGGCCCCGAGATCGCGCGCCCCGTCCGACATGACCACTACGGGCGCTACCTCGCAGATGGCGCTTAGCGTGTTCGCGGAAATGGAGAACCCCTGGTGGCCGACGTCGTTGAAGACGTACATCGGCAACGGGACCGCCTTTGTGACGGCCACGAAACGGTCCACGATCTCGGCTTCGGTCGCCTTGTGGATGTACGGCTGGCCCATCAGGCAGATGCCGGTGGCGCCGGCGGCGGCCGCGATTTCGGCGCGGGCGATGCTTTCGCGGTTCGAGGTCCGCGTGACGTGGGCGAAGAAGGGGACACGGCCGGCCACCACCTTCGTCGCGGTTTCGACGAGACGGCCCAACTCGGGCGCGCTGATGGCCGAGCCCTCGCCGTTGTTTCCGGCGATCACAAAGGAATCGACCGCGCAGACGTCGAGATAGAACCGCAAGACGTCTGCGAAGGCGTCGAGCATCAGATCGCCGTTCGCGGCAAACGGCGTCACCGGCGCCGGCAGATAAATCTGGCCGCGGAAGTCCGAATCGGAATAGCGCTTGTCCATCGAGATGCCCAAATGCGGGGATCGAGCGGGCCGAATGCGCGAAGGCTAACGCATTGTCCGTTTAAGCGGAACCGACCGGCGTGTGGACTTGCGCGGTTCCACGAACGTGGCCGATTGCTCTGTTTTGGGCAGTCCGTGTCCGTTCGGACCCCCGGTGCCGGGCGTTGACTCAGGCTCGCCGCGGTTTCACAGTTGACCCAGGAAATAGGAGGCGAGTCATGGACAAGACTTCCGTCGATTGGGCCGGTTCGTTCCCGGCGCTCGTGACCCCGTTTGCGGCCGACGGCGCCATCGACGAAGGGGCTTACCGGCGCAACGTCGATCTTTGTATTGGCTACGGCTCGGGGGGCCTGGTTGCAAACGGGTGTACCGGCGAGCCGTGGTCGCAGACTTTGGACGAGCGCAAACGCGTTGCCGAAATCTGCGTCGACGCCGCCGCCGGTCGGGTCCCGGTGATCGCGGGAACCGGCGGCATCCGGACGGACGACGTGGTCGAGCTCAGCCGTCACGCCGAAGAGGCGGGGTGCGACGGCGTCATGGTCTGGGCGCCGTTCTTCGTCATGCCGCCGGTCGAGGATTTGATCGCCCACTTCGAAGAAGTCGCGGACGCGATCTCGCTTCCGATCCTCCTTTACAACATCCCCAAGTACAACAACAACGCGTTGACACCGGCGCTGGTCAGCCGTCTTGCCGACATCGACAATGTCGTCGGAATCAAGGAAAGCTCGGGCGATTTCAATAACTTCTACGAAACGCTCATGCTCGCCGGCGATCGCATCCGCATCTTCCTCGGGCCCATCTATCGGTACGGCCCGGCGGCGTTCATGCATGGCGCGACCGGTTACGTGAACACGCTCGGCAATCTGTGGGGCCGCGAATGCGCAGACATGCACCATGCGGTCCTCGCCGGCGACATGGAGCGCGCCAAGGAGATCCAGGCGCGCGGCCGGGCGCTCAACAATTTGATATGCGGCAACGGGCGTAGTCTGTACGCGGGCCTCAAGGCGGCCATGAACATCGTTGGCCTTCCCGGCGGATATCCGCGCAAACCGTTGCGGGCGTTGGGCGAGCCGCACCTGGCTGAGTTGAGGGCGGGCCTCGAGGCACTTGATCTCGCGACGCCCGCCGCCGCCGAGTAGCGGGCTAGCGCTCTATCCGTTGAGTCGGCCCCAGCCCGCACCCCCGCCCGGCCGCCCACGGAATGGTATTGTCGGCGTGGCCGGGCGGGGGTGCGGGCCGGTGCGATTTCACGTGAGTGGAATACAATCTAGGGTCCAGACTCATTCAAATCCAATAGCAGACGATGGCTGCGAGGCATAGGGCGGCCATGAAGTTCTGGGCCT
>JASLLV010000124.1 GCA_030746935.1 Rhodospirillales bacterium | reverse complement strand
GACCGCCTCGCGTACTTCACCGGCATGGAGCCATACGGAAACGCGATCCTCGAGCGCGGCGGGGTCGGATTCGTCTCGATGATGGCGAACATCTGCGGCTCGGACGTGGTCGCATACTACGACCACGCCAGCGCCGGGCGCTGGACCGCGGGAAACCGGCACCAGCGCGTCATCGAGGGACTTTACGAGATCGATTTGGCGTTCGGCCGGGGAATCTACCCGACCGTCAAGGCGTGCATGAACATCCTGGGCCGGCACGGCGGGCATCTGAGACGGCCGTATAAGGACATAAAGGATCGCCAGACCCTGGGGAAACTGGCCGATGCGCTCGCCGATCTCGGCCTCGCGGCGGAATCGAGCGCCGCCGCCGATTGATACGAGCGGTCATCATGATTGGCTCATAAAGACCGGGGGAATCCGCGACCGCACGCCGCCGCCGATGCGCCGTGCGGCTGGGTGCCGATTGAACCCCCATCGCCCATTCTCGATGACCGATGCCATAAGAGATGCCGGCGAATCGCGCAGGGTGGGCGGGCGTGCCCCCGTCCAAGCCGAACCGGCCCTGGATTAGATCGTGGTCGGTCGGAATCGCCTGACAGCGATCCGCCGAGCACGTGAATCTGGTCGAACTTTTTTGAAATCGAGCGGATTCACGCGCCTGATTCGAACCGCTTCGCGGTTCCGATCAGGCGCGATCCGCTCTAATGCCGGTACTTCTCCACTAAAGCGGCAAACGCTCTATGTCGGTTCGTCCGAGCGCGGCACCACCTTGTCGAGGCGGTCCTGTATCTCGTTCAGGCGCGCGCGAAGCTCCCGGATCTGGTCCTCGGCGTTGTTGTCGCCCGAGCCGGCCCGGGGCCCGTGCTGTGGCCGGCCGGCGCCGTTGTCAGCCTGAGGACCCTTCGCCTCGGCGCCGCCGTTGGGTCCGCCGCCTTCGTCGTGGAACGGCGAAAACATCCGCATCGCATTCTCGAACAAGACGAGGTTCTGCTTGCCCATCTCCTCGAACTGGGCAAACGGGAACAGCCCATTCATGGTCTCTTGGATGGTGTCGCGCATCTGCTCCTGATTGCGAGCGAACGATTGCATGCTGTATTCGAGGTAACGCGGGACCAGCGCTTGCAGGCTGTCGCCATAGAAGCGGATGAGTTGGCGCAGAAAGCTGATGGGAAGCATGGTCTCGCCCTTGGATTCCTCCTCGACGATGATCTGGGTCAGTACCGTGCGCGTGATATCGTCGCCCGACTTGGCGTCCTGGACGACGAAGTCGTCGCCGTCCTTGACCATCCTCGCCAGGTGGTCGAGGGTCACGTAGCTACTGGTCGCGGTGTTGTAGAGGCGCCGGTTGGCGTATTTCTTGATCTTGATCGGCTCATCGTCCGGGCGCGGTTCTTGTCCCATCACCAGGTGCTCTCGGCCACATACGTGTTTAAAACGAAGGACCGACCCATTTTCGCGTCGTTCATGCTGCAATGCAATGAAAGTTTCCGCACACTTGCCGGCGGCGGTATAGTGCCCGATACGCTCGAGGACACGGTGCGATGGCGAAACCGCCGGACTTGGACGCGCTGGCGCGAAGTTATCTGGATCTGTGGCAAGCGCATCTGACGGCGCTCGCCGACGACGAAAACTTGGCCGCGATCACGGCGCGTACGATCGATCTCATGAACTCGGGCGCTACCGCGCTGCTCGCCGGCGTCGGGCCCGCGACGACGGCGACCGAGACGACCGACGCCGACACTGGGGATCGCGAGGCAAGAGGCCGAGGACGGGCCGCCGATGACAAAACGCCGACCGACCGAACCGACGACCGCCGCGCAAAGCCCGGGGGCGCCCCGTCTCGGTCCCCGGCCGCTTCCCCTTCACGTCGCGATCCAGGTGATGACGTGGATGAGCTCGCGCGCCGCCTTGCCCTCCTTGAGGAGCGGGTTGCGGCTTTGGAGCCCGGAACTCGACGCTCGGGTGGGCGAACTCGCCGCAGCGCTGGCCGAAGTCGAACCTGAGAAATTCGCCTGCGCCGTCGACGATTTAGCGCGCCGGCGTATGGCCGACTTTGCGCGCGGTGTCGGCGCCTACCACCGCCACCCCGCGGCGCGCGCGGTATGCGAGCCGAACTGCCTGTGGAGTGAGGGCTCGACCCGGCTTCTCGATTACGGGGACCAGGGCGACGGCGGCGCTCCCATTCTCGTGGTGCCCTCGCTGATTAACCGGGCCTACATCCTGGACCTCGCCGCGGGACGAAGCCTGCTCCGTTTCCTTGCCGGCGCCGGCTTCAGACCGCTGCTCGTGGACTGGGGGGCACCGGACGACCGAGAGCGCGCCTTCTCGCTCGATGACTACATCGCCGGGCGCTTGGAAAATGCGCTCGCGGTCGTGCGCAGGCTGCGCGGCGGGCCAGTCGACGTGGTCGGCTACTGTATGGGCGGGCTGCTCGCGGTCGCGCTCGCCGCACGCCGACCAAAAGACGTGCGCTCGCTGGTGACCCTGGCGGCGCCGTGGGACTTTCACGCCGCCGGTATGGCCAAAACCACGCTTCTTCGCACTGCGGCACCGCACCTGCGAGACATCGTTCGGGTGCTGGGG
Source organism: Rhodospirillales bacterium (assembly GCA_030746935.1). Taxonomy (GTDB): domain Bacteria; phylum Pseudomonadota; class Alphaproteobacteria; order Rhodospirillales; family JASLLV01; genus JASLLV01. The sequence continues at coordinate 4,831 of JASLLV010000124.1, read as the reverse complement.
GTCCTGCCGGTGGATCTGATCCAGGCCCTATTCGCGAGCCTCGATCCCTATGCGACGGCCGAGAAGTTCCGGCGCTTCGCCCGTCTGGACCCCACGCACGAGCGCGCGCGGCAGTTCGTGGTGCTCGAGGACTGGCTCAACGACGGGGTGCCGCTGGCCGGACCCGCGGCGATCGAGTGCCTGATCGGCTGGTACGTTGAAAACCAACCGGCAATGGGAACATGGCGCGTCGCCGGCGAGCCCGTCGTTGCCGGCGATGTCCGTGCGCCGACGTTGGTCGTCGTTCCTGAGCGCGACCGGATCGTACCGCCGGCCTCGGCCCAAGCCCTGGCGGCGGCCATTCCGGGGGCGCAGCACCGCGTCGTTGCCGCCGGCCACATCGGAATGGTGGCGGGATCGAGCGCCGCCTCGGTCCTCTACAAGCCGCTTGTAGACTGGTTTAGCCGCACCGCAGCATGAATCCTGTTGCAATGCAACATTTCGTCTTGTAAACCGAATGTCACACGCCTATAACGGACGAGACCTCGTGATCGCCAGACGCCCACGAACCCGTGGAAACCACAGCGGGCGCTGTCTGGACGTGCGCGATGCGGGCCTCTCAGAGGAGAACATCCGAAATGGCTGAAACCAATTCAGAGATCGTCATCGCCGGTGCCGCGCGGACGCCGGTGGGCGCCTTCAGCGGCACGCTCGCCACCATTCCGGCCCATGAGTTGGGCCAGATCGCGATCGAGGCGGCGATGACCCGCGCCAAGATAGAGCCGGGCGACGTCTCGGAAGTCGTCATGGGTCAAATTCTAACGGCCGGAACCGGCCAGAATCCGGCGCGTCAAGCCGCGATCGCGGCTGGCATCCCGGTGGAGCGAACCGCTTTCGTCATCAACCAGTTGTGCGGCTCGGGCCTGCGCTCGGTCGCCTTGGGCGCGCAGGCGATTCGCCTCGGCGATTGCGCGATCGTCGTCGCCGGCGGCCAAGAGAGCATGTCGCTGGCGCCGCACTGCATGCACTTGCGCGCGGGCACCAAGATGGGCGACGTGCAAGTCGTCGACACCATGATCAAGGACGGCCTGTGGGAATCCTTCAACGGCTATCACATGGGCGTGACGGCTGAGAACGTCGCCGAGAAGTGGCAGATCTCGCGCGAGGACCAGGACGCGTTCGCCGCCACGTCCCAGCAGAAGGCCGAGGCCGCCCAGAAGGCCAGCGCGTTCGCCGACGAGATTACGCCGGTGACCATCAAGACCCGCAAGGGCGAAGACGTCATGGAGACCGACGAATACCCGAAGCACGGCACGACCGCCGAGTCGCTGGCCAAGCTGCGACCCGCCTTCGCCAAGGACGGGACAGTGACCGCAGGCAACGCATCCGGCATCAACGACGGCGCCGCTGCCGTGGTGACGATGTCGGCCGCCGAGGCCGCGAAGCGCGGTGTCGAGCCCTTGGCGCGGATCGTTTCGTGGGCGACGGCGGGCGTCGATCCGGCGGTCATGGGAACGGGCCCGATCCCGGCGAGCCGGGCCGCCCTCGAGAAGGCCGGCTGGAGCGTCGATGATTTGGACCTGGTCGAGGCGAACGAAGCCTTCGCCGCCCAGTCGCTGGCCGTCGGCCGCGACTTAGGCTTGGATCCCGAGCGCCTGAACGTCAACGGCGGCGCCATTGCGCTTGGTCATCCCATCGGCGCGTCGGGCGCGCGAATCCTGGTGACCTTGCTCTACGAGATGCAACGCCGTGACGCCAAGAAGGGGCTGGCGACGCTGTGCATCGGCGGCGGCATGGGGATCGCCATGTGCTTGGCCCGCGACTGACGGCCGAAAAGAGCTAACCGCGGAAGCACCGCCACGAGCCCGGCGCAAAGCTTCCGCCGCCCGGCCGCGGGCCGGGTGATCCGACAACCTGACGAAAGCGATGGAGGACGACATGGGACGTGTTGCGATCGTAACCGGCGGCACGCGCGGCATCGGCCGCGCCGTGTCGGTGGCCTTGAAGGACGCCGGCCACAGCGTCGCCGCGGTCTACGGCGGCAACGACGAGGCGGCCAAGGCCTTCAATGGCGAGACCGGCATCCCCGTCTACAAATGGGACGTTTCCGACTTCGAGGCGTGCCGCGACGGCGTCGCCAAGGTGACCGAGGACCTGGGTCCGGTCGAGATCCTGGTCAACAATGCAGGCATCACCCGTGATGGCACGCTTCACCGGATGGCGCACGAAGACTGGGCGGCCGTCATCGACACCAACCTGGGCTCGTGCTTCAACATGTCTCGGTGCGTGATCGAAGGCATGCGCGAGCGCACGTTCGGCCGTATCGTGAACGTCGGCTCGATCAACGGCCAGGCGGGCCAGTTCGGCCAGATAAACTACTCGGCCGCCAAGTCCGGCATTCACGGGTTCACCAAGGCGCTCGCCCAGGAAGGCGCCGGCAAGGGCATCACCGTCAACGCGATCGCGCCCGGCTACATCGATACCGAGATGGTGCGCGCGGTGCCCGAGAAAGTGCTCGAAGGCATCATCGGCCGCATCCCGGTCGGCCGTCTCGGCCAGCCCGACGAGATCGCCCGAGGCATCGTGTTTCTCGCCGCCGACGAGGCCGGTTACATCACCGGTTCGACGCTGTCCATCAACGGCGGCCAGCACATGTACTAGACCAGATCGCGGTCGCTCGGTTTCGCCCTGGGGCGATCCGCCGACCACGTGAATCTGGTGTAAGTGCGGTCCGCTTCAAGCGGGCGGCGGCGTCCGGGCCAGCGCGTGGACTCAAGAACGGGCAATGGGTTGGGATTGGCGCGCGAATGTCTGGTTTTCGTTCAAAACCGGACGCTCGGGCGAACCGTCGTTCATGTCGCCTTCTAGCCATAAGCAGACATCTAGCCGAGTAAACGCTGACACTTTTGCGATCGGCAAAGACGATCAAACCGGCCAGAGTCTATCATGGAGACTGGACCACTTAGGTTAGGTTTGTCACGGTCGAGGGTTAGGTGCGATTAAGCTATGGCAACTACTCTGTTCGACTACGAGAAAGATCTGGCAAGCGGTATCCACCGTTCGATCGCGCCGGAGATGGCAAAGCTGACCGACGGCAACGACATCAACGCTTTGGTCGATCGAGTCGCCACGCGCATCGAGGCCATGATCGAGCACAACTGGCCGCGCCCGCCGGCGGCCAAGCTGCTCGCTTGCCGCGCCGGCTGCGCCTTCTGTTGCAACCAGTTCGAGGTCCAAGTTTCGGCGCTGGAGGCGTTGCGCGTTTCCAATCATGTGCGGACCACCTTCACGCCGGAACGGCGCCAGGCCTTGGATCGGCGGGTCGACGAGATCGAAGCGAAGCGCGCCGCCGTCCCGCTGAACGATCGGCCCTTCCATACCCTACCCTGTCCGCTGCTCGAGGACGGCCACTGCAGCATTTATGCGGTCAGGCCCTTCATCTGCCGCAGCGTCACCTCGTTCAATGTCGAGGTGTGCAAGGCGCATTCCGAAATGACCCCCGCCCAGGTCGCCGAGGCCCATCGCCTAGCGAGGAAGTCGCGTGCGCCAGCCTCCATCCCGGAACATGGTGTGATCCGAGCCATCGCCCGGGCGGCCAAGAAGGCTTTCGGGAGGGCGGCAGAGGCGGCGCCCGGTAAAGGCGGAATGCTCGATCTTGCCCTCGCGGTCCAAGCGGCGCTGGCTGTCCCCGACGCGGCCAAGCATTGGATCGCCGGCGCGTCGCTGTTCGACAAGGCCTTAACCCGGGTCGGGCCGCAGGCGGTGAAGAAGCCAATAGCACCTTACCGCGGGGCCCAATAATGGGCACCGGACGCAAGGGGACGTTCGTCGACTGCGTTTCGTTTGACCATTTTGGGTCATGAGCGGAAGTCCGTGGCGGGGTCTCTTAAGGTCTGTTATGGGGCCAAATGCAGACCTTCAAATTATGAGTACATGCCCTGGACCAGATCGTGGTCACTCGGTTTCGCCTGGGGCGAACCGCTGACCACGTGAATCTGGTCACTCTTATTGAAATAAAGCGGATTCACGCGCCCGATTGCAACCGCATCGCGGTTAGAATCAGGCGCGATCCGCGTCAAGCGGGCGGCGGCTCGGTCTCGGTCATGAAGGGGTTTTTCGCGAATCCCTCGTACCAATTCGCGAGGCGCGGCGCCGATGCGCGCCAGTCGAAGTCCGGCATCCGGAGATCGATGTAGCCGAGCGCGCACCCGACAGCGATGTTGCCGATGTCGGGATCGCCCTCGAGCGAAGCGGCCTCGGCCTCGAGGGTCGCAACCGTGCGGTCCACCTTGCCCCGCTGCCGCTCGATCCAACCGGCGGATCGTTCGCCGTCGGGCCTCCGCATTTCCTGATAGCACGACACGCAGGCGTCCATGATTCCGTCCGCCAAGGCTTGGTTTTGCAGCGCCGTCCAGCGGGCCTCGCCGTCGGGCGGAAACACCTTCGGGCCGTCGTGAAGGCTGTCGAGGTATTCGCAGATCACCGGCGAATCGATCAACGCCTTGCCCTCGTCGGTAATGAGCGCCGGCACCTTGCCGAGCGGATTGTCGCCCCACCAGCTCGGATCCGTAGTTTCGGTCCGGACACTCTCGACACGCGAATCCAAGCCGGTGGCGACCGCGACCGCCCGGACCTTGCGGACGAACGGCGAGGTCGGCGAAAAACGCAGTTTCATCCATTCACTCCTTTAGGATTCAGCGATCGCGGCGGCGATCGACGGCCGAGCTTAGCACCGCTCCGCCGCGCCCGCCAGCCGGGGACGTTACGAGAGCACTATCCGACCAGATTGAAACAATTTGATGGTGGCAAATCGGTTTGTCCGGGCAGGCGCGGCGCGAAGCACAATGCGGGG
>JASLLV010000123.1 GCA_030746935.1 Rhodospirillales bacterium | reverse complement strand
TCTGGGCCGCATCCGCCAGTTCCATCATCGAAAAGGTCAACCGTGGGAAACGAGCGTTGGAATCGCAACACTAGTCGTCGGCGCAGCGTTCCGTTTCGATCTGAATCGTCGAGTGCGAAATACCGTAGGTTTCGGACAGGAACGCCTTGATCTGGGCAAGGGCGCGGGCGTGCTCCGACGTCTCGGGCACGGTCGCGTGCAAGGTTATGAGGGGGCGCTCGTGCGTTAGCGACCAAGCGTGGACGTGATGGACGTCGGCGACCGTGGGCACTGCGCCCGTCAAATCCGCGCCCAGCCTTCCGAGGTCCAGCCGTTCGGGCGTTCCTTCGAGCAACACGTGGACGGCCCTTGCGAGCAGCGCCCAGGCGCTCCTGAGAATGAGCAGCGCGACCAAGGCGGAAAGCAACGGATCGACCGGCGTCCATCCCGTCCACACGATGACGACCGCCGCCACAATCGCGGCGACGGAGCCGAGTACGTCCCCGATCACGTGAAGCAACGCGCCCTGGATGTTGAGGTTTTCGTGATCGCCGTGGCGGAGGCTCGCCAACACCACGGCGTTGACCGCGAGGCCGGCGATCGCGATGACGAGCATCGCTCCGCCCAGGACCTCGACGGGAGCGAACAGGCGGCGGACCGCCTCGAACAGGATCCAGCCGACGATGGCGATCAGCAGAGCCCCGTTCGCGAGCGCGGCGAGCACCTGGACCCGATGATAGCCGTAGCTGCGGCGCCCGTCGCGCGGTCTTCGGGCGATGCGAAACGCCATCCAGGCGAGCCCGAGCGCCGCGCAATCGGCGAGCATGTGACCGGCGTCGGCGATCAGCGCGAGCGAGCCGGCATAGAGCCCGCCCGCCGCCTCGGCGATCATGAAGGCGCCGGTCAGCACCATCGCACTGAAGAGACGCTTCTCGTCGGCGGTGCCGGAAGAGGGCGCCAAAGCGCGTGCCTGTCGCATGTCCGGGTTCACGGGCTGCCCACTCGCTTCGCTGTTTCGCACGAAGACGGACGTGACGCAAATCGCGGGCGACGGCGGCTGTGATGCGTGCGCGCCGAGAATCCCGCTAGACTGGCGCCGCACCCCATTTCGAATCGCGACGACGGGGCCTCATATGCCGAAGCAAGGAACCGGCCCATGACGACGGCGTTCCGTCTCGGCCTGCTCGCGGCCCTCGCCCGGCCGAGCACGCTAAGAGCGATGGCGCTGGTCGCGACCGGGGCATTCCTGGGCTCGGCGGTGAACGCCTGCATTCGCCATATCGCCGGTGAGATGCACCCCTTCGAGATCACTTTCTTCCGCTTCTTCTTCGGCTTTCTGGTGCTGGCGCCGTTTTTCGTCCGCCGCGGCTGGGCCCCGTTCCGGACCCAGCGCCTGGCGCAACACTGCGTCCGCGGGGCCATCCACGCGCTTTCCATGATCCTTCTGGTCACGGGCATCACCTTGACACCGATCGCCAAGGTCGCGGCGCTGGTATTCACCTCGCCGCTGTTCGTCACCGTGATGGCGGTGTTCGTGCTCGGCGAGGTCTTGCGCGCGCGGCGCATCTCGGCACTGGTATTCGGGTTTGCGGGCACTCTCGTCATCGTGCGGCCGGGCATCGCCACTCTCGACGTTGGCGCGCTGATCATCCTGGGCGCATCGGTGAGCTTTGCCGTCATCATGATCCTGCTCAAGATACTCGCGCGCACCGAATCGCCGGTAACCATTACCGCCTACACCGCCCTGGTTTCGATCCCGATCACCGGCATCGTCGCCATTCCGGTCTGGCAGGCGCCGAGCCCGGCCCACCTCGGCTGGCTGGCGCTCGCCGGCTTGTGCGGCAGCCTCAACCACTTGTGCCAGGCGCAGGCCCTCAAAGAGGCCGACGTGACGGCCGTCCTTCCGGTCGGCTACACCATGTTGATCTTCTCGGCGATCCTCGGCTACGCGTTCTTCGGCGAGGTGCCGGACGTCTGGACCTGGGTGGGCGGCACAATGATCTTCGCATCGGCGCTCTACATCGCCGACCGCGAACGGCGCCTCCGTGCCTGATGTGCTCGCGCTTGCGCGATTGCGTGTGACGACGATCCGGTCCGGGGACGCGGCTCAGCGAACGTAGGACGCGCCGTTAATGTCGAAGGTCGCGCCGGTGGCGTGGCGCGCCCGCCCGGAGGCGAGGAACGCCGCGACGTTCGCCACGTCCTCGGGCGCCGCGATCTCGCCCAGGGGAATTTCGCCAAGGACCGCGTCTTCGCCTTGGCGGGCAAAGAAGTCGTCCGTCATCTCGGTGCGGACGAAACCCGGCGCGATCACGTAGGCGAGCACGCCTTCGGCGGCGAACCCGCGGGCGATGCTGCGCGTCAACGCCACGAGGCCGGCCTTGGACGCGGCGTAGTGCATGTAATCCGGCGTATCCCCGCGAAAGGCGGCGCGGCTCGCGATGTTGATGATGATGCCGCCGCCGCGATCTTGGAAGTGGGTGACGGCCGCCCGACACAATTCGGCCGCCGCCAACAGGTTGATCTGCAATGTGCGTTGCCAGGCTTGGCGCCACGTCTCGGCGTCTTCGGCGATGCCGACGGGCTCGAAGATTCCGGCGTTGTTGATCAACACGTCGAGATGCCCCCTCCAGGTAACGGCCTCGTTCCAAAGCGCCCGCGCGGCTGGCGGATTCTCGAGCGCGGCGGGGACGAGCAGGCAACGCTCAGGCCCCACCTCGCGGACGACGGCCTCGGCGCGCGCGCGGTTGCGGTGATAGTGGACGACGACGTCGGCCTTTTCCGCCGAGAGCGCGCGTATCGTGGCGGCGCCGATTCCGCGCGATCCGCCGGTGACCAGTGCCACCTTTCCCTGAAGCTCCGTCATGGTCCTACAAGGATAACGTGCGCGCCCGGGCCGTTCACACGCACCCTCGCCCGTCGGCCCGACACGAAAAAGCCACCCGGCGCGACCGGCGCCGGGTGGCGGTTCGTCGTCCGCAACGAGCCTACGGGAAATAGGGCGTCGGGACCACCGGGAACGCCGGCGGTGAGCCGAACCATTTCTCCCACAGCACGTTGTGCCTGTTCTTGCTTTGGTGATCGTAGAGCCAGATGTTGAGCCACCGGCGAAGCGAATCGTTGCCGCGCTTCACCCCGATCCCCCAATAGCCGAGATAGATGGTCTTCGGGACCACCCGCCACGTCACGTCGGGATAGTTCGGAGTGAACTTGAGCCAGTTGTCGATGATCGCGATGGTGCCGTCGGCGCGGCCCTGGGCGATGGCGCGGATGACGTCGGCGCCGCCGCCGAGCGGTTCCTGAAACTCAGCCGCGGACTCACCCCCCCCGCTCCATCTCGTTCCCGGCAACCATGACGTCGGCGACAAGCCCATGGCCTGGGGTCCGGCGCCCGTTGTCTCGGAGGAATCGCTGAAGCTTTGGGAGAAGTATTTCGGCAAAAACTTCTACGCGTTCGAGCACGGCGGGTGCCGATTCATCATCGTCGACGCCCAAATCATCAACACGCGGCTGGCCGCGGAAGATTTGCAACGCGCCTGGCTCGAGGGCGAGCTTGCGCGCGATCGCGATGGCCGCACGTTCCTCTTCCTCCATTACCCCCCTTACCTCCACGACCGCGACGAGGACGAGCATTACGACAACATCGCCGAACCGGGGCGCGCGTGGTTGCTGGACCTCATCGCACGAAGCGGGCCCGAGGCATTGTTCGCGGGTCACGTCCACAACTTTTGGTACAACCGGTTCGCCGGAACCGACTGCTACGTCGTGCCGTCGGTCGGGTTCGTCCGCTCCGACTTCGCCGAGCTCTTTCGCGTTGAACCGGCCGCCGAGTTCGGGCGGAACGATGCGGCGAAACTCGGCTTCTTCCTGATCGACGTTTACGAGCGCGGACACGCGTTTCGCCTCGTCCGCACCGGGGGCCGGACCGCGGACCCCGACGCCCCCGCCGCGGCAGTGCTTGTGCCGGCGGCGCGGGCCGCGCCGCGCGCACGGCCGACCGTCGGCGTCGAACTTCGCCAGTCATGGGCCGACGCCACGGAAATCACGGCGTCGGGACACCCCGACGAATTCGGCCGCAAGCGGGCGCGGAACGACTACGCCCTGCTGGCGCTCCAGGAAATGGGCATCGCCAAGCTTCGGGTCCCGCTGCAGAATTTGGACGATCCCGAAACGCGGGCGCGCATGCGCGAATTCATGGCGCTTGGACATGCCTTCACGGTTCGCGCCTTCGGCGCGCCAGACGCCGGCCTCGCTGCGTTTCTCGGGGCCCATCGCGATCTCGTCCGTGGGATTGAGTTGGTCAACACTCAGGCGGCGTTCGCGACCGCCGCAGGCGCGATTCGCCGCTTCAAGGATGCCGCTTCGGTGCGGGTCCACCTCTCGCCCTTGCGGACGAAGCGAGGCGACGCCGCGGCGGCGCGGGGGGCCTTTATCATCAACCACGGCGTCCATCACGGATTCACGGCCCGAGACGCCGAGACCGCGGGTGAGCTGGTGAAAGCGAGCGGCCTCGCGTCCGCGGTCGACGGCCTCGTCTTTCGAATTGTCCGCGAAGCCAGCGTCTGGGACGAGATCGCCACCGTCACCGTCCGTTTGGCGGCGACCGAGAGCCCCGCCGAAGCCGTGCGAAACGATCTTGAGCACGCGAACCGCGTTTCCGAGGCTGTGGTCGCCGCGGCCGCCTTTCCCGAAATAGACGTCTTCATCGACACGCTGGCCGACATCGATCGCGGGTACTTCGTAAGAAACGGACTCGTCGACCGCCTCTACAACCCCCGGCTCGCGGCCGTGGTGGTCCGGCACCTGAACGAGGCGCTGGCCCGCATCGAGGGCGATCTCGCCCTCGGCCCCAAATTGGCGATGGCGGGATGCCGGGTCTGCGCGTTTCGGTCTCCGGACGCGCACCGCGCCCTGATCCTGCCCGATCGCGCGCTGACCCTCGCCGAGATCGCGCTTCCGGGCGTGGGCGCGGGCGCCACCGGCGAGGGCACCGTTACGCGACTGGATTCGGGCGTCGTGGCACGGATCCGGTGGCGCCGGCACGGCACCGGCTCGGAAGCGGGATTTCGCTTCGCGAGGCCGCTCCAATGTGACGCGCCGGCGCTCCTTACAATCCCCGCCAGCGCGAACGCCCCAGCCCCACATCGCTGAACGCCGCGCCCGACGCGTGTTGCGGGCACCGGGCGCCGTGGCCATAGTTCGAGTTCACAATCAACGCGCCTTGCCGGCGCCGCAAAGGGCCACTCACAAAGCGCGATCGCGCGCCCGCGTGGGAACCATCGGTTTCACCTTGCCTTCGGCCCGGGTGGCCGGCGGCGCGAACCAAAAGTAATATCAAGTTTTGCATGACTCCGGCGACGGCCCAAACGGCGGCTGGCGCCTCACGCCAGAGGCGGCACGCGACCACAAACCGAATGATTACTTGGCATGTCAGAGAGAGCGGGGAAAATATTCGGCATCGGGCTTGCGCGAACGGGAACGACAAGTCTGATCGCCGCGTTGGAGACCTTGGGATTTTCCGACGTTCAATTCCCGACACGAACCGAGCAGATCGAGAATTGCGATCCGGCGACGAACACGCCCGAGGCCAACGCGTTCGAGAAATTGGACGAGCAATACCCCGACAGTCGGTTCATTCTCACCGCACGGGATAGGGACGACTGGCTTGCTTCGTGCGAGTCGTTTTGGAAAGAGCACGAGGCGCTGTTTTCGAGCCATCCGTACGTCATGGCCCTTCATAGCTATCTTTATGGAGGCATCGAGTTCGGCTCCGAGCGTTTCGCCAAGGCCTATGACCGGCACACAGAAAAAGTGCGGCGATACTTTGCCGATCGCGCAGGGGACCTGCTCGTCCTTGACATCAGCGATGGTGGGAATCCGTGGCAGCCCCTGTGCTCGTTCCTGGAGCGAGCGGTTCCGGACATGTCCTTCCCCCATGAGCGTCGTTCGGATTTGGGCGGCGAGAAGTTTGCCCGCCGCCTTAGCATTCATCCCCTGAGCAACCAAAGCCTGGACTTCCCCACCGCCACGGAGCCGCGGATCTTCTATACGATCTGTCACACTCCACGGCGCGGCAGCCACTATCTGGCCCGCGAAATGTGGCGCACCGGGTGTTTCGGGGCACCCCACGAATACTTCAACGTCCACATTGTGATGTTGGAGATGTCGGCGCGCCTGGGCGCGCGCAGCCTGTCCGAATACGCGGCCCGGTTGGTGCGGACGAGAACCGGGCCCAACGGGGTATTCGGCCTCAAGACGGCATTCATCCACTTTATGTTTTTTGCAACGCGTCGGAACACGGCCCTCGGTTCCAGCCCATGAATTACATTTTCATGCGACGCGCCGACAGGATCGATCAGGCGGTCTCTCTTGCCGTCGCCACCCAGACCCAGCAGTGGACGTCGGGCCACGAAGCCGTCGGAAAGCCGGTATACAGCGGCGATGCCATTGAACAGGCGCTCCGGCAGATCCAGCATGTGGAAAATGGCTGGGAGCGGGTATTCGAGCGCGCTGGGGTCGAGCCTTACAGGCTTACCTACGAGGACTTTCGCCACCGCCCGGACGAAATCATCGGCGAGATCGCCGCGTATTTGGGCGTCGAGCTGTCGCCCGAGTTGCAGATCGACAACCTGCCGCCCATCGAGCGCCAGAGCGATCCGATCAAATCGGAATGGGCTGCCCGATACCGGGCCGAGAACCCGTCGTCGTCATGATCCGGCGGCGGCAAAGGGATCGGGGCGCCGGCTTCGAACCCGTTTTCGCGTCGTCCCACATCTCACGGAATGGGTGCCCGAAGGCCGGATTCCAACCCCCGACCCCGGCGTTGCGTACTATCGGGCGGAAGTATCCGTGCATGATTCCACCGGAATTGCACAGGTGCGCGATCAAGCCCTCGACGATCGACGACGCCCTATGAACCGCGGCGCAAGGCCCTTGATGGAGGACCGGTGTGTATCCGCGCTTGCGTGGCGCGTGGTCGCGGCGCAACGAATCTTGCCGTCGTACTCAAGTATCTTTGTGAATCCGGCCCCCGGAAGGCTACGCTTGCGGTCGCGGTTCTAATGCCGGCCTGCGACGGGGCTTCGCCGTTCGAACCCAAAGGACAATCCATGATGCGCGATCTTTCTCGTCGTTTCGCCGCGCTTGCCGTGATCGGGGCGTTCGCCTGCGCCACTGCTCCCGAGCCGGCCGCGGCCGATCTGATCGGCCTCGTCAAAAGGGTGAAGAGCAGCGCCTACGGAACCCCTCCCGGCAGCGAGCGCGAGAAGAAGTTCCGCCGCTTTCCCATCGTTCAGGACGAGCTTCTTGAGACCGGCGCCGGCGCCGGAATGCTGGTCGAGTTCATGGACGAGACGATCCTCACGCTTGGCGAAGATTCCAGCCTGGTCATCGACACGTTCGTGTACGACCCGGCGAGTGCGAACGTCACAACGCTTCTCACCCT
>JASLLV010000122.1 GCA_030746935.1 Rhodospirillales bacterium | reverse complement strand
GCCTACAGCTATCTTCACGGTTTTCCGCAAACGGGGCACCGGTTCTTCACCGTGTACGGTCCGTGGGGGCGCCCCGACATGGCGGCGTTCCTGTTTGCGCGCAAGATCGTTGCCGGAGAGCCGGTCCCGGTCTTCAACCACGGCGACATGCGGCGCGATTTCACCTACATCGATGACGTGACCGAAGGCGTGCTTGCCAGCCTCGACCGGCCGCCGGCCGGTGAGGCCGGCGCGCCTCCCTTCCGGCTCTACAATTTGGGCAACCATCGCTCCGAACCCCTGACGCGGTTTATCGCGATCCTCGAAGAGGCGCTGGGGCGCAAGGCGAAGCTCGAGAAGCTGCCCATGCAGCCCGGCGACGTGCGCGAGACTTACGCCGACATCACCGAAAGCGAGAGGGACTTCGGCTTTCGGCCCACGACCACTATCGACGCGGGACTCCCCCGCTTCGTCGATTGGTATCGCGATTTCTACGACGTTTAGGCATCTGTCGCGGCGGAACCCTTCCCCGCCGCATCACGAAAGATCGCGCCGGCCTTGGAAACCCAGCTCCAAACAAATTCCAGCCTAGGCCGCGGAATCCTGCTGCTGGTTCTCATCGCGCTCGCCTGGGGCTCGACCTTCATGTTCACGAAGATCGCAGTCGTCAGCGTCCCGCCGCTCACCTTAGCGGCGGGCCGGGTCGCGGTCGCGGCGCTCGCGCTGTTCGCATACATTTCGCTGCGCGGCCACCGCTTGCCGGTGCTGCGGGCGCAATGGACGTCGGCCGGCGTCTTGGCAGTTTTCCTCGTGGTTTTTCCGATCGCGCTTCTGAGCTGGGCGCAACAATTCATCGACACCGCGCTCGCTGGAATCCTGGTCGCATCGCTTCCGTTGATCACCCTGGCCCTCGCCCACGCCTTCGTCGCCGACGAGCGGCTGACAATCGGGCGCCTGTTCGGTGTGGTCTTCGGCTTCGCCGGGGTCATCGCCCTCATCGGCCCCGAGGCCTTGAAGGGTCTGGGACTGCAGTTGGTGGCGCAGCTCGCCCTTCTTGGCGGACCGCTGAGCTACGCGATCGGCATGATCGTGGCGCGGCGGGTGCCGCCGATGGCACCAAGCGTGCGCGCGACGTCAGTCTCCCTCGTCGGGTGTGCGATCCTGATCCCGGCGGCATTGATCGTGGACCGCCCCTGGACGTTGTCGCCGACGCCGGGGGCGATGGCGTCGACGGTGTATCTGGGATTGGTCCCGACGGCGATGGCGATGATCCTGAGCTTCGAAGTGATCGCCACCCGCGGCGCGACGTTCATGTCCCTGACCAACTACCTGGTGCCGTGTACGGCGGTGTCAGTGGGATGGTTGTTTTTGGGCGAGACCATCTCCGCGCACATGTTGGGCGCCATGGCGGTGATCCTTGGCGGCATTGCCTTGGCGACGCTGACGCCGTCGCGCCCGGTGCGCCGCGCGGCGCGGCCCGGGCCGAGATGAGCCCGTTCCTACGGCGGTCTCTCAGTGGAAGAGCGCGTCGAGCGCCTCTCCGTAATTTTCGACGATTTTGTGACGCCGGACCTTGAGCGTCGGCGTCAATTGTTCGTTGTCGATCGTGAAGGGCGCCCTCGCGATCAGGAAATGACGAACCTTCTCGATCGCCGACAGCTGTCCATTGACCCTTTCCACGATCGCCGCAAGTGCGCCGTGGAATTCGCGGTCCTCGGACAGTGCCTTCAGATTCGGTCCCTTTCCGTGCTGGTCGGCCCAAGCGCCCAACCATTCTTCGTCGGGAACCAAAAGGGCGACCAGATGCGGGCGGCTATCGCCGTAGACCATGGCTTGGGCGACTTCCGGCGCGAGCGTCAGAATTCCTTCGACTCGCTGCGGCGAGACGTTGTCACCGCCGGAATTGACGATGATATCCTTCTTGCGGTCCGTGATTTCGATGTAGCCGTCTTCATCCACGTGGCCGACATCGCCAGTGTGGAGCCAGCCGTCGCGGATGACCTCGCCGGTGGCTTCGGCGTTGCGCCAGTATCCCTGCATGACGAGCTCGCCCCGAACCAGAATCTCGCCGTCGTCGGCGATGCGAACTTCGGTGTCGACGACTGCCGGGCCGACCGTGTGAATCTTCACCCGGTTGGGGCGGTTGACGCTGATGACCGGCGCCGCCTCGGTCTGGCCGTATCCTTGAAGGATCCTGAGGCCAAGCGCGGTGAAGAAGATCCCGATATCGGGGTTGAGCGGCGCGCCCCCCGAAACCAACGCCTTGAGGCGTCCCCCAAAGCGCTGGCGTACTTTGCCGCGCACCAGGCGGTCGAGAATCGCGTCGGCGACGGACTCGCCGAAGCCTAGACGCTCGCGTGCCTCGTAGCGTTTTTGTCCCAGCGCCACCGTCTTTTCGAACAGTTTCTCCGAAAGGCCGCCCTTGGCGCGGACCCCCCGAGTCAAGCGGGCGTGAAGGGTCTCGTAGAGCCGCGGTACCGCCGTCATGATGGTGGGTCGGACCTCCACCATGTTCTTGCCCAGGGTCTCGATTCCTTCGGCATAGTAAATCTGGGCGCCGATGGAGACCGGGAAGAACTGGCCCGCCGTGTGCTCGTAACTGTGCGAAAGCGGCAGAAACGAGAGAAACACCTCGTCGCCGAGGCCGAGTTCAAGCAAAGCATCGTACGCGCCGCGGCAGTTGTGCAGAATGGCGCCGTGATGAAGCATGACGCCCTTGGGCGCCCCGCCGGTGCCGGACGTATAAATTATGCAGGCCGTATCGTCGCGCCCCCAACTCTCCGCCTCCGCCTCCGCCTGCCCGGCGCCAGCCGCCGCGATCACTTGGTCCCAGGCGTGGAGCGACACGCTCAAGTTCTGGTCGATATCCGGTGGCTCCATGGC
This sequence comes from Rhodospirillales bacterium, assembly GCA_030746935.1. Classification (GTDB taxonomy): domain Bacteria; phylum Pseudomonadota; class Alphaproteobacteria; order Rhodospirillales; family JASLLV01; genus JASLLV01. The sequence continues at coordinate 4,871 of JASLLV010000122.1, read as the reverse complement.
GACGACGAACTGCATGTCGTCGGACTTGTGCGCCGCGGGGAGAAAGCGTTCCGCAAGCTGCCGCGTCGATACGATGGCGCCGCGCGCGCCTGAGTTGACCGCCACGTGCAGGTGATCGGTCTCGGTGTTGGTCACGTAGGCCGGAACGGTTATCGCACCGATCGCCATGATCGCCACGTCGGCGATCAGCCATTCGGGGCGGTTCTCCGAGATCACGATAATCCGATCGCCCTTTTGGACCCCGAGTTCGCGCAAGCCGGCGGCGAGCGCACTGACGCGATCGGCGGTCGCGCGCCAACTCAGGGGCTGGTACGTGTCTCCGACCCTCGCCCACAGGAACGGCTTATCCGCCTTTCGGGCGGCCGTTTCGAAGAACATCGCCACCAGATTCGGCCAGTTCCATTGGTCCATGAGTTTTCCGTCCTTTGGATGCCGCGACGCGTGTGTCGTCTCAAGGAGACGAATCCAGCCCGCAACCGAATCCGGGCTGCGCGATGCGCGCAACGATGGGGAAAATGTGCATATTCGAATGCCTCGAAAATTCACCGCCGAACATGGAGAATTCACGTAACGGAACGCGCTAGACGCTATGGAAACATAGCACTGAAAGGTGCCTCACGGTAAGTGCGGTGCCATGCAAGCTTGGCGCGATAGCTCCCGGTGAGGCAGTTGCGCCTCTATGGTCCGGTGCGGATCGCTCGGCGTCGCGTCCGATTGTCTTCCCGACTGGACCCCATACAATCGATCGCGGACGCGAACCGAGCGGCCGGTGGTGCGCGGCGCGGAATCTCCGCCTATAGTCGGGCGCGTTTGATTCCATCGACGAAGGTTGACATGGCGGCCGACGACCGGACCCAAGAGGACGCAACGCTCACGGGGCGCGTCAAACGGTATGCCCGCGTCGGCACGGCGGTCGGCGGCCTCGCCGCCCGTTTCGCGGGCGGCCGCGTATTCGGGCTCGAGTTCGACCGCGGCGAGCAAGCGGTCCAGCTCAAGAACGCGCTCGGCGGCCTCAAGGGGCCGCTGATGAAGATCGCGCAGATCCTCGCGACCGTTCCCGACGTCCTGCCCGAAGAATACCTCCAGGAACTGGGCCAGCTTCAAACCAACGCGCCGTCCATGGGCTGGGCATTCGTGAGACGGCGCATGACCGCCGAGCTGGGCCCCGATTGGCAGGACGTCTTCGCCTCGTTCGAACACGAGGCTTCCGCGGCCGCCTCGCTCGGTCAGGTCCATCGAGCGCGCGACTTCGAAGGCCGCGACTTCGCTTGCAAGCTGCAGTATCCGAACATGCGATCGATCGTCGAGGCCGATCTCAATCAGCTCAAGCTGATCTTCTCGGTCTACCGGCGCTACGAACGGGGAATCGATCCGACGGAGATTCACGCCGAGCTTTCGGCCCGGTTGCATGAGGAGTTGGACTACCGCCGCGAAGCGGCGAACTTGGCATTGTACGGGCGCATGTTGCGTCGCGAAAAAGGCGTGCACTTGCCGAAAACGGTTCCCGCGCTGTCGTCGGATCGGCTGCTAACCATGACCTGGCTGGACGGCGAGCCGCTGCTCACGTTCAAGGGCAAGCCCGAGCGAATTCGCAACGCGGTTGCGAAGAACATGTTCCGCGCGTGGTACGTCCCGTTCTACCGGTACGCCGTCATCCACGGCGATCCACACCTCGGAAACTACTCCGTCCGTTGTGACCAATCGGTCAACCTCATGGACTTCGGATGCATCCGGGTCTTCAAACCCACTTTCGTCACCGGAGTGATCGATCTTTATCGGGCACTTTGCAACGACGACGAGGACCTGGCCGTACATGCGTACGAGACCTGGGGATTCATCGGACTGGAGCGCGAAGTCATCGACATCCTGAACCTATGGGCGCGGTTCGTTTACGCGCCCCTGATGCGCGATCGAGTCCAACCGATTCAGGATAACGAGGGCGGCGTCTACGGCGCCCGGGTCGCATCCAAGGTGCACCAGGAACTGCGTCGGGTGGGCGGTGTAAAGCCGCCGCGCGAATTTCTGCTCATGGACCGTGCGGCGATCGGCCTCGGGTCGGTGTTCCTCCATCTTCGCGCGCGGTTGAACTGGCACAGGATGTACCACGACCTGATCGATGGCTACGACGAACGCACCGTCACCGCTCGCCAGCGCACGGCCTTGAAAGCCTGCGCGATCCCCTTGCCCGGCTGATTCCCGGGGTCGCGGCGCGAGCGCTCTGGACCCCGAATGGACCGCAACGACACCCCTGGGCCGACCCCATCCAGGCGTAACGCGCTTGCCGAGGGATTGCGCGCGCTTTCAGACAATCTCGGCGGCGTCCTGTGGATGCTTATGGCGGTCACCTTCTTTACGGCCGGCGGTCTCGTCATGAAACATCTCGCCCAAGCCGTTCCCATTTCCATGATCGTTTTTTTTCGCAACTGGGTCGTCCTCGTCGTCTTGCTGCCGATTCTGTTTCGCAACCCGCCCCAGCGCCTGCGACCGCAGCGGCTGTGGGTCCATGTCCTTCGCGCAGTGACCGGGGTGACATCGTTTACCTGCCTCGCGTATTCGCTGCGCGAGCTGATCCTCGCGGACGCGATGGCGTTATCGTTTACGACCCCGCTTTGGGGCATCGTGATCTCGGCGATATTCCTCGGCGAGGCGGTCCGTGCGCGCCGGCTGAGCGCCACGGTGCTGGGGTTCGCGGGTGTCCTGTTCATCGTCCGGCCACAGGTGGAGATCGACCCGGCGATGCTCGTCGCGCTCGGTGGAGCCTTTCTCGCCACCATGTCCATGGCCTATCTCAAGCAGCTGACGGCGTCAGAGCCTCCGATACTGATTATGATCACCTTCTCGCTGATCGCGACGGTCATAACGGCCGCTCCGGCGGTGCTCGTTTGGGAGCCGCCCACACCCGCCGAGTTCGGGTGGCTGATCGCCGTCGGCATTTTCGCGCTTGGCGGACAGTTCGGAATGATGCGGGCGTTTACGCACGCCGACGTGAGCCTTGTGCTACCTCTCGATTTCCTGCGTCTGCCGCTGGCGGCGGTCGCCGGCATCTTCGTGTTTTCCGAGATTCCCGATCAGTGGACGATCATGGGCGCGGCGATCATCGGCGTCGCTTCCGTTTACGTGGCGCGGCCTGAAGCGCCGCGCGCCCGTTAAGCGGCGTGACGGTGTCGCGCGCTCTCTCGGCGCCGCAACCCTTTTGTAAGGGCGTCGTTCGTGCTGATACAATTGGTTGGCGAGCGAGCGGATCGTGCGCGCGTGAACGGGGCCAGCGAGCAATGTTCGAATCCTCAGACGTCACCAAGCAATTTCTTCCCAAGGACGCGGTTTTGTTCGAGGAGGGGGATCCCGGCGACGCCGCCTACATCGTCGAATCCGGTTCGGTGGGAATCTTCAAGTCGGTGGACGAGGGGACGCTGCACCTTGCGACGCTGACGGGCGGCGAGCTGTTCGGCGAAATGGCGATCATCGACGGCAGCGACCGCAAGGCTTCGGCCATGGCGATCGAAGACAGCGTCGTCGTCAGGATTCCGAGCGATCTGCTGGAAGCGAAGCTCGGCCAATACGACAACTTCCTGCAAGCGCTCATCAAGATTCTCGTCAACAATCTGCGCAACGTTCATCGGGCGTACGTGCGCCGCCCCCGCAGCATCCACGATTTCGTCAACGTCATCGCGACCCAGTCCCAATCCCTGCGCGGTTATCTGAAGGTGGTCGAGGACGCGGACCCTGAGGCCGAGCTCCTGCAACGCCTCGATGCCCTGGACGCAGCCGTTCGCGATGTCGTCAGCATGTTCGAGGGCCGTCCGGATCGCCGCCGAAGCGTGATCACGGATACCGACCTGTAATCCGGTTTCGGGGTGTCGCCGACGCGCGGCGACCGCCCGATCGGAAAAAAAATCGATTCCGAGCTTTTTTTCTACCAGGTCCTTGTTTCCGCGGGCCAAAGGGAGCATAAATACCGTCCTCCAAGACCCTCCCGATTCGTCGCCGAACGACTCCAAAACCAAGATTAAGAACAAGAATAAGAACACGAGCGATGAAGCTTGCCATCCTGAAAGAACTCCGCTCCGGCGAAACGCGCGTCGCCGGTTCGCCCGACGTCGTGCGCAAACTGATTCAACTGGGATTCGAGGTCGCCGTGGAACGCGGCGCCGGCGCCGGCGCGTCGATCCCCGATGCGACGTTCCGCGATGCGGGCGCGAGCATCGCCGATGACGCCGGAGCGGCGCTCGATTCGGCGGATGTGATTTTCAAGGTCCAGCGCCCGATCGCCGAAGGCGGCGCGAAAAGCGAGCTCGCAACAATGCCCAAGGGCGCTCTCCTGATCGCCAATCTTCAGGCGCTCTCCCACGGGAACGACATGGAAGCTTGCGCCGAGGCGGGGATCACAGCCTTCGCCATGGACCTGATGCCGCGGATCACGCGGGCGCAGGCCATGGACGTGCTGTCGTCGCAAAGCAACCTCGCCGGCTACCGAGCGGTGCTCGACGCGGCCGCCGAGATAGGCCGCGCGTTTCCCATGATGATGACGGCCGCTGGAACGATCGCGCCCGCGAAGGTCCTGGTGATCGGCGCCGGCGTTGCCGGTCTTCAGGCAATCGCGACCGCCAAGCGCCTCGGCGCCGTAGTGACCGGCTACGACGTCCGCGCGTCAGTGAAGGAGCAGGTCGAGAGCCTCGGCGCACGATTCCTCGAGGTTGATCCGGAAGCCGCCGCCGACGCCGAAACCGAAGGCGGTTACGCGAAGGAAATGAGCGCCGCGTACCAGGAGAAGCAGGCCGAGGCGCTGAACGAGGCGCTCAAGAAACAGGACATCGCCATCTGTACGGCGTTGATCCCGGGCAAACCGGCGCCGGTCCTGATTACCGAGGACG
>JASLLV010000121.1 GCA_030746935.1 Rhodospirillales bacterium | reverse complement strand
CCCACACTTTCTTCTCAGCCATATGCATCGCCGCTTTCGTCATCTTCTATCTCAATCAATGAGTCCTGAGCCTAGCGATGCCTTCGGCTGTGTTTAGCGCCCCGGCGATATCGCCCGCGTCAATTTGAAACCTGGCAATCCAATACTGCGCCCTGTTTCGGTGATTGGCATTGGTGATGCTTTCGGTTGTCTTCAGTGCCCCAGCAATATCACCCGCTTCAGCCTGGGCATCGGCAATGGCGCTTAGGGCCGAGCCTCGGTCATCGATATCGGTGATGCTCTCAGTTGTCTTCAGCGCCCCGGCCATATCGCCGGCTTTAGCTTGAGCCCCGGCAATGGATCCCAGGGCCTCGGCTTGAGCTTCGGCAATCGACCTCAAGGCATGGGCGAGTACACGGGCGTCAGAGATGCCTTTCATCGACCCGAGCGCCTGGAGAATGAAGCAGCCACTGGTCGGCTCGCGAAAACATGCGTCCCGGCCGGCCTCGGCCTGCTTTTGGGGGACGACCGCCTGAGCCACCAGCCGATCGGCATCGACACTATCGTCCGCAATTGCCGGAGCGGCGATGCCAAGTGCCAGCAGACCGGCCACCATCCACAAGTCGGACCCGATTTCCTTGGGCACGAATCTAGCCGTCATTCCGCGATTGACCCCCGTTGTCCGCCGAAAACGGTAGCATGATCGAGCAATGATCGAAAACGCGTCAATTCATCCCGGTTTGGCGGCTCGGGATGGGCACGCGGTTTCCCCGAGATCAAACTCGAGGGCGACGTGCCAAGCACGGCATTCGGTGCATTCTCCATACGCCCATGCCCGCCTCGGGTCACGAAAGGACCGGCGGCACGCCTTTCCGGGTGTCCGGTTGGCGCTGGAAAACGGTCGTGCGCAGATGCGCGGCTGAACCGCCGCTGTTAGCCGGACGCAGACATTCCCAGAGTACCCCGGGTCGTTGCAACCGACGGAGATGTCCGTAAATTTCCCTCGTTCGCGAGTCACGTAGAAATAGACCGGATTCACGCGGCCGATCGCAACCGCATCACGGTTCCCATCGGGCGCGATCGGCTTTAGTGTTCGTCCCATGCATATCAGCGCCTCCTTCGAATCGGGCAGCATCGAGGTCGTCGAGGCGACCGATCCGGGCAACGTCCGGCTACGCATCCCGACCGAGTCCGCCTCCGACTATCGGATGTGGTTCTACTTCCGCGTCAGCGGCGTTCGCGCGACCGAGCTTCGGCTCGTGTTCGAGAACGCCGGCGAATGCAGCTACCCGTCGGGGTGGGAAGGGGGCTATCGCGTTTGCGCGTCATACGACCGCGAAGACTGGTTCCGGGTGCCGACCGCGTACGACGGCACGACCATGACCGTCTCTCACCAGCCCGAGCGCGATTTTGTCTACTACGCCTATTTCGCGCCCTACGCGTCCGAACGCCAGCACGATTTCGTCGGCCGCTGCCTCGCATCGCCGCTTGCGCGCCACGAGGTTCTCGGCACCTCGCTCGACGGCAACGACATCGAGCTCATGACCATCGGGGATTCTGGCGCCGCCAAGCGCGCTTGCTGGCTGATCGCGCGCCACCATCCGGGCGAGACCCAGGGCTCGTTCTGGCTGGAAGGGGTGTGCGAGCGCCTGCTCGACGGATCGGACCCCATCGCGCGACGGCTGCTTGAGCGCGCGGTCTTCCATATCGTTCCCAACATCAACCCGGACGGTTCGCGACGCGGCAATCACCGCACCAATGCCGCGGGCAAGAACTTGAATCGCGCCTGGGCCGAGCCGACCATGGAGAAGACGCCCGAGGTCTTCGTGGTCCGCGAGCGCATGCAGGCGCTCGGCGTCGACTTCCTGATCGACGCCCACGCGGTCGAGTGGCACCCCTACACCTTCATCATCAGCGGCGACCGGGTGCCGTCGCTCACCGATCACCTGCTTAAGCTGCGCACGCGCTTCGACGAGGCCTTGGCCCAGGCGTCTCCCGACCACGCGACCGAGTACGGCTACCCGCGCGACGGCGACCGGCCGCTTCAGCCGACGTTGTGTTCGTCGTGGGTCGCCGACCATTTCGCGTGTCTGGCACTGACCCTCGAGATGCCGTTCAAGGACCACGCCCCCCATCCCGACCCGCGCACCGGGTGGTCGCCCGGGCGAAGCCACCGCCTTGGACTGGCGAGCCTCGAGGCGCTGAACGCGGTCGTCGACGATCTGCGGTAGTTGCCGGGCCTGAGGCGGCTTGGCGGCGCTGGCGCGCGGCGGGCCCTTCGGTTAGACCGTCTCGAGGGCGCGCTTGGCACTAGCCTTGAGGCCGGCGGACGCGAGCCGGTTCTTGTAGAACCGCCCCTCCTTCATGATTGCGGACATGTGTGCGCCCTCGTCCTGGAAGAGGCCGAGATCGTCCAAGGGATTGCCGTCGACGACGAGAATGTCGGCGTAAGCTCCCGGCGCGATCACGCCGATCTCGCCGGCCATGCGCACCAACTCGGCGCCGACCACGGTCGCGCTGTGGATAATTTCGGCGGCGCTCAGCACATCGGCCCGGACCAGGAACTCTTGGCTCTCGTACTCTTCGCCGCTCCGGAAGCAGTCGGTGCCGTACGCCATCTTGACGCCTGCGGCCTTGGCGACCTCGAGCGAGCGGGTCCCGCTCGAGAGCACATAGTGGATCTTGCTCATCTCGAATTCCGAGATCTGCATGGCGGCACCGCGTTCGGCGAGCGCCCGGAAGGTGACGAGTGTCGGCACCAGGACCGCGCCCTTCTCGGCCATCAGCGCCGCGGTCTCGGGCGAGAGGAAGTTGCCGTGCTCGATCGAATGCACGCCCGCCTCGACGCAGCGGCGGATGGCGACGTCGCTGTAAACGTGGGCGAGGACATAGGTGTCCGAGCGCGTCGCCTCGTCGACGGCGGCCTCGATCTCCTCCATCGAGTACTGAATATGGCCGATGGTGTCGGCGGCCGACGCGATGCCGCCGCTGGCCGAAAACTTGATCGCGTCGGCGCCGAGGCGGATCTCGTCGCGGACCGCCTTGCGCACCTCGTCGACGCCGTCGGCGATCCGCCCGCCGCCTGAAAGGTGGACGCAAGCGCAGGGCTCGCACAGATCGAACCGCGAGCGGCCGTCGCCGTGACCGCCGGTCATGGTCAGGGACTTGCCGGAGACGAACAGGCGTGGGCCAATGAACAGACCCTGCTCGACTGCCTGCTTGTGGCCCAGATCGGCGCCGCCGGTGTCGCGCCCGGTCGTAAAACCGCGCATCAGCACGCCTTTGAGCACGTCGCCCGCGGTCGCGGTCTGAAGTGAAGGAAGTGCCTGGGGATACGCCGCCGGCCCCAGGCGGCCGCGGTTGTGAATGTGAAGGTGGCAATCGATCAGCCCCGGCATGAGCGTGCGGGCGCCGCAGTCGACCGTCTCGGCCTTGGGCGCCCTTATGGCACCCTTTTTCACCGCCGCGATCCGGTCATCCTTGACCAGGAGCTGATGACCGGACTTGAGTACTCCTTCGTGCACGTCCAAAAGTTCGAAGTTCTTGAACAAGACCTCGGCCATGACCGCCTCCCGAACCTTGTCGCTGTTTTTGGGCACGCGCGGGCGGCGCGCGTCGCCTTGCCGATACGCTAGCCGAGTGATCCAAGTTATCAACGGCCGCACGGGCGGAGCTTTCCTTTATTGCCGGCGCGGCAGGTCCGATAATGGGTCTCCGATGGGCGCATATGGAATCGAAGGAAGGGCAACGCCATGGCCGACGACCACGATCGTTACGACTATTCCCCGATTGTCGAGCGGCCGGACTACGACTGGCCCGAGGGCAAGCGGCTCGCATTCTACGTGGCCGTCAATATCGAACACTTCCACTTCGGAAAAGGGCTCGGCCATACGCCCGGGCCCGTCCCGTGCACCGACCAGCGAAGCCATGCCTGGCGCGACTACGGCAACCGGGTGGGTGTGTGGCGGATCTTCGATCTATTGGACGAGCTCGGCTTGCCGGCCTGCCATTTGGTCAATTCGACCGTCTGCGATCGCTACCCGCAGATCCTAGCGCGCATCCGCGAACGCGGCGACGAGATCGTCGGCCACGGACGCACCAATTCCGAAGCCCAAGGCGAGTTGTGGGAGGCGGACGAAGCGGCCCTGATCGACGAGGCGACCATGACCTTCGTCCGCCACGGATTCGAAAGGCCCCAGGGCTGGATGGGACCCTGGATATCGGAAAGCCCGGTGACGCCGGATTTGCTCAAGGAGGCGGGCTATCTCTACGTGATGGACTGGCCGTGCGACGACCAGCCGATCTGGATGCGGACCCGCGCCGGGCCCTTGCTGTCGGTGCCCTATCCGGCCGAGGTCAACGACGTGCCGGCCATGCTACGGCGTTTCGGAACGGCCCCGGACTTCGGACGCATGATCACCGATCAGTTCGACCAGCTTCTGGCGCTCGCGGACGACGCGCCGCTGGTGTGCGGGATCGCGCTTCACCCCATGGTCGTGGGCCAGCCCTTCCGGCTGGTCCATCTGCGAAGCGCATTCGAGCACATCGCCCGCCACGCGGACGCTGGGAACGTGTGGTTTACGCGCCCTGGTGAGATCGCGCGCCACGTGATCGCCCTTCCCGAAGGAACCGTCCCCGGCGGCTAAGACGCGGCTTACCGTTCTCGCACGGCCAGGCCGGCGGCCGCGTGCAACAGGCAAAGCGCGGCATTGTCGACGGTCGTGCACGCGCGGTCGTCGAGGGCGGGATCGACTTCGACGATGCAGATTCCCTTGACCTTGGGATGGTTGGCGGCGGCGAACGCCGCCTGGTGCAACTCCCACGACGCGAGCCCGCCAGGCCGCGCCCCGAACGAGCCCGGCGCGAACGCGCTGTCGAGCACGTCCAAGTCGAAATCGACGAAGATCACGTCGGCGCGTTCGGCCAAGGCGTGCAGGTGCCGCGCGACGCAAGGCCCGACGCCCTCAGCGCGGGCGGCGGCCGCGCCGACGACGGTGATGCCCCGTTCCTCGCACCAGGCCCGGTAGAAGGCCGAGTTGCCAAATGACGAGATCCCGACCTCGACGACATTGGCCGCCGGCAGGCCGTCATCGATCAGGCCGCGCACCGGGGCCCCGTTGTGGGGGCCCATATTGCGGTAGTAGACGCGGACGTCGTGATGGGCGTCGAGGGTCAGAAGCGCGGCGCGCTTAAGATCGCATCCCCATCCGTTGATCACGGGGCGGATCACGGCATCGTCACCGCCGACGACGACGAGCAAATCCGGAACGCGCGCCAGCGACGGGTGGTTGGGCAAAGCGGCGACCGCCGCGGCGATCTCGGATTGCGCGGCGACGTTGTCGAGATCACCAATTGCCACATCGCCGAGGTCCACCGGCCGCACCGTGTTCAGATCCACGTTCCGGGGCGCGGGCCACCCGACTCCGGCCGCAAACGGCGAGAACCGGCTGAGCGCCGCGCGTACCATCGCCGGCGCCTTGTGGCAGTTGTTGCCCGCGTGCGAGGCCTGCGAGAGCGGCGCGCCGAGCACCGCCAAGAGCGGCGCGTCGTCGGCGGTTGCGTCCGCGGTGCGGCCCTCGAGCCACCACGAGGCGCGGGGCCAGTGCGGATCCTCGGGCGTCGTCATCCGCTCCGCTCCAGGGATACGCGAACGCGCGCCTCCCCCCGGGCTCATCGCCCGATCGCGTAGTTCTGCATCTGGCGGGCGTTGGCGGCGGCCTTGAGGATGTCTCCGTCCTTGACCGCGGCCGTCATCCGGCCCTCGCTCCAGTCGTCGGCAAGCTCGATCAGGTGTCCCCGTCGCTCGAGTTCGGCCAGCGTCGGTGACGAGAACCGTCCCTCCATGACGAGGCGGCCGGGGCTTGCCTGACGCGGGTAGAATGAGCTCGGGAAATGCTCTGAGTGGAAGCTCGGCGCGTCGATTGCTTCTTGCAGGTTAAGCCCGAAGTGAAGGTGGCGAAGCAAGAAGTGCAAGGACCACTGGTCCTGCTGATCGCCGCCCGGCGTGCCGAAGGCCATGTATGGCTTGCCGTCGCGCAGCGCGAGCGACGGCGTAAGCGTGGTCCTCGGCCTTTTCCCCGCTGCCAGACTCGACGGAAGCCCGTCTTCGATCCAAAACATCTGCGCCCGGGTCGGCAGGCAGAAGCCCAACTCGGGAATCACCGGCGAGCTCTGCAGCCAGCCGCCGCTTGGCGTCGCCGAGATGAAGTTGCCGTGGCGGTCGACGATATCGAAGTGGACGGTGTCGCCGGCCGCCGGTCCCGCAGGGCGGTTGGGGCCCGCGATCGTGGGCTCGCCGACGCCAAGGGCGCCCGCGGTCTCCTCCGGCGGTGCGGGTTGGACGATTCGGGGCTCGAATCCCGGCACCGCGCCGGGGACAAGCGCGAGCGAGGCCTCCTCGCCGATGAGCGCGCGCCTGGCATCGTTGTAGTCATCGCTCAACAGGGTCTCGAGCGGTACATCGACGAAATCCGGATCGCCGTAGTACGCCTCGCGGTCGGCGTAGGCCAGCTTGGCGCATTCGACGACCGTGTGGACGAAATCGGGATCGTCGGCCGACATGCCGGAAAGATCGAACCCCTTCAAAAGCGCAAGCTGCTGGAGGAAGACGGGACCCTGGCCCCAAGGGCCGGTCTTGCACACGGTCGTGCCGTGGTAGTCGTAAGTGACTGGCGCTTCAATCGTGGCCCGCCAACGGGCCATGTCGTCTGCGGTGAGGAATCCGCGGTGGCGCTCGCCACTGGCGTCCATAACCTCGTTTTCGCGGCAGTATCGGTCGATGGCCTCGGCGACGAACCCTTCGTAGAACGCGCCCCGGGCGGCGGCAATTCCGGCCTCGCGGCTACCATGCGCGGCCGCCTCGGCGTCGACGAGGCGCTGATACGTCTCGGCGAGAACCGGATTGCGGAACAGGCTTTCCGGGCACGGCGGTTGGCCGCCGGGGAGATAGACCGCGGCGGACGTCGGCCACTCGTCCTCGAACAACGGCCTCACGCCGGCGATGACGTCGACCACGTTTGGGTGGATGGGATGGCCGTCGCGGGCGTATCCGATCGCCGCCGCCAGCACATCGGCCAGCGTCATGGTCCCGAAACGCTCGAGCAACAGCAGCCACGCGTCGAACGCGCCTGGAACCACCGCGGCCAGAAGTCCGTTTCCGGGGATGAGGTCGATGCCGAGCGCGCGGTAGGCTTCCAGCGTCGCCGCCTCCGGAGCGGGACCCTGGCCGCAGATCACCTCGGCGCGCTCGCCGCCGGCGGTCGCCAGAATCATCGGCACGTCGCCACCAAGGCCGCACATGTGCGGCTCCACCACCTGAAGGGCGAAGCCGGTCGCGCACGCCGCGTCGAAGGCGTTTCCACCCTTCTCGAGGATTGCCATGCCGCTCGCCGTCGCCAGCCAATGGGTGGAGGCGACGACGCCGAAGGTGCCGAGGATTTCCGGGCGGGTCGTGAACGCGGCCATTGGCGCCTCCGCGGGGGGTTGTGCAGATTGGGTGGGGAACGCGGCGACTATCTTAGCGCCCACGCCGCGATCGCGGCAACCGAGCCGCGCCCGCGCCGCCGCGCGCGGATTACGCGCCTCAGAGGACGATGTCGAAGCGCGCCGCCAACGCGCCAGGCTCCGCCACCTCGCCCGCCACCAGGGGAACGATTACGCGGGCGCGGGCGCGGTCGTCGCGAATGCGCCGAAGCACGAAGTCGCGCGCGTTCATCGGATGCCCGGCCACGTACATCTGGGTGGCGAGGCCAGGGAATCCCTGGGCCGCGATTTTGAAGTGGACGTGCGGCGTCCGCGAGGAATAGGGGACCGGCTTGATGGTGCGGAAGCGATAACGCCCGTCCACATCGGCGACCGCGCGTCCGAAGCCCTGGAATCCGGGATCGCCCCCGGCCGGCGCCTCGCCGTGGGGATGATA
>JASLLV010000120.1 GCA_030746935.1 Rhodospirillales bacterium | reverse complement strand
GGGCGGACCGGGGCGACCGACGGGATGAACCTTGAGGCTGCCGGGATCACTGCCGACGATCGTGGCCGCATTCCGGAACGGGTCGTACCAGTCGGAAGTGCCTCACATCTACGCCGCGGGCGATGTGATCGGTTTTCCGAGCCTCGCTTCGACCTCCATGGAACAGGGCCGGCTTGCCGCCTGTCACGCGTTTGCGGTGGACGCCGAAAGCGTGCCGGAGCTGTTCCCGCTCGGGATCTACACGATCCCCGAGATCTCCACGGTCGGCCGGAATGAACAGGAGCTGACCGAGGCCGAGATCCCCTACGAGGTGGGCAAGGCGTCCTACCGCGAAATCGCCCGGGGCCAGATTCTCGGTGATTCGACGGGGCTACTGAAGCTTTTGTTTCACGTCGAGACGCGCCAGCTCCTCGGCGTCAGCATCCTCGGCGAAGGCGCAAGCGAGCTCATACACATCGGCCAGGCGGTGCTCGCGTTGGGCGGCGCGGTCGATTATTTCGTCATCGACACCGTGTTCAACTATCCGACCTTCGCCGAGTGCTACAAGACCGCCGCCTTCGACGGCATCAACCGGCTTCGGTAAGGACCGGCGCGTCAGCCGGCGAACCGCGCGACCGCCAGCCCCGGCGCCGGAGCATTGATTGCGAACAGGCTTCCCGAAAGTGGCGCCGCGGCGAACGCGGCCGCACTCAGCTCGTAGCTCATCGAGGTGACGTAAAGGATGTCGAGCTCGTCTCCGCCGAACGCGAGGCTGGTCGGAAGCGGCACCGGCAGTGCGACCCAACGTTCGGTCCGGCCATCGGGGTCGTAGCGGGCGATCCGCCCGCCGCCCGAAAGCGCGCACCAGACGAAGCCTTCGGCGTCGACCGCGATGCCGTCGGGCTCGCCCTCTTCCGGCGGCACCTTGACGAAGACACGGCGGTTCTCGATCCGACCCTCCACGGCGTCGAAATTGTACGCGTAGATAGTTCCCGCTCCGGTGTCGGCGTAGTACATGGTGGCGTCGTCGGGACTCCAGCCCAGCCCGTTCGAGATCGTGACGCCGGTTTCCACGCGCGTGACCGTCAAATCCGGATCCAGCCGGTAGAGATTCCCGCTTGGCGCCGGGGCGTTCAGATAGTCGTCCGCCATGGACCCGGCCCTAAAGCGCCCCCGCGAATCGCATTTTCCGTCGTTGAAGCGGTTCTGCGGCAAGTGCGCTTCCACCTGATCGAGTTCCTCGAAAGCGCCGTTCCGGGGGTCGAAGAACGCGAACCCATCGTCGGCCGCCACCACCAAAGCGCCCGATTCGCGAAGCGCGAACGATCCCACCCGCCGGCCAACGCAAAAGACCGCATCGGCCCCGGTCGCGGGATCGAAGCGGTGGATCGCGCCGGCCGGGATATTGACCCAATAGAGTGCGCCCTCGCGCGGACACCAGACCGGGCCTTCGCCGATCGCGGCATTGATCTTCAAGACGCACCGGACGTCCGTCATGGGATACGCGTTTCCTTCTCGTTACCGTCCCTTGCGCGAGGCGAGCGCGCGAGTCTCACGCCTGAGGATATAAAGGCCGCTGGCGATGACAAGGACCGAGCCCGCGACCATCCAACGATCGGGAACGTCCTGCCAGATGAGAGCCCCGAGAATGGTCGCCCAGATGAGGTTCGCATACCGGAACGGCACCACGAGGGCGGCCTCGCCGAGACGCAGGCTCTCGATCATCAGGAAGTGGGCGCCCCCGACCAGCAGGCCGGCGACCGCCATCAGGGCCACGTCGCCCCACGCCACCGGCTTCCATCCCAAGGGCACGGTGGCGAGCCCCGAAAGCATGACCGCGACCGTCGTGAAGCAAAGCGTCGCCGGCGACGTATCGACGAACGACAGTTTCCGCGTCACGATGTCGCGAAACGCCGCCAGCAGCGCGACCATAAGCGGCACGAGCGCCACCAACCGCCAAGTCTCGGGCGTCGGGCGCATCATCACCAATATGCCGACAAAACCGGCGATCACCGCCAACCATCGCCGCCACCCGACCCGCTCGGAAAGCAGGAACGGCGCCAGCGCGGTCAAGAACAGCGGACCAGCGAAGACGATGGCGATCACGTCCGCGAGCGGCATGATTCCGATCGCGAATATGAACAGATAAGTCGACGTCGTGGTCAACACCGCGCGCACCGACTGGCCGCGGAAATCGCGGATCCGAAGCACCCCGATCCCACCGGACCATCGGGTTACGATCGCGATGGGAACCATGATGAATAGCCCCCTTAGGAACAGAAATTCGCCGATCGGGTACTCGGCGGTGAGCCACTTCGAAACCGCGTCGTTGAGCGTCAGCAAAAAGCCGCCGCCGGCCATGCAGGCGATGCCCTTTACGGGCGCCGGCGCCGAGGTAAGGCGGATCAACAGCCCGCGCATTCGAATCATCAGATGGGCCCCGGGCAGGGGCGTCGCGGAAACTTATTGACAAGAACCATGACCGCTAGCGTCAATAGTGCGTTATGAAGGCAACGCGCGGCGCGGTCGCGGGAACAACCACGAAAAAGCGCCCAAGGGGAGGTAGTATGCCTATATTCAACGTTATCAAAGACTGGATCCGGCAGATCACCGAAGTTGGTCTGCTTCTGGTCGCCCTTTTCATCGTCGTTCAGATTCTCTTCGGTAAGGCTTGGTTCACGGCCGCTGACGTGGTCGCAAACCTGATCGAGCTAATCAAGAGCTTCGGCGAGAACGGCATCGTCGGGCTGATCGCGCTGGTGATCGTACTTTGGCTGTTTGCGAACCGGAAGGTCGACTAACGTTCCGGCGATCCAGCCGCAAGAGAACCGGCACTCATCGGGCCCGCCTCGATCGTGAGTCACCGGGGCGGGCCGGCGCTCCTGAAGGGCAGGCGCAATCCCTTCCCCCAGCGCCGGCGCCATTGAACCGGCGATCACGATTTCCTATCTATTAGTCAGCGCGTTGCGGCGCGCATGGTCATCTGGATCAGTCGAATCGAACGAGAAAGGTCCATGTGGTTTCGCTTGATCGGAACGGGGTTCGCGGCGGCGTTCGGCGTTTTGGTCGCGGGATTCGGGAACGGGGCTGAAGGCGCCTGCGATCCGTTCCCCGAAGTCGATTGGTGGGGCGATCTCAGCCACGAATCGGTGGTCGAATACGTCGACCGCAAACACCGTGGCAATTGATCGCCCTACGTCGACAAGTGGGAAACCCAACTCGAACGCCTCGAAAAAATCTACGAACGCGGATCGACCGTAGCGATCAAGTCACGCGGAATCACGCTCGAGGAAGACGCGCTTCTCGAATACGTCGAACGGGTGCGGGCGCGGGTGGCGATCACGCGTTGCCTCCGAGACGGCGGATCGGCCGCGCAGGAAGCCGTCGCCGCAGCGATGGGCGATTGCGAGGAGTTTCCCGACGTCGACTGGTGGGTAAAGCACGACCACCAGTGGGTCATCGATTACGTGAATCGACGCCACCGCGGCAACTGGACGCCCTATATCGAGAAATGGGCGGGTCAGCTCGAGGCCATGGAGAAGATTTACGAGCGTGGCGGCGCCGCGGTGATCAAGTCTCGCGGACTCTCACTCCAAGAGGATGAACTCGCCGCCTACGTGGAAAATCTGCGCAAGCGGCTCGATATCACCCAATGCTTGGCGCGGGCCAACGGCGTCGACGGCATCGAAGGCCTCGACGACTTCGACGGCATCGCCGAATCTTCGGATTGATCGCCGTTCGACGAAGGAAACGATGGGCCAGGCGGCCGGTTTCAGGTTTCTTCGGACCGGATCGCGTCGTGGATTCCCATGATCTCGGCGACGAGGCTGTCCTCCTCGTCCTCGTCCAGCTCGAATTCGACGGCGAAGCCGTCGTCGAGAACGCGCGCCACGCGGCCGGAGAGATCCCTCAGGTCCTCGATGTCGAGTTCGACTTCGGTCTCCTCGTCAATTTCGGCCGTAACCCGAAGCGCGGCGCCGCCCGCCGAGATGTCCGTAAGGGAGCCCGAATGTTCCCGACCTTCGGCCTTGGCGCGCACGGGCTTATCCACGCGAACGCGGGGATGGCGGCGTTTCTCGGACCCGGATTCGGCCTTCGCCATGGACTTGATTCCCCAATTCCATCGCTCGGTCCGGTAACGATAACACGGTTGCGGGTGCCGCAAGAACCCGACTATGGATTCGGGCGCGGAATTTCCACCCGCCCACTGCCGGGACACGGCCATGAAGATCATCGAATCGAAGGGTGCCCGCGTGCCGGCGCTTGGGTTCGGCACCGCCCGTCTGGATGACGAGACCTGTGCCCGGGCCGTCGCCCAGGCCCTGGAGGCGGGTTATCGCCACATCGACACGGCCCAAGGCTACGGCAACGAGGCCGCGGTCGGCCGGGCAGTGGCCGAATCGGGAATGGACCGGTCGGAAATCTTTCTCACCACCAAGATCTCGCGGGCGAACCTGGGACGCCGTGATTTCCGGGACTCGGTAGCGCGCAGCCTGGACGCGTTCCGGACCGACTACGTCGATCTGTTCCTCGCCCACTGGCCGGTTGCGAAAACACCGCGTTCCGTCGTCCTCGACGCGCTGGCCGAGATCCGATCCACCGGTCGCGTGCGCCTCATCGGCGTCAGCAACTACACGGTGAGCCAGTTGCGAGAAGCGGTCGAAACCTTCGGCGCCGATCTCCTGACCAACCAGGTGGAATACCATCCCTTCCTGAACCAGCGGCGCTTACTCGATTTCGCGCGCAGCCAAGGCATGACGCTGACCGCCTACTGCCCCCTGGCCAAGGGCGAGGCCGCGCGCAACGCAACGCTTCGGCGAATCGGCGCGAAGCACGGCAAGACCGCGGCCCAGGTGACCCTTCGATGGTTGATCGACCAGGACGGCGTCATCGCCATTCCCCAATCGACCGATCCCGGGCGCGTCGCCGAGAATCTCCACCTTTTCGATTTCACCCTCGACGCCCAGGACCTGGCGGCGATCGCGGCCCTTGCCAGCGAACGGCGGCTCGTCGATCCCGCCTGGTCGCCGGACTGGGACTCGGCCTGAGATCGGGGCCGGACGCGCGTTTACGCCGCCGCGATCGCTTCGATCTCGATCAGCATCTCGGGCCGCCCGAGGCCAGCGATCACGAGCATGGTTTCGGCCGGCGCCGGCGCGCCGATCATGCGATCGCGGACCTCGCGAAAGACGGAACCGTGGGCGCGATCGACGAGATAGGTCGTCACCTTGACCAGGTTCTCGGGTCCCATGCCCGCCGCGTCCAGGACCTCGAGCAGGTTCTGAAGCGTGCGCTCCACCTGCGCCTCGATTCCCTCGGCAATCGTGCCGTCGGGATTGCGCGCGATCTGGCCCGCGGTTACCAGAAGACGCGCGCCGGCGGGAACTTCGACGCCCAGGCTATAGTTGACCGTGGGCTGGGCGACCGTATCGGGGTTGTGATACTTCAACATTTTTTTCCTTTCACGAGAGCGGATCGCGCCTGACTGAAACCATGACGCGGTTCCAATCAAGCGCGCGAATGCGCTCTATTTCAATAAGTTAGAGTAAGTTTATTTGATCGGCGGAATGCCGGCAGCGATTCCATGCGACCACGATCTGGTCCAGAGCGCTATCCGGCCAGATTGGATCAATTTGATGGTCGCAAATCGGCTTGCCAGGCAGGCGCGCCCCGAAACGCGATGCGGGGCCACCGGGCGAGTCCGCAATGAACTCGGCGAGCCGAATTTCGCCACCGAAGGCCGGGTCCAATTGCGCCGTGGCGTCGCCCGCGTGTCTTCGCCGATGTCCGACATCGCACATCGCACACGACAATGCGAAGCGCGCATAGACCAGATCGTGGTCGGGCGGAATTGCCGAGGGCGATCCGCTTTCGCCACGGCGCAAAAAAGTCCGGTCAAATGGTTCAATCTGGTCGGATAGTGCTCTACGGTTCGTCGCCGCATCCGGGCGCGGCAGCGCGGGGCGCCGGGGCACCGGAGCGCAATGCGACGGAGGATCGATGCGAGAGCCTGCCGCCTGCGATATCGTCATCCGAAACGCGACCGTGGTCGACGGGACCGGCGCGTCGCGTCGGCGAGGCGACGTCGCCATCTCGGGCGACCGAATCGCCGACGTGGGCGATCTCTCGCGGCTATCGGGCGCGCGTGAGATCGACGCCGGCGGCCAGGTGCTGGCGCCAGGGTTCATCGACACCCACACCCACGACGACCGCTTCGTCCTGAGTGATCCGGACATGGCGCCAAAGGTCAGCCAGGGCGTCACCACCGTGGTGACCGGCAACTGCGGCATCAGCTTGGCCCCGCTCCGCCCCAAGGGTGCGCTTCCGCCGCCGCTGGATCTGCTCGGCGACGAGACCGGATACCGCTTCGATTCCTTCGCCCGCTACCTGGACGCGCTCGAGGCGCACCCGGCGGCGGTCAATGTCGTCGCGCTGGTCGGGCACACGACGCTTCGCGTCGGCGCCATGGGGGCGCTGGACCGGGAGGCCCGGGATTCCGAGATCAAAACCATGCGGGACGCCATCGGCGAGGCATTGGTGGCCGGCGCGGCGGGGATGAGCACGGGGCTCTTTTACGACCCCGCAAACGCCGCGAGCACCGACGAGGTGATCGCGCTCGCCGAGGTGTTGGCGCCCGCGGACGCAATTTACGCCACCCACATGCGCGATGAGGCCGAACGCATCGTCGAGGCGCTGGACGAGACGCTTCACATCGGCCGCGCCGCCGGGGTCAGGGTTCTGGTCTCGCACCACAAGATCCAAGGCGAGAAAAATTTCGGGCGCACCAAGGAGACCTTGGCGCGGATCGACGCCGCCCGCGCAGGCCAGGGCGTGGCGGTCGACGTCTATCCCTACGCCGCCGCCTCGACGGTGTTGAACCCGGTGAGCGTCTCTCGCTCGAGTTCGACCGTGATCACCTGGTCGAAGGCACGCCCCGATGCCGCCGGCCGCACGCTGGCCGACATCGCGGCCGAAATGGGGAGCGACGAGGCGCAAGCGATGGAGCGTTTGCAGCCCGCGGGCGCGATCTACTTCGCCATGGACGAAGACGACGTGCAGCGCGTGCTGCGCCATCCCGGCACCATGATCGGCTCGGACGGCCTACCCCACGATGAATGGCCGCATCCCAGACTTTGGGGCACCTTTGCGCGGGTGCTCGGACACTACTGCCGCGACTTGGGGTTATTCTCCTTGGAAGAAGCCGTCCATCGGATGACCGGCTTGGCGGCGAGCGAGTTCGCGCTTGAGAAGCGCGGGCGGATCGAGGCGGGCTTTCACGGCGATCTCGTCCTCTTCGATGCCGAGACGGTGCGCGACGAGGCCACGTTCGAAAGTCCAAAACGCGCTGCGCGCGGCATCGAAATCGTAATCGTCAACGGCGTTCCAGTGTGGGAGCGGGGCCGCTCGACGGGCGAGAGGCCCGGGCGCGTACTGCGAAGGCGCGCGGGTTCAAATGCGGCCGAGCGCCCCCGGAGAGGAGGTGGATCATGATCGTCATCGAAGCGAAGGGGGCAACGGTCCCGGCCCTGGGGCTCGGCACCTACGGCATGTGGGGTCCGACCTGCGAGGCCGCGGTGCGCTTCGCGCTCGAGGTCGGCTACCGGCACATCGATACCGCCCAAATGTACGAGAACGAGGCCGAGGTCGGCCAAGCCATCGCCGATTCGGGAGTCGCGCGGGCTGAGATCTTCCTCACCACCAAGGTGCTGCCACGAAACCTGGCCGAGGGAGATCTGCAGCGATCGGCCAACGCCAGCCTCGAGCGGCTTAAAACCGATTACGTGGATTTGTTGCTGGTCCACTGGCCCAACCCTGCGATTCCCTTGGACGAGACCTTGGGGGCGATAGCCCAGGTGAAGGCCGAGGGTAAGGCTGGTCTTCCCCCATTGAGTTGGTCCACCGTTAATATGAGTAAAACGGAGGATCAGAGATGGCGAACAAGCGGCATA
>JASLLV010000011.1 GCA_030746935.1 Rhodospirillales bacterium | reverse complement strand
TAGAGATCCTTGACGCTGTCCTTCATGGCGACGATCGAATCGAACGCCGCGATCCGCTCCATGAACGCCGCGTCGAGGTTCACCTGGGTCCGCTTCGGGTTGTTGTAGACCATGATCGGAAGACCGACGTCCGCGACCGCCTCGAAGTGGGCGACGACCTCGTCCGCGGTCGGCAGCACGTAGGGCGGAGGCAGGACCATGGCGCCTGCGCACCCCAATTCCGCCGCCCGTTCCGTCAGCGCCACCGCATGGTGCGTGCTCATGGACGAGGTTCCGGCCAAAAGCGGTACCCGATCCGCGATCTGCTCCTTCGCGAGCGTGAGAAGACGCGACACTTCGTCGTCGGCGAGCGAATACCATTCGCCGGTCGAGCCGGCGACGATGATGCCGTGGACGCCCTCGTCGATCAGAAGATCAATCACCTTGCGAAAGGCCGCCTCGTCGATCTCTTCCGCTTCGGTGAACGGGGTGACGATGGGCGGATACACGCCCTTCCAATCGGTTCTCAGTGAGCTCATCTCACACTCCTCGGCTGATCCGGACCGGGTTCTCGTTGCCGATTCGGTTCCTCGACACGGAAACGCGATCCTAGACCAGATCGTGGTCGGGCGGAAACGCCCGCGGCGATCCGCCGATCTCGAGAATCGGGTCACTTCGATCGAAACGGAGCGGATGGGTGCGCCCGATCGTGGCCGCATCGCGGTTCCAATCAGGCGCCATCCGCTTCACGGCCCCGTCGCTCGCGTTTCCACCCCCTCGGGATTCATTGTCCGGCGTATGGATTCCGGCCTTTGCGTCCCGTATCATGGCCGTTGGCCGCGTTCGAGAAGGGAGGCTCGCAACCGTGGCATCCATCGGTCCGGCACCCGGAATTTCGGGCGTCCGCGCCCCGATTGGCAGCGCGCCGAAACCCGATAGCGTTGTGGCGCCGGCTTCGGCGCCGGGCTCGACCGGTCGCGAATCCGCCCCGGGAGCAAGCGCGCCCGCGCCGGGCGCGGAAGCATCGAACACCGCCTTCCTCGCCCAACTTTTCGAACAGGGAAACGACTCGCAGCCTCCGCGAGCCCACCTTGCGTCATTTCGCGTGGGCCATTCGGCCTACCGGGCCGCGCAAGCGATCACCGATTCGGCGACCGCCGGCCAGGCGGCCGACGCCGCTTTCGGCCCCAGGAGCATCCTGGACCTCGAGGCGTGACGGACCGACGACGCCTCGACCCATTGTCCTTTTAGGCGGAACCGCCCCGCACGCCGGGGCGATTCAACGAAGTGTGGTCGATGCCCTCGGTCATGCACGCATAAACGGGCACCGGTTGGGATCGGCGTGCGAATGTCTGGTTTCGGTTTGAGACCGGTCGCGCCGGCGAAATTTCGTCCGAGCCGCCTTTCGGCCGGAAGAGGGCGACGGTGTCGGGCGGCCCGGTCGCCGATCAGGTTGGGTCAATACGACGCGTAGACCTTCGAATGATGAGGGCTTGCCCTAGTCGAGCTCGCGAAGGACGCGGAAGCCGATGCCGTAACTCCTGACGCGGGCGTCGTTCTTCCAACGCCAGGCCGATCTGGAATTCTTCGAGAAGTAGTACCACGAGCCGCCGCGCATCACGCGTATGCGACAGTCGCCGTCGAGGCGGGTCGATCCGTCTTCGGGGGCTCCGTCGTGGGTCGGATTCCAGCAATCGGCCACCCATTCCCAGACGTTGCCGCTGGTATCAAACAGATTCCAGGGGTTGGGCGCGAACGATCCGACGGGCCCGGAGCTTTTCTTGCTCCACTCGCTGCCGCAGTCGCGGCAGTTCGCCCGGTTCACCCCGGCCTCGTCTCCCCACCAGAAAGCGGAATCGGTGCCGGCGCGGGCCGCGTACTCCCATTCCGCGTCGCTGGGAAGGCGATAGACCTTGCCGGTCTTCTGCGCCAGCCACTGGGTATAGCCCACCGTGTCGGCGTGGGTGACGTTCATGACGGGGCGCTGCTCGCGCCCCCATTTGTGGTCGTCCGGTTGGGTCGAACAGCCACCGTCGTCGAGGCACGCCTGCCACTCGTCGAAGGTGACCTCGTACTTGCCGATCGCGAACGCATTCGCGAAGGCCACCTTATGCGCCGGGCGCTCGTTCTTGTGGCGTTCGTTCGCCCCCATGATGAAGCTGCCTGCGGGCACGACCACCATCTCGGGGCATTGGGGGCAGTCGCGAAGGCTCTCGCCGGGTCCGGGATCGTCCGTCGCGATCGCGGGAAACGAGAACGAGACAACGCCGCAAAGGATCGCGCCGGCGGCGATCCGGTGCCAAGTTCGGGGATCGCGAATATCAACCATTCGTCACTTTCACGCTTCGAGCGTTCCTTCGGTAGCGCCCTCGAACGGGCGGGTCAAGGCGTCGATCTCCGGGCCGGCGGGATCCGCGCGCCATTCGGCGCGGACATAGGCGTCAGCCTCGGTATCCAAGTGGGATCTGCGAAGCTGGGCGAAAGCGTTCGCGTCGAGAAGGCGCGCCAACGCCCAGACCGCCATCGCACGCACCAGCGCCGACGTATCGTCGAGGCGCGCCATCGCCGCCGACGCCAATCCCGGATCGTCGCTGTTGCCGATCGCGACCAATACGTTGCGCAAAAAACGGTCGCGCCCGGTCCGCAAAATCGGCGAGCGCGCGAATTTGCTGCGGAACGCGGCATCGTCGAGAGACGCGAACTCGGCCAGCCCGACCGCGCCCCGGCCTGGGGGCGGCCGATACGCCTCGTCCTCGCTTGCCTCGGCGAACTTGTTCCACGGGCAGACGGCGAGGCAATCGTCACAGCCGTAGATGCGGTTGCCCATGGCTTGGCGGAACTCGCGCGCGATGTGGCCCTTGTGTTCGATGGTCAGATACGAGATGCAACGCCGAGCATCGATGCGATAGGGCGCGGTCAGGGCGCCGGTAGGGCAGGCTTGGCGGCAGCGATCGCAACTGCCGCAGAAATCGCGCTCGGGCGCGTCGGCGGGTAGCGCCAGCGTCGTGAAGACCTCTCCAAGGAACAGCCACGAGCCGAAACGCCGCGAGACCAGGTTGGTGTGCTTGCCCTGCCAACCGAGGCCGGCCTGGGCCGCGAGCGGCTTCTCCATCACTGGGGCGGTGTCGACGAACAGTTTGACCTCGCACGCATAGGTCCTGGCGATCCAACCAGCGAGTTCCTTGAGCGCCTTCTTGAGCACGTCGTGGTAATCGCGGTTGCGGGCGTAGACGCTGATGGCGCCGGCGCCGCGGTCGGCAAGAACGGCGAGCGGGTCGTCGTCGGGGCCGTAGTTGGCGCCGAGTGCGATCACCGTCCGCGCGTCCGGCCACAGCACCTTGGGATCGGCGCGCCTGGCCCGCGTCGTCGCCATCCAAGCCATATCTCCGTGGAGGCCGCGATCGAGGAAAGCGCCCAGATCGCCAGCCTGGGCCGGATCGAGCTGAGCGGGCGCGAACCCGACGGCGGCGAAGCCCGCCTCCAAGGCGTGGGCGCGGATGGCGTCCTTTACTTCGTGCATGGGGCTGCCTCGCCTGCCTCGAGGCGCTATGGTATCCAGCGTTCCTTCGACCGTGAAACGAAATCGCCGGGCGCCATGCGCTTCAAATACACGATCCTTTACGTCGTCCTGATCGTGGCCGTGAACTGGGCCTTCACCGTGGTCCCCCTGGTCGCGCTTCCCGGCGGTACCCTGTGGCCGCCGGTCTCGCTCGTCGTCGGGTTCGTCTTCGTCGTTCGCGACTTCGCCCAGCGCGAGATCGAGCACTTCGTGCTGCTGGCGATGTTGGTGGGCGCCGTTCTCAGCTACGTGATGGCTGATCCCTTCGTCGCGATCGCGAGCGCCGCCGCGTTCGCCGTGGGCGAGGTCTGTGACTGGACCGTGTACAGCTTCACCGGCAAGACGCTTTCTGAGCGGATTCTTTATTCGAGCGCCCTGGGAACGCCCGTCGACAGCGCCGTCTTCTTGGCCGGCGTCGGGTTGTTCTCCGCCGCCGCCGCCGTCGCCATGACGGCATCGAAGATGATCGGCGCGCTTATCGTCTGGTGGATGATCCGCAGGCGCGAGGCCCAGAACGCGGCCCCCGCCGGCTGAACGGCCTTTGCGCGTTATCGCGTTTCGCCGATTCGCGCGGGTCGGCTCGGATGACCGGGATTAACCATCAGCGGACAATGTGCTTGCCGGGATGTTAATCGGGTTCGGGCCTGCTGGCATCGACGTTTGACAGGCCTATTGTTCCTATCCAACGAATGCCCACAGGGGAGATCAGGATGAGTGTATTGGTTATTGGTCGAATGGAGATTCACGACCGTGACTGGATGGATGAATATTACTCGAAAGTGCCTGCACTGATCGAGGCCAATGCGGGAAAATTCCTTGTCCGTGGGGGGAATCCAACGAAATTAGAAGGCTCCGACGCACTTCCCGACGCCGTCACCGTCTTGGAGTTTCCAGATAGAGCGCACGCTCTTTCCTTTTGGAATTCGGACGCGTTTGCACCGCTTGCCAAACTTCGTCAGGGGGGGGCAGCACTGAACGCGGTGTTGGTCGATTGCCTGGATTAGCATTGAAGACGGAAAACCACCCTTCCCAAGAACTCATCATTTTTGCCTCCTTGGGGTCCTGAGCGGCAGCCCGTTGCGAGGTCTCTCAAGGCCTGATTTGGGGCAAGACGCAGGCCTTCACACAAGACGCAGGCCTTCACATATGAGCCCACGCTTTCGGCGGCGGCGGTCAGCCGCGTCCGCGATAGGGGGCGACACCTTGGTCGGCAAGCCAAAGGCCCTCGGGCACTGGCCCGCTCTGGTAGAAGACGTCGATGGGCATTCCGCCGCGCGGATACCAGTACCCGCCGATGCGCAGCCAAACGGGCTCGAGAACCGTTTGTAGGCGTTTGGCTATGGCGACGGTGCAATCTTCGTGGAAGGCACCGTGGTTGCGGAAGGACGCGAGGAAAAGCTTGAGCGACTTGCTCTCGACGATGCGGGCGTCGGGCACGTAGTCGATGACGAGATGAGCGAAATCGGGCTGGCCCGTCAGCGGGCAGATCGAGGTGAACTCAGGACACGTGAAACGCACAACGTAGGGGGTATCGGGATGCGGGTTGGGAACGCTTTCGACGACCGCTTCGGCGGGCGAGGCCGGGATCTTGGCGTCGCGCCCGAGCTGGGTGAGCGATTCCTCTCCGAGCTTGGGCATGGTCATCCGCCCCCTTGCGCCCGAACGGCCTTGGCGCCGCCGGCCTCGGTGCGCCGCGCCGCGAAGTCGATGGCGAAGGCCTGGAAGCCGCCCGCCTCGATGGCGCCGCGCATCTCCGCCATCAGGTCCTGATAGTAATGAAGGTTGTGCCAAGTCAACAGGACGGAACCCAGGATCTCGCCGGCGCGGACCAGATGGTTGACGTATGCCCGGCCGTAACCGCGGCAGACCGGGCACGCGCATGATTCATCCAGGGGCCTGGGATCGTCGGCGTGAACCGCGTTGCGGAGGTTCAACGCCCCTTCGCGCGTGAACGCCTGGCCGGTCCGGCCCGAGCGCGTCGGAAGCACGCAATCGAACATGTCGATGCCGCGCGCCACCGCCTCGACCAAGTCCTCGGGCTTGCCCACGCCCATGAGATAGCGCGGCGCGCCCGCCGGCAGCAGCGGTGCCGTGGCCTCGAGGACGGACAACATGACCGTCTTCTCTTCCCCCACCGCGAACCCGCCGAGCGCGTAGCCGTCGAACCCTATTCGCACGAGATCGTCCGCCGATTCGGCGCGCAAGTCATTAAACGAGCCGCCCTGGACGATTCCGAACAGTCCGCGCCCGGGTGAAGCGGCGAACGCCGCCTTCGAGCGTTCGGCCCAGCGGCTGGTGAGCCGCATTGCCCGGGCGACGTCGTCCTTGGGGCGCGGATGGGGGATGCATTCGTCGAGCGCCATGGCAACGTCGGCGCCGAGCATTCCCTGGATCTCGATTGCGCGCTCGGGTGTGAGCTCGAAGTGCCCGCCGTCGATGTGCGATCGGAACGCGACGCCCGATTCCGTCACATCCCTGAGGGCGGAGAGCGACATCACCTGGAAGCCCCCCGAATCGGTCAGGATCGGACTCGGCCAGTTCATGAACCGATGCAGGCCGCCCAGCGCCCGGACGCGTTCGGGGCCGGGGCGCAGCATCAAGTGGTAGGTGTTGGCGAGCACGATCCCGGCACCGGTCTCGGCCACCGCCTCCGACGTCATGGCCTTGACCGTTGCGGCGGTGCCGACAGGCATGAATGCCGGTGTCTGGACGATGCCGTGAGCGGTCTCGAGGTGCCCGCGCCGGGCGCAGCCGTCTTCCGCCGAGACCGCGAATCCGATTCCCGTCACGCCCCCGAACCGCGATAGAGGAGGCAGCAGTCGCCGTAGGAATAGAACCGGTATTCAGCCTGTTTGGCATGCTCGTAGGCGGCTTTCATGCGTTCGGTTCCGGCGAACGCGCATACCAGCATGAACAGCGTCGAACGCGGCAGGTGGAAGTTGGTCAACAGCACGTCGACGGCGCGGAACTCGAACCCGGGCGTGATGAAAATGTCGGTCTCGCCGGCGAAAGCCGAGACCGTGCCATCGTCTGCGGCCGCCGTCTCGAGAAGTCTCAGCGACGTCGAGCCCACGGCGACGATCCGCCCGCCCCGGGCCCGCGCGGCATTGATGGCACGGGCGGTCTCTTCGGTGATCTCGCCCCGCTCGGGCGCGATTTGGTGGCCGGTGATGGTGTCTGTCCGAACCGGCAAATACGTTCCGGGACCAGTGTGAAGGGTGACGGCGCATTTTTCGACGCCCCTCGCGTCCAGCGCGCCGAGAAGTGCCTCGGTGAAGTGCAGGCCCGCGGTCGGCGCCGCGACCGCTCCCACGTGGGTGGCGAAGATGGTCTGGTAATCGGTGAAATCCCGATCGTCCCGGCCCCCGTCGCGCTTGATGTACGGCGGTACCGGCATCGTCCCGAAGCGTTCCAGCGCCGCCATCAGATGCACGTCGGAGCGATCGAACTCGAGCTCAATCTCTCCGCCGTCGCCCTGGTCGACGACACGGGCGGAGAACCCGGGACCGAACTCGAAAAGGTCGCGCCTCTTTACCTTGCGTGCCGGCTTGGCGAACGCTCGCCACCGATCCGGTGCGATCGGCGTGCCAAGGGTCATCTGGACCTCGAGGCCACTCTTTCGCCCCGTCAGTCGCGCGGGCAGGACGCGCGTGTCGTTGACGACGAGAAGATCACCGGCATTGAAGCGATCAGGCAGCGCGCCTACCGTGAGATCGTGGAATCCTTCTTCCGCGCTTGTCGGAACTTCGAGAAGGCGCGCCGAATCCCTGGGCGAAGCGGGCCGTTGCGCGATTAGCGCGTTCGCGAGCTTGAAGTCGAAGTCCGCTGTTTTCATTCGCGTTTCCGCCCCAGTCCCGCGAACGGCATGATCGTCGCGGGTCGCGCAGATTACACGATGCGCATCCTTTCTGTCACCGGCCGCGCGGCTCGGGCGATTCGTCCGCCTGCGCGCGGTTGGCCCGGCCATCGTGGCCGCGGGGCGGCCGCTTTCGCCGCTCGGACCGGCGCCAAGGCGCTGCGCCGACGCATCGGCCGGGCGTGCCGGTTGCACCCCGGCACCGCATCGGCCATAGGAGGGTATGGCGAGGACTTCGACGATCCTGGCGCTTATCGTGCTGGCGGCGTGCAGCGCCCCCCAGCGTTGGGAGCACCCGACACTCGCGCCTGAGGAGTGGAAGGCGGACGAGGCCGCGTGCCGCGCCGAGGCGACACGTGAGGAGGACCGCGATTCGGCGCGCGAAACGGGCTATGCCGCCACCGCCCGCGAAAGCCGCGAAAGCCGCGAACACCCGATCCGCGCCCAGATGGACGCCTTCGAGGCGACCAAGAGGGCGCGCGCGCTCATCGAGCGCTGCATGAAGGCCAAGGGATACGTCCAGGCGCGCGACTAATCCAGATCCTGGTCGTGCGCAATTGTTACCGGCGATCCGCCGAGCACGTCATTTTGGTTACTCATACTAAATTCGGGCGGAATCACGCGCCCGATCGGATCCACATCGTGGTTCCGTTCGATCGCAATCGGCTCTGGCGCCGCATCCGACGCCAGCCCGCCCGGCGGTTCCCGATGCTCGGGCGACGCGTTCGTTCAGGCCGCCTTGGCAGGCGGCGGCTCTTCTGCGGCGCTCGCTTCTCTCTCGTTCGCCGCTTCGGCGTGCCGGTGCGCTGGGCGCCGATAGGCGGCGCGCACCACCTCCGGGATGTCGGCGCGGGTGATTCCGATGTCGGCGAGCATTTGCTCGCTCAAGGCCTCGAGTTCGGCTCGATACCGCCGGCGCCGAAACCAGCGCACGGCCGCACCCACGATCCCCTCGCCGACGGCGACCGAGATCACCTCGCGCAGACGGGCGGCAATCCGCCTCGCCCTCTCGCGCCGCGCCTCGCGCGCAATCGCCCGCTCTTGGGCGATGATCCAGGCGTTATCGTGCGCATCCGCCCGGTCGGCGGCATAGAACGCGACGTATTCGCTGATCCACATACCTCGTTCTCCGGCAACGTACTCGAAACGGAACCGCGCGCGCCGCCGCGCACACACGCCGTTCCCCTACACGAGAGATAGGATTTTTTTCGAGCATGAAAAGCGATCTTGTTGCAGCGCAGCATTAAAGAAAACGCATATCTCATCCTTCTTGCGTTCCCCTGTGATGGGGCGTCCCGTTCATGATGGAGTGCCCGCCAAGATGGGGCGAATGACAGCGCGAGGGCGAGCTGCTAGCTTCGCATCAAGGTACGAACACGGCGGCATGCGGGCGGACGGGCGATGGAAGGCTCTCGAACCGGAGACGCGGTGCTCGCCGAGCTTCTCGAACGCGCGCGATCGACGCTTGGCGTCGCCGAAGTCCGCGCGCTAGCAGGCGCCGTCAACGCAGCGCCCGAGGGACTTCCGCCCGATCTGTGGACCACACTTGTCGCCGACGAGCCCGCGCCCGAGCTTCGGGCTGAGCTCGCGGCGTTGCGCGATGATCTCGCGCTCAAGGCGCGAAAGGGCCAGGATGCACGAGGGGCCGCGGAGCGCCTGAGCGCACTCAGGCGAGAGATCGGCAAGCGCGGCCTCGCCGGGTTCGTCGTGCCGCGCGCCGACGAGCACCAAGGCGAGTACGTACCGGCGAGGGCCGAGCGGCTGGCGTGGCTCACCGGGTTCAAGGGTTCGGCGGGGCTCGCCGTGGTGCTCGAGGATGCCGCCGCCATCTTCGTCGATGGCCGCTACACCCTTCAGCTTGAGTCCGAGGTGGACGCCACGCTCTTTCAGTACCGGTACCTCGTCGAAGAGCCGGCGACGGATTGGATCGCCAAGAACCTGAAGCCCAAGACGCGCCTCGGATTCGACCCCTGGCTCCATACCGAGAACCAGGTCCGCAGATTCCACGAGGCGTGCGCGGGCGCGGGCGCCGAGCTCGTTCCTTGCGAGACCAACCCGATCGACGCGATCTGGCGAAATCAGCCGCCGCCGCCAGTGGCTCCGGTGGTGGTCCACGACCAGGCGTTCGCGGGACGGCCGTCGAAGGACAAGCGCGCCGAGGTGGTGCGCGCCCTCGAATCAGACCGGGTGGCGGCCTATTTCCTGGCGGCGCCGGGCTCTCTCGCCTGGCTCTTGAACGTTCGCGGCGGCGACGTGCCCTTCACGCCGCTCGCACTCGCCTTCGGCCTCGTCCACGCCGATGCCTCGGTCGATCTTTTTCTCGATTGCCGGAAATTGACGGCGGCGGTCAAGTCCCATCTCGCGAACGCGGTCCGCGTTCACGACACGGCCCGGCTGGGCCCCGCGTTCGACGAGCTCGGCGCCGGCGCAAGCGCGGTCGGGCTCGATGCGGGCGGTGCGCCGGCCTGGGCCGCCGACCGACTCCGCGCCGCCGGCGCGAAGGTCGTGTTCCGGCCCGATCCCTGCGTGTTGCCCAAGGCGCGGAAGAACCCGGTCGAGCTCGACGGCATCCGCGCCGCCCACCGGCGCGACGGGGCGGCGCTGACGCGCTTTCTCGCGTGGTTCGCGACCGAGGCCCCAAACGGCGAACTGACCGAGATCGACGCCGCCCGCCGCCTCGAGGGTCTGCGCAGCGAGGGTGCGCATTTTCGCGGGTTGAGCTTTCCCACGATCTCGGGCGCCGGTCCGAACGGGGCCATCGTCCATTACCGAGTGAGCGAGGAGACCAATCGGCGGATCGAGGCGGGAATGCTGTACTTGGTGGATTCCGGCGCCCAATACCTGGATGGCACGACCGACGTGACCCGCACGGTCGCGATCGGCGCGCCGAGTGCGGAAGCGCGCGAACGCTTCACCCGCGTCCTTCAGGGGCACATCGCCATCGCCACGACACTGTTTCCGAAGGGCACAAGCGGCTCGCAGCTCGACGTGCTGGCCCGCAGAGCGCTTTGGCAGGTGGGGCTCGACTACGACCACGGCACGGGCCACGGCGTCGGAAGCTATTTAGGCGTCCACGAGGGTCCGCAGCGAATCTCCAAGATCGGCAACCAGATAGCGCTCGAGCCCGGCATGATCGTTTCCAACGAACCCGGCTACTACAAGGTCGGACACTTCGGCATCCGCATCGAGAATCTTGTTGCGGTCGTACCGACCCCGGCGCCCGAGGGTGCAGAGCGCGAGATGCTGGCCTTCGAAACCCTGACCCAAGCCCCCATCGACTTGGCGCTCGTGGACGCGGACCGGCTGAGCGGCGATGAGCGCGACTGGCTGAACGCCTACCACGCGCGCGTGCGCGATAGCCTGGGCGCGATCGTCGACGGCCCGACGGCGGCCTGGCTCGAAGACGCCACCCGCCCGATCGGCTGATCGGGGGTACCGCGACTCCTAGAGCACTATCCGACCAGATTGAATCAATTTGATGGTGGCAAATCGGCTTGTCCGGCCAGGCGCGGCGCGAAGCGCGATGCGGGACCATCGGGCGAGTGCCGCAACGAAACCGGGAAGCCGATTTGCCCCACCGAAGGCCGGGTCCTTTTGTGCCGTGGCTTCGTTGCGCATCTTTGCCGATGCCCGACATCGCCATGCGAAGGGCGCCTAGCCACGACGCAAAGTGACTCCGGTCAAATGGTTCAATCTGGTCGGATAGTGCTCTGTGGCCGATACGGTGCCATTAACCACTCGGCAAGCAATTTCGCGGTATTGGAGGCGACGCGAAA
This sequence comes from Rhodospirillales bacterium, assembly GCA_030746935.1. Taxonomy (GTDB): domain Bacteria; phylum Pseudomonadota; class Alphaproteobacteria; order Rhodospirillales; family JASLLV01; genus JASLLV01. Next base: position 19,460 of record JASLLV010000011.1, on the reverse strand, counting down.
GACCTCCGCATGAGCGCCCCGCAATCTCGATCCCCGACAATTCCCGCTGCGGCCACGGGCCGCGCGGCGCTTCCCGATCCCAAGTGGGGACGGAATGCCGCCCGGCGCTTCCATCGGCTGGTCAAGCTCGAATCGACCGCCACCGGCCTCGCCGGGCGCAGCGGCGTCTTCGTCGCCTGGCACGCGGGCGTCCAGCCCCGATGGGTGTACGTCGGGCGCACGCCCGATCTGGCCCGCGCGATGCGCGATCTTGTCCACAACGCCGAGGTCGCGGCTTTTGAGGCCCGCGGCGGAGTCTTCGTGACCTGGTCATTCGTCAGCGACGAGTTCCAGGACGGCGTGGTCCTGTTTCTTACCGATTTGCTCGAGCCCCTGGTCGCGAATCGGCGCGTGCGCCGCAAGGGCGTTACTCCGATGCCGGTGCAACCCCCGGCGTCGTCGGCTCGACGGCGGCGCCATGAATAGGCGCGCTCGCCGACGGCAAGCGAAGCTCGAGTCGGCCTCGCCATCGGCTCCGGCCCGCGGCACGGCCGCCTCTTTGTTCGAGGCCGCGCTTTCGCATCGCAGCGCGGGCCGGCTTGGAGACACCGAGGCGCACTGTCTCAGGATCCTCGATGTGACGCCGCTGCACACCGGCGCGCTCGATCTCCTCGGGATCGTCTGCGCGTTGACCGACCGTCTTCCGATCGCAGCCCAGTTCATCGCCCACGCGGTGGCGCTCAACCCCGGCGATCCCGGATTCCACAACAATCTCGGCAACGTTCTCACCTCGCTCGGCCGCCTCGACGAGGCGATCGCGTCGTTCGGCCGATCGCTTGCGTTACGCGCCGACGACGCCGAGACCCAATGCAACCTCGGAACCGTTCTCCGCCAGGCGGGCCGCACCGACGAGGCCAAACGTGCCTATGAACGCGCCCTGGCCATCAATTCGGGCAGCGCCGAGGCCCACAGCAACTACGGAAACCTGCTTGCCGACCTCGGCCGATACGCCGACGCCGCCAGCAGCCATGAACGCGCCCTTTCGATCACGCCGGATTACGCCGTCGCCCACAACAACCTCGGTTACGCGTGGAAGCGGCTGGGCCGCTACAAAGATGCCGCCGCCAGCTTCGAGCGCGCAGTCGCGCTTCAACCCGGGTACGCGGATGCCCTCAACAACCTCGCCGAGACACGCAAAGAGCAGGGCGACGCACCCGGCGCGCTCGCGCACTACCACCGCGCCCTAGCGCTCGAGCCTGGGCGCGCGGGCGTGCGCTCGAACATGCTTTTGGCCCTCAACGGGATCGCCGAGGTGGATGCCGAGACCCTATTCGCCGAACACCGTCGTTGGGATGCAATTCACGGCCGGGCGATGCCCGCGCCGCCCCCGGGCCCCGCTCGCCGCGATGGCCGGATTCGGATCGGGTACGTGTCATCGGACTTCCGCCGCCACTCGGTCGCCTACTTCATCGAACCGATACTCGAAGCCCACGACCGCACCCGATTCTTCGTCGTATGCTACTCGGGCGTGCGGGCCGAGGACGACGTGACCCGCCGGCTTCGGGCTGACGCCGATCTGTGGCGTCCGATCGCCGGCCTCGGGGATACCGAGGTCATCGAACGCGTTCGCGCCGACGGCGTCGACATCCTGGTCGATCTTGCCGGGCATACCATGGGGAACCGGCTCGGCGTCTTCGCCGGCCGGGCCGCGCCCGTCCAGATCACCTATCTCGGCTACCCCAACACGACCGGCCTCGCGGCCATGGATTGGCGGATCACCGATTCGATCGCGGATGCGCGGGGGGCTGACGCCTTCTACACGGAACGCCTGGTGCGGCTCGATCGCGGCTTTCTCTGCTATCGCCCGCCGCCGGACGCGCCGGCGCCGGCGCCGCCGTCCGACCCGGATCGCCCGGTCACGTTCGTCTCGTGCAACAGCCTCGCCAAGGTGGGACCGCAGACGATCGAGACGTGGTCGCGGATCTTGAACGCGCTTCCCGACTCTCGCCTACTGCTCAAGGCGAAGGCGCTGGGGTGTGCGGGCACGTGCGAGCGCCTGGCCGAGAAGTTCGTCGGCGAGGGCGTCGCCCGAGACCGCCTCGAAATTACCGGCTGGACGGAACCGGGCGCGCACTTAGCGATTTACGGCGGCGGCGACGTGGCCCTCGACACATGGCCCTACAACGGCACTACGACAACGTTCGAGGCGCTTTGGATGGGGATTCCCGTGGTTACGTTGGCGGATGAGCGGCACGCGGGCCGCGTCGGCGCCAGTATTCTCGCGCGAATCGGCCTTCGCGAGCTGGTCGCAGACTCGACCGACAAGTACGTGGAGACCGCGTTCGCGCTGGCGCGTGATCGGGGTCGCCGCGCGGCGCTGCGGACCGAGTTGCGCCCGATGATGGTTGCCGCCGGCCTCACCGACGCGCGCGCTTTCACCGAGGGGTTGGAGGTCGCCATGCTCGGGATCTGGCAAGAGCGTACCAAGCGGATCGCGGTCGATGGGAACCACCATTCGGTTGCAATCGAGCGCGTGAATCCGCTCGAAACCCATAATATCCACCAGGTTCACGTGGTCGGCGGATCGCCGGCGGCGATTCCGACCGACCACGATCTGGTCTAACGGCCTGAGCCGCGCGAGAAGCATCGCGACGCTACCTTTCGATCCGGTATCCGGGCTATGGTTCGCCGATGGAAGCGTTGAGCATACTTCCTTTGATTCGCGTCGACTTCGTCTTCATCCGCAGCAGGTAGGCGTCGATGGTCCGGCTTACGCGCATCTACACGCGTGGCGGCGACGCGGGCCAAACGTCGCTCGGTGGCGGCCGTCGGGTGGCCAAGCACGATCTTCGGGTTGAGGCGTTCGGAACCGTCGACGAGGCGAACGCCGCAATCGGTCTCGCGCGCCTCGAGGCCGAAGGCGAGGCGGACGAGATGCTGGCCCGCATCCAGAACGACCTTTTCGATTTGGGCGCCGATCTCTGCACGCCCGAAGGGGGGGCGCGCGCGGACCAGGCGCTTCGCGTCAGCCAAGCGCAAGTTCGGCGCCTGGAGGCCGAGATCGACGGCCTTAACGCGAGCCTCGCGCCCCTCGATTCCTTCGTCCTTCCCGGCGGTTCGGAAGCGGCGGCGCGCCTCCACGTCGCGCGCACCGTCGTGCGCCGGGCCGAGCGCCTTATCGCGGCCCTTGGCGAACGCGAAAGCGTGAACGCCGACGCGCTTGTTTACGCCAACCGGCTTTCGGATCACTTGTTCGTTCTGGCGCGCACACTCAACGAAGAAGGCCGGCGCGACGTGCTCTGGACACCCGGCGCCAACCGCTAGGGCACTATCCGATCAGATTGAATCAATTTGATGGTGGCAAATCGGCTTGTTCGGGCAGGCGCGGCGCAAAATAACTCCGGTCAAAGGGTTCAATCTGGCCAGACGGTGCTCTAGGGCAGGGGTTCAATGATTTGACGGCCTGTCCCTTGCCCATGACGGACCCTTTGCAGTCTCACCCCGCGTTGCTGTTCGTGACCGAACCGGCCGACGAAATCGGCGCCCGGACCTGAGTCGGAGGCAGCGCCCGTATTTTGCGACGAACCCGAGTTCCCGGCGGCGATGAGAGCGATCGGCCCTCGGCTAAAACATTCCCCGCGTGATCGGGACTAAGCCGCAGTTTTTGAGGATTTGCTCTTCGCAAGCGAAATACTTCGTCCAATAAGGCGAGCAGCTCAAGACTTCATCGACCCAGTACGTACTCGACCCGTCACCGTTGTCCTTGCCGCACAGCGCCACGGTCCGGTCGGGCCTGAAACTGCCTCCGGTTTGACGCGGGACACTCTCTCTCGTGATCTTGATCCTCAGATCCACGAAATCGTGCTCTTTGTCGTTGGACAGCACTTCCTCCAAAGGTTTGAGGTCGGGTTGATCACACCCGCTCAACAGCAGAACGGCGACGGCAACGGGTGCGACGGCCGCGGCCACCAATGACCGATGTTTCAATGGGTTTGCCTCCGTTCGTGAATGCACGTGCGCCAAGCGCTCATCATAATGAAATTGCGGTGGTCGTGTTAAGCCCTTCTAGGGGCTCGATGTTGGATCGGACGAACCAGCCCGAATCAGCAGCCCCAAAAGCGGCCCGCGTCCCTACTCCGGCAACCCCAGGCGCTTCAAGACGGCGGCCCTCCGCTCGACCGCGGAGGTGTCCCTGTGGAGGTTGCTGGTCTGAAGTTGCGAAATCGTGAATTGCGGGTCTTCTGCGCGCAACAATGTGATCTGGTCGCGCGCCTCGTCCTCGCGCCCGAGCGCCGCGTAGGCCAGCGCGATCCCGACCCGACAGCGGCAGATGGCATTGGTATCGTCCGGTCTCTCCATGAGACCGAGCAGCACCGCCGCCGATTGCTCGTATTCCCCGAGGCCGTAGTACGCGTCGGCGAGGATGCCGACGAACCAAGCGGGATAGTAGGGGCTGAGCCGCATTGCGGTGCGGATCATCGCGAGCGCGTCCGCCGCCCGGCCCGTGTTGACGAGGGTCAACGCCAGAAGCGCCGCGTTGGTCGCGTGGTTGGGATTAAGCTCGAGCGCCTTCTCTCCCGCCGCAATCGCGTCGGCGAACTCGCGTCGATAGAGGTGGATCGCGCCGCGGAGCGCGTAGACGTCGGGGATGTCCGGGTTCAGCGCCATCGCCTTGCCCGCGAACAACACGGCCCGGGTGAGAGAGCGTTCGGGCAAATCCGTCCGCCCATAACTGGCGTCCGCCCAATGGGTCCACGCCAACAGTGTGTAACCAAGGGCGAAATAGGGGTCCGCGTCCACCGCGCGCTCCATCTCGGCCCGCGCCAGCAAGTTGTCCTCCTTGTTGAAGCGATAGAACTTCTCCACCCCCTTCATCATATGATTGCCGGCCTCGGGGCTGTCCGTAAGCGCGCTCCATACACGGGCCTGCTCGCCGTCGGTCAGTTCCACCTGGAGCGCGGTCACGATCTCGCGCGTGATGTCGTCGTGCAGCGCGAACAGGTCCCCGTAATCGCGGTCGTATTGTTCGCTCCAAATATGGGTGCCTGCGATGGCGTCGATAAGCTGTGCCGTGACCCGCACTCGGTCGTCGGCGATGCGGACACTGCCCCCCAGGACGTAGCGGACGCCTAAGTTTTCAGCCACTTCCTGGACCTTTACGGGCCTTCCCTTGTAGGTGAAGGTGGAGTTGCGGGCGATGACGAACATGGTCGGCACCCGCGACAGTGTCGAGATGATGTTCTCGGTGAGGCCGTCGGCGAAATGCTCCTTCTCGGGATCGCCGCTCAGGTTGTCGAAAGGCAGGACGGCGACCGACGGCTTGTCGGGAAGCGGGAAAGCCATCCGTTGTTCCGACGCTGCCTCGAAGTTGCGCTCCCAGGGGCGCAGCCAAAGTGTCCCCCCGACCATGACCACGGCGAGCGCGAGCGCCCCCACCGCCGCTCACCTCCGGAATGTCCGCCGCGCGATCGCCGGTGCCGGCGTCGACTGCGAAGCGGGCGCCTGGGCGTCCGCGGCGAGGGGAAGGCGGTAGACGCGAACCGGCTCGGCGATGTTCTTGACCGTTTGTTCGCCCATATCCTCGTAGTCGAGCCCGAGCCGTGCCTGCGTCTGGTCGCGTACCGCGCCCGTGACGCAGATTCCGCCGGGCTCGGCCAAGGCTTCGACGCGGGCGGCGATGTTGACGCCGTCGCCGTAGATATCTTCGGCGTCGGCCATGATGTCGCAGAGATTGATACCGATTCGAAATTCCATGCGCCGATCCGCCGGCACCTCTTCGTTGCGCCGCTTGATCTCGATCTGCATGGCGAGCGCGGCCACGACGGCGTCGCTGACGGATGCGAATTCGGCGAGGAACCCATCGCCGGTGAGCTTGACGATGCGCCCCCGGTGCGCCTCGATGGTCGGGTCGATTACCTGCTCGCGGTTCGACCACCAAGCGGCCATGGTGGCGTCCTCATCGGCCCCCATAAGCCGTGAGTAGCCGGCGACGTCGGCGGCCAGTACGGCGGCGAGCTTGCGCTCGACAGTCGTCCCTTTCAAAGGCGTCCCCCGGGAGGCGAATTTCGCCACCGGGACTCTGGGTTGATGCGTGGGCGAAGTCAATCAAGCTCGCTTCGTCGCAGGCCGGGGCAACGAGGCGACCGGTCGGTCCGCAGAGCCTGCGAGCGGTGGCGGCGCGCCGGATACGGGCGGTCGTTGACACGTCCCCGTCATCCTCGTACCTTCCCTGTTCGCAACTGCAGCAAACACCGATTTCTCGCGTGATTTCGGGCGGTTAGCGGGAGTCGGTGGATCGATTCGACAATTCCCCGAGTCGTCCGCATCAAGGAACGAAGGGCCGATGAAGGTTCTTGTCGCCGTCAAGTGGGTTATCGATTTCAACGTGAAGGTCCGGGTCAAATCGGACTCGATGGGCGTCGAGACGGCCAACGTCAAGATGTCCATGAACCCCTTCGACGAGATCGCCGTCGAGGAGGCGGTGCGACTCAGCGAGGCCGGAGCCGCCACCGAGGTCGTCGCCGTCTCCATGGGCTTGCCCCAGTGTCAGGAGACCATCCGCACGGCGCTCGCCATGGGCGCCGACCGCGGTATCGCCGTCGTGACCGAGGCCGAGTTGCAGCCGCTCGCGGTCGCCAAGCTTCTCGCGACGATCGTCGGGCGCGAAGAGCCCGCGCTCGTGATCATGGGCAAGCAGGCGATCGACGACGATTCCAACCAGACGGGACAAATGCTGGCGGCCCTTCTCGGCTGGTCGCAGGGCACGTTCGCATCCGCGCTGTCGCTTGACGACCACGCCGCCGAGGTGACGCGTGAAATCGACGGCGGGCTCGAGACCGTCGAGCTTTCGTTGCCTGCGGTGGTCACGGCGGATCTTCGGTTGAACACGCCTCGCTACGCCTCGCTGCCGAACATCATGAAGGCGAAGAAGAAACCCATCGAGGTGCTGACGCCCGAAGAGCTCGGCGTCGACGTGACGCCGAGACTTCAGACCCTCAAGATCGAGGAGCCGCCGCCCCGGGCCGCCGGCGTTAAGCTCGACAGCGTCGCCGAGCTGGTAGACAGGCTCAGGAACGAGGCGAAGGTGATCTGATGGCCGTGTTGATCCTGGCCGAGCATGACAACGCCGAGATCAAGCCCGCGACGCTGAACGCCGTGACCGCCGCCCGTGCGCTCGGCGAGGCGAGCATCCTCGTCGCCGGCGCGTCGTGCCGGGCAGTCGCCGAGGCCGCGAGCGCGATCGATGGCGTCGCGCGCGTGTTGGTCGCGGACGATCCGATCTATGCCCACCCCGTCGCCGAGAGCCTGGCCACCCTCGTGGTCGGCCTGGCTGCCGGATACGAACACCTGGTCGCGCCGGCGACCACGTTTGGCAAGAACGTCATGCCCCGGGTGGCCGCGCTCCTGGACGTGGCGCAGGTGTCCGACATCATCGCCATCGAGGATCAGGACGTGTTTCGCCGACCCATTTACGCCGGAAACGCCATCGCCACGGTCAAGTCCTCCGATCCCGTCAAGGTGGTGACGGTCCGCGCCACCGCGTTCGATCCGGCGCCGGCCGAGGGCGGCTCGGGCGAGATCCAGGAGATCGCGGCGGCCGAGGACCCGGCGCTGTCGAAGTTCTTGCGCCACGAGCTGACCCGGTCCGAACGGCCGGAGCTGACCAGCGCCGGGGTCGTCATCTCCGGCGGACGCGGCATGCAGAGCGGCGAGAACTTCAAACTGCTCGAAGAGATCGCGGACAAGATCGGTGGTGCCGTGGGCGCGTCACGGGCAGCGGTGGACGCGGGCTTCGTCCCCAACGACTATCAAGTCGGCCAGACCGGCAAGGTGGTGGCGCCCGAACTCTATATCGCCGTCGGCATCTCGGGCGCGATCCAGCACCTGGCGGGCATGAAGGACAGCAAGGTGATCGTGGCGATCAACAAGGACGAGGAAGCACCGATCTTTCGCGTCGCCGACTACGGAATCGTCGGCGACCTTTTCACCATTCTGCCAGAACTCTCCGCCGCGCTGGAGAAGTCCTCGTAGAACGAATGCGGAAACGGACATGGCAATTCAGATTAAGAAGATCGGGATCGTCGGCGCCGGCCTAATGGGCAACGGCATCGCTCACGTATGCGGGCTGGCGGGGTTCGATGTCTACCTGATGGATGTGAATCCCGACCACCTTCAGTGGGCGCGCGATAACATCGACAGCAATCTCAGCCGCCAGGTCGGCCGGAACAAGATTTCCGACAGCGAGCGCGAGGCGGCGCTCGCGCACATCGTCACCGGGACCAAGATGGACGGTTTCAAGGACTGCGATCTGGTGATCGAGGCGGTGAGCGAAGACGAAGAGCTGAAGAAACAGGTTTATGCCGCGCTATGTCCGCTGCTGCGCGAGGACGCAATCCTTGCCACCAACACCTCGTCCATTTCGATCACCCGCCTCGCCGCCCAAACCGACCGTCCGGGGCGGTTCCTCGGCATGCACTTCATGAACCCGGTGCCCATGATGGTGCTGGTGGAGCTGATTCGGGGAATCGCCACCGAGCCGGAGATATTCGATGCGGTGCGCGAGCTTACCCAGGCCCTCGGCAAAAAGTCGGTCAGCGCCGAGGACTTCCCGGCGTTCATCGTCAACCGCATCCTTTTGCCCATGATCAACGAGGCGGTCTACACGCTCTACGAGGGCGTCGGTACGGTCGCCGCCATCGACGAGGCGATGAGGCTTGGCGCCAACCATCCCATGGGCCCGCTCGAGCTCGCCGATTTCATCGGACTGGATACCTGCCTCGCCGTGATCAGCCAACTGCACGACGGGCTCGCGGATTCCAAGTACCGGCCCTGTCCGCTATTGGTCAAGTACGTCGAGGCCGGCTGGCTCGGCAAGAAGGCGGGCCGGGGCTTCTACGACTATTCGAGCGATCCGCCGGTGCCGACCCGCTGATCCGCGCCCGCGGCTGGCGACGGCCCCTGGTCGGGCTGGTCATTCGGGCGCGGTGCCGCCGGTCGCCGGTCCGCGCCCGCTTCGCCCCGCACCCCGTAAAGAGCCATCAGCCCGTCGCCGGCGAATTGCGCGTAATGCCCTTTCGTCTCGGTCAACGCTTCCGCCATCTCGGCGAAGAAGCGGTTGAGGATGAAGAGCACGTCGAAGGGCATTTTCTCTTCGCCCAACCGGGTCGAGCCGCGCATGTCGATGAACATGGAGACGACCGGCTGCTCGCGCCCCTGGATGCCGCCGGGTCGGTTGGCGTCGCGTGCACTCACGTCCGGCGGCAGCAGGGGAACGACCGCGAGGTCTGCCGTCGGTCGGATCTGGCACGCGAGTCGCACGCCGGCCTCGGCGCGGATCCGCGTGATCGCCTTGGCCTCGGTCGCTTCGGGCGCCGCCAAGCTTTCCCGCGCCGCGCCGACGTCGATGCGGCACGTCGTGCACCGGTCGCGCCCGCCGCACACGGCGGCATGCGGGACGCCCGAGTCCCGCAGCGCCTCGAGGACCGTCTGACCCAGCGGCGCGACCACGACGCGGCCATCGGGCAGTGTGGCGCGGAAGACCCCGAAGCGGTTGCGGTGGAACCGCCGCGCTTCGCGGGCGATGAGGGTAAACGCAACGAGCGCCAGGAACACCCCGATGCCAATAATTTCGAGCCCCTTGAACCACGCGATGGTCTCCGCCGACATCCCGGCGAGATCGGCGAACACCGAGGCGAGGTAACTCGGCTCTTGGGCCCGTTCGGCAACCGTTGCGCCCATCGCGGCGAAGCCCAGGAGCGCGAGGATCGGGACGACGATTACGACCGGATAAAGGATCGGCAGGAGGCGCGGATACCAGGGCCGGTGGCGAAGCCAAAAATGGAGCCCTACGCAAGAATGTTCCCACACCACGACCAGGGCGAACGCCTGCTGGGCGCCGCGGATCGGATCGGAAACCCAAATCGAGGCCACCACGTAGGCATACGATGGTTCGAAGCCCTCCGAGAAGCCGATCGCCCGGGTCCCGATCACGTGGATGAGGATCAACGGCACGATCATCAGGCCGAGGCCGATCTGCATCGCCTCCCACGGCGGCATCCGCAAGGTGCCCCGCCGGTAGACGGCGAGCAGCGACACCGATAGGTGAACCAGGAACGAACCGTAAAGGAGAACCTGCCCGATCGGGTTTCCCCAAACCAGCAGGACTCATCGAAGCACCGCCTCGGCGGTCTCGAGCGAGACGAGGACGTAGGCGGCGATGATAAGACCCGACCAAAGCCGCACGCGCCGTTCGATCATGGGGCCTCCCGTGGGACACGACGTCGCCGTTCGGCCCAAACGCTAGCACGGCGTCGGCGCGGGCTCATAGCCGGGGCGCGGCCGCGCCCGTTCACATTCATTGGAGCTGGGTGCGCAGCTGCTGTCGCAGCAGATCGATGGGCACAAGCCGGCCCCTGACCTCGGTGCACCAGAATTGCCAACCGTTGCACGCGGGCGCGTTCTGGACATGGGCGCCGGCCGCATGGATGGAGCCCCGGAAATCGGCGGTGACCAGGGTCCCGTCGGCGCGCACGCGGGCGGTGTGGCGGCGCCGCGCATCGTAGAGAACGGCGCCCGGCGCCAAGAGCCCGCGTTCGACGAGCCAGCCAAAGGGAATCCGCGGCTCGGACCGGCGCTCGAGCGGCGCCACCAGCGCCGGATCCGCCGGCTCCTCGATCGCGGCGATACGGCTCTCGGCGATCCGCGCGTATTCGGGATCCGATTCGATTCCAATGAAGGTGCGACCCAACCGCTTGGCGACGGCACCCGTGGTCCCGGTGCCGAAGAATGGGTCGAGCACCAGATCGCCCACCTCGGTCGAGGCGAGGATGACACGATGGAGAAGCGCCTCGGGCTTCTGGGTGGGGTGCGCCTTGCGCCCCCGAGCCTTGATGCGTTCGGGGCCGGTACAAAGCGGCAAAAGCCAGTCTGAACGCATCTGAAGGCCGTCGTTGAGCGCCTTCATGGCACGGTAGTTGAACCGATAACGCTCACCGCGGGCGCGGGAGCACCAGATCAAGGTTTCGTGGGCGTTGGTGAACCGCCGGCCGCGGAAATTGGGCATGGGGTTGGTCTTGCGCCAGACGACGTCGTTGAGGATCCAAAAGCCTTCGTCCTGCACGATGGCGCCGATGCGAAAGATGTTGTGGTAGGTCCCGATCACCCACAACGTGCCTGTGCGCTTCAAGACGCGCCGCGCCTGAGTGAGCCAAGCGCGCGTGAATTCGTCGTAGCTGCGAAAGCCGTCGAAGCGATCCCACGCGGCATCTACGCCGGCCACCTTCGAGTTGTTGGGCCGCAAGAGCGCGCCTTCGAGCTGTAAGTTGTAGGGGGGGTCGGCGAAGACCACGTCGACCGAGTCCGCCGGCAACGTCGCCATGATCTCGACGCAGTCGCCGAGAAGGACTTGATTCGCCACGGTTTTTTTGCTCCCGCCCATGGCGCGGAAGATGGGCGAGCTTGGGCGGTGCGTCAAGAAGTAAGTGGAATCAAGGACTTATGAATTTACGCCGCACGCTATATCTTGACGTTTAGGAAACGGGACGCCCCAAAATCTAGTCATTCAAGAGACGGGCGACGGGGGCGAAAGTGCGTCGGTGATGCGGCGTCGGGCCGAGTCGCTCGAGCGCTTCGCGGTGTTCGGCGGTCCCGTAGCCCGCGTTTCGCTCCCATCCGTAGCCGGGGTACGCGGACGCGAGTCCCGCCATGATGCCGTCTCGCGTCACCTTGGCGGCTATCGAGGCAGCGGCGATGGAAAGCGATCGGGCGTCGCCCTTGACCACGCAGCGGACGTCGCACGACAGCGGCGGTCGGGTGATACCGTCCACGAGCGCGATTTGGGGCGCCGCGGCCAAGCCGGCAACCGCGCGGCGCATCGCCTCCATGGTGGCCACGAGGATGTTGCGGGTGTCGATCTCGGCGACATCGGCGATGCCGAGCGCGATTTCGGCGCACTCGCCAAGCGCGGCGAACAGCTCGATCCGGCGGCGGCGCGCGAGCTTCTTGGAATCGTCGAGACCGCTCGCAAGCTCAGGCCACAGCCGCTCCGCATCCAGGATCACCGCGGCGGCGACCACGGGGCCCGCCCAGGGTCCGCGCCCGGCCTCGTCGACGCCGGCGATCACGTCGGCACCGTCCTTGCGCGCCGCAGTCTCGAGGCGGAAATCAGGCATTCTTCCGCGCCGGCCCGGACTTGGTATCCGCAGGCGCGTTCGCGTGCTCGTTGGCGGCCATGACCGAATTCTATCATGCCAACTGGCCGCGCAAGAAACCGGCCGAACGAGGGCCGTCCGTCACAGAAGCGAGAGCTGGGCGCCGCTCCGGGGCGGAACCCGAAAACGCGTGGTGTCGAGGTTGAATTTGGCGTCGCGGTCGCCGTTGAGCCCGAAACGCTTGCAACCGAGATGAAAGCGCCTCGCCAACAACTCCGCGTACGGGCCGCTTCCCTTCATGCGGGTCCCGAACTCGGAGACGTAGAGTGCGCCGCCCCGCGTCTCGCGGATGCCGGCCAGCACCCGGCCCGCCTTCGCCGGCGCATGGGCCTCGAGCCATTCGGTGAATAGCTCGCGGATCTCGTGCGGAAGACGCACGAGAATGTAGTCGGCGTTGCGCGCGCCCGCGGCGGATGCCGCCTCGAGGATGCTTTCGAGCTCGGCGTCATTGAGAAACGGGATCATGGGCGCCGCCATGACCGTGACCGGGACACCCGCTCCGCTCAACCTCCGGATCGCTTCCAGGCGTTTGTCGGGGCCGGGCGCGCGCGGTTCGAGCGCGCGGGCGAGGGCCTTATCGAGCGTGGTCACCGAGACCCCGACCGACGCGAGCCCGCGTTCCGCCATGGACGCGAGGACGTCCAAATCGCGAAGCACGAGGTTCGATTTGGTGACGATGCTCACCGGGTGCTCGTGGGCCGACAAAACCTCGAGGATGCGGCGCGTGATCCGGAACTTCCGTTCGATCGGCTGGTAGGAATCGGTGTTGGCGCCGAGGAGTGCGACCCGACAACGGTAGCCGGGCCGGCCGAGTTCACTCGCGAGAAGCGCGGGCGCGTCGGGTTTCATGAACAATCGCGTCTCAAAATCGAGCCCCGGCGACAAGCCCAGCCACGCGTGGCTCGGCCGGGCGTAGCAGTAGACGCAACCATGTTCGCAACCGCGGTAGGGGTTGATCGACTGCTCGAACCCGACGTCCGGAGAATCGTTGCGGCTGATCACGCTGCGGCTCGAATCGATCGAGACGGTGGTTGCAATCCGTCGGTCCTCGTCTTCGGGTCGCGCCCAGCCGTCGTCGACGCGGATTCGCGTCAGACGCTCGTGTCGCCCCGAACGATTGGTCACTGCGCCGCGACCCTTGCGCGGGCGCTCCGTCAGCTCCTCGATCATGGTTTGATCGTAACCAGATTAGGTAGAACATTTCAAGAACAAACCGGCGTTTTTGGGCGCCCTTCGTTGCGCAAACGCGCCGACCCGCTCGACCGTTATCTGGTCTATTGTGGCCGAGTCCAAGGGTTGCGCGAGGGAGCATTGCTGAGCGTCGTCATACCGGCACTCGAGGCGTCGGCGCATGTCGGTCGCACGTTGGAGGCCTCGATGGTCGGCGGCGGCGCGGACGAGATCGTCGTCGTCGACGGTGGGTCGGCCGACGATACCCGAGAGCGTGCGGAGCACGCTGGTGTCCGTGTCATCGAGGCCCCGCGGGGGCGCGGAAGTCAGCTCGCGGCCGGCGCGACGGCCGCGCACGGGGACTGGCTCTTGTTCGTTCATGCCGATACGGTTCTCGAGGACGGTTGGGCGGGTGCCGTCGAGGCCTTCGTCGCCGATCCGGCGAATGCGCGTCGCGCCGCGGTCTTTCGTTTCGCCCTCGACGATACGGCGCGCGCCGCCCGGCTGCTAGAACGTCTCGTCGCGTTCCGCTGCCGGCTATTCGGGCTTGCCTACGGGGACCAGGGGTTGCTCATCGCGCGAAGCTTCTACGAAACGCTTGGCGGCTTCCGGCCGCTCGCGCTGATGGAGGACGTGGACCTGGTGCGCCGGATCGGGCGGCGCCGTCTCGCGATCTTGGATGCGCGCGCGGTTACATCGGCGGCGCGCTATCGGCGCCGAGGCTACTTCACGCGGGTGACCCGCAACGCCTTGTGCCTGGGGCTTTATTTCCTGGGTTTTCCGCCGCACGTCTTGCTACGCATCTACGGATGAGGCACGCGAACCAACTCGTCGTGTTCGCCAGGGCGCCGCGGCTCGGCGCGGTCAAGCGAAGGCTTGCCGCCGACATCGGCGCGGCGTGCGCGACCGCATTCTACCGCCGGACGCTCACAACGGTGCTCGCGCGCCTTCGCCGCGATCCCCGTTGGCGCCTGACCCTGGCGGTGACGCCGGATCGAGACGCCGAGCGGTCCGAATTCTGGCCCCACCGGCTTCGCCGCGTCCCCCAGGGATCGGGCGATTTGGGAAAACGCATGGCTCGCGTGATGGCCGCCATGCCGCCGGGGCCGGTGATCGTGGTCGGAAGCGATGTCCCCGAGCTTGGCGCCCGCCACGTGGCCCCGGCCTTTCTCGCGTTGGGGCGTGCCGACGCGGTGTTCGGGCCCGCGGCCGACGGCGGCTACTGGCTGGTCGGGCTCAAGCGCCGGCGGCTCTTGCCGAGACTGTTCGACGCCGTACGCTGGTCGACGGAACACGCGCTCGCCGATACGCTGGCCAACATTCCGCCCGGCTCTTCGGTGGAACTTCTCGAGACCCTCGACGATATTGACGACGGCGCCGCATTCGCGCGCTGGCGCGCCTCGCGGAACCGCGCCTAGCTCTCGAGCAAGCGCGGCATCATCTCGACGAAGTTGCAGGGCTCGAGCCGCGCATCGAGCTGGTGGACCAGGATGTCATCCCACGCGTCGCGACAAGCGCCGGGCGATCCCGGAAGCGCGAAGAGGTATGTTCCCCGGGCGACCCCGGCGGTGGCCCGGGACTGGATCGTCGACGTCCCGATTTTCTTGAAGCTGAGCATCCGGAACAGCTCGCCGAAGCCCGGAATCTCCTTCTCGTAGACCGCCTGAAAGGCCTCGGGCGTGACGTCGCGCCCCGTGACCCCGGTTCCGCCGGTGGCGATGACCACGTCGACGTCGGGGTCGGCGATCCAGACCTTCAGTTGCTCGATGATCGCATCCCTTTCGTCGATGACGATGGCGCGGGCGACGATCGCGTGGCCGGCCGCGCCCGCCTTGTCGGCAAGCAACTGGCCAGAGCGGTCGGTCTCCGGCGTGCGGCTGTCGGAGACGGTCAGGATCGCGACTTGGACGGGCACGAAACGTCGGTCTTCATCGATCTTCGCCATGCTTCGCCACCATCAGCGTGTCCAAGTCGAGGCGCGTGTAGACCGGCCGATTGCCTTCAGCGATCGCGTCGAGCGACGGCGTCGGCTGGCCGAACCGATCGCGATAGATCCACAGATTGGCCAGCACGCGCTCGATGAAAATACGGGTCTCGCGCAACGGGATGCTTTCGATGAAGAGCAGGGGATCGCCCTTGAAATTCTTCCGCTTGAGCCAAGCGCTAAGGTTTCCCGGTCCGCCGTTCCACGCCACCGCGAGTTGGAACAGATCGCCCTGGACATTGGGATCGTCGAGCAGCATCTCGAGGTATTTCTGGCCAAGCTCGAGGTTGACCGCGGGCTCGTAAAGTTGGCCGCGCTTCGAGCTCCGGAAGCGGCGATCCTTGGCCACGAAGCCCGCCGTGCGCGGCATGAGCTGCATCAGCCCGCGCGCACCGGCCGGGCTTTTGGCCTTGGGGTTGAACTCCGATTCCTGGCGGATCACGGCGTAGATCAACGCCCGGTCGACGCGGAATCCATCCTTCGGCGTCCATCGCGGAACCGGGTAGGCGGCGGCGTCGAACCCACCGCCGGGATACATGACCTTTGAAAGACGGAGCGCGAGCGCCGGCATGTGCGAATGGTCGGCGACTGCGAGAATGCCTTGCGCAATTTGGTCGTTGGCGCCGGCCGAAAGGTTGCGCAACTCGCGTTCGGCGGTATCCAACCGCTCCACCTGGGCGAGCGCCAGGGCCCGGCGACCGCCCGGCGTGGCCGCCAGCGCCGCCAGTGCCGCACGTTCCGCGCTCGGCGAGGTCCACCGGAACACCAGCCGAAGGCCCATCGCGCGGCGCGCGATCATCCCGTAGAAGGTGTAGGGATGGCTCGCGGCCTGACCAAGCAGCCGGTTGACGTTGCGGGGCTGTCCCGAGACCAAATGCGCGCGCGCCGCCCAATAGGCCGACGCGGAAACCAGCCAGGGTGAGGTGTCGGGGGTCGCAGCGGCTGCCTCGAAGTGCCGCCCGGCGACTTCCAGGCGGCCCAGACGCCAGGCCGCGAGCCCGGCCGTCCAATGGGCCTCGGGCAGATAGCGCCCGGACCGGGCTGCCGCCTGGCCCGCCCATTCAAGCGCCCATTCATCGTGTCCGTCGGCGAAATACCCCGCACCCAGGCGCGCCCGGGCACGGTCGAATTCGAAAGTGCCGAGCAGGCGTTCGGTCGCCGCATCGCGCAAGTGGCGTTTCGCCGCCTTGGTCCACCCCCGGCGAAGGTAGGAGTGGATCTGCCGTCTCAGGGCGGTCGCCTTGCGGCGGTCGGCGGCGCTCAGTTTGCCTGATCTGGGCGGCGGAGCCGCGCGCACGGTGTCGATCTCGAACGCGCTAGCAGCCAAGTGCGCCCCGCTCGGCGGATCAGGAGGGCGCCAGTTCTTAGGCCGGCGGCGGAGCGCCAGCTTATAGATCCGCTGGGCTTGCGGGAGGTCCGCGTGCTCTCCCATCCACGCCTTGAGTTCCGCGTATTTCGAGCGGTACTTGGTCGGATGCAGATAGCGCTGGGCGAGAACGTGTCCCATCAGCACGCGATCGCCCAATTCCGCGATCGCGCGGTCGGCCGCGGCCCAGTTCCCGTCCTCCTGAAGCGCGAAAATCACCCGGTAGCGAGCCGCGTCGTCCGCGGACAGGATTCCGGGCAGGGCGAAATCGCCCGCCGCGTCGTCGGCGCCCCGGATGGCCGGCGTCAGGGACGCCGTCGCGGGCGAACCCGAAGTTTGAAACACCGACGAGGCGCCCTGCGACGTCGCTTCGACATCGCCTTCGGCCGCCTGTCCGGCGCTAGCGAGAGCCGCCGCAGCGGCAACGGCACCGGCCAGGGCCGCGCGAAACACCCGCAATCCCAATGCCATGGGCCTTCGTTTCAGAAACTTCCCTCTCTCATTCTTGGCCGAGAAATAAACCGATTCTCGCAGCAATGGCAAGCCCCTAGTCCCCCCCCCCGGCCGGCGCGCGAGGCCGTCAACGCGACGGTCCTGGCGGCCTCAAAGCTCGGCGAGCTTTCGCTTGATCTCGATCATGTCGTGCCAGGCCGCCCGTTTCTGTCCCGGCGAACGCAGCAGGTATGCGGGGTGGTAGGTGACCTTGGTTGGCACCGGCCGCGCGAGGCGTGGGGTCGAATATGAAAGCCACCGGCGCCGCAACTGGCCGACGCTTTCTACGATCCCGAGCAGGGACTTCGCGGCCGCGCCCCCGAGCGCGATTAAGAGCTCGGGGTCCACCAGCTCGACGATCCGCTCGACGAACGGCAGGCACGCGGCGATCTCGGCGGTCGTGGGATTGCGGTTTCCGGGTGGACGCCAGAAGACCGTGTTGGAGATGAAGACGTCGGTGCGTTCCAGCCCGATGGAGGCGAGCATGCGGTTGAGGAGTTGTCCGCTCTGGCCGACGAAGGGGACGCCTTGGCGGTCCTCATCGGCTCCCGGCGCCTCGCCGATGAGGACGACTCGGGCATCCGGTCCGCCGTCGCCGAAGACCAGGTTGGTGGCCGTTTGCTTGAGCGCGCAGTCTTCGAAAGACTCGAGTGCCCGATGCAGCTCGTCCAGCGTCGACGAGGCCGCGGCGAGACCGACGGCGGTTCTGACCGGCGCGTCGGTCTCGGTCTCGGTCTCGTCTCCTCCGCCAGGCGGCACCGGCGCCCGCGCCGCGATGGGTCGAGGCGTCGGATGCGCCGGGGAAGGCGCCGAGCCGGGCCGGGCGTGTTCCGCGCGCTCGGGTGCGGAATCGCGGTCCGATCGCCGCTCCCCGCCTTCTTCGGCGTAGCGGTTGCGGGGCGTCTCGCCGATCGATTCGTCGGCCCCGGCAAGCAGGTAGAATTCGAGCACGCGCCTGGGGTCCATGCGCGCACCCTACCAGCTTCGGGCCCCCCGGGCGACATCGCGTCGCGGGTGCCCGGGCCTGTGCTATAAGGCGCATCCGGCGTCGGTCCCGGCGGCGTGGGAGGTGCCTCGAATGGAACGGGAATCCATGGAATACGACCTGGTGATCGTCGGCGCCGGCCCTGCCGGGCTGGCGGCCGCGATCCGGGCGAAGCAGGCGGCGGCCGAGCGCGGCCGCGAGATCGGCGTGTGCGTGCTCGAGAAGGGCTCCGAGGTCGGCGCTCACATTCTTTCCGGCGCCGTGTTCGAACCCCGTGCCCTCGACGAGCTGCTTCCCGACTGGCGCGAGCCCGACTCGCCCTTGACGACGCCGGCAATCGATGACCGGCTCTTGTTCTTGACCGCTCGCCGCGCGTTCCGGCTTCCGCACCCGCCGCAGACGCACAATCGCGGCAACTACGTGGTCAGTCTCGGCAACCTCTGCCGCTGGCTCGCCGGGCGGGCGGAGGCGCTCGGCGTCGAAATCTATCCGGGCTTCGCCGCCGCCCAGGTACTTTACGATGACCAAGGTGCGGTCCGGGGCGTGGTCACGGGAGATTCCGGAATCGGCCGGAACGGCCGCAACAAAGACACCTTCTCTCCGGGGATCGAGCTCCGTGCGCGCCATACCTTCTTCGCCGAGGGCTGCCGGGGTTCGCTCACGAAGACGCTGTTCGAGCGTTTCGCGCTGGGCGCGGACGCCGAGCCTCAGACCTACGCGCTCGGTGTCAAGGAACTGTGGGAGGTGGATGGCGCCCGCCACCGCCCGGGAAGGGTGGTGCATACCATCGGCTGGCCGCTCGACCGCGCCACCTATGGCGGTTCCTTCCTCTACCACTTTGCGGACAACCAGGTCGCGGTCGGTTTCGTCGTCGGCCTCGACTACGAGAACCCTCATCTCGATCCCTTCGAGGAAATGCAGCGATTGAAGACCCATCCGGCCATCCGCCGGGTATTCGAGGGGGGCCGGCGGATCGCCTACGGCGCGCGCGCGCTCAACGAAGGCGGCTGGCAGTCGATCCCCCGCCTCGTCTTCCCCGGCGGTGCGCTGATCGGGGCGGCGGCGGGGTTCATGAACGTCCCCAAGATCAAGGGCTCGCACACGGCGATGAAGTCGGGAATGCTGGCCGCCGAGGCCGCGGTCGCGGCTCTGGATGCGGATGGCTCGCCGGCGGTCCTCGAGTCTTACGTCGAATCCCTTAGAGCGTCGTGGGTGTGGGACGAACTGTCCCGGGTGCGCAACATCCGGCCTTCATTTCGCTCGGGTCTTTGGGCC
>JASLLV010000119.1 GCA_030746935.1 Rhodospirillales bacterium | reverse complement strand
AATTTCCTGGCCGTCGAGATGGGCGGAGACCTGAACGCGGGCGCGCCGTTTTATGGTGCCGCACCCAGTTCAGACGACGTTTCGAAAATCCGCGCGGCGATGCTCATCCACTATGCCTCGGACGACGCCCGCATCAACGGAATGCGGCCCGGTTATGAAGCCGCGCTCAAGGCGAACAATGCAAATTACGAGATGCATACCTACCCGGGAACGCGGCACGGCTTCCACAACAACTCGACCACCCGTTACAACGAAGCAGCCGCAAATCTGGCCTGGGAGCGCACGGTCGCGCATTTCAAGAAACATCTGTCGTAACCGACAATTCTACGGCCCCATGACGTGACGGCGGTCCCAAGGGGCCGCTGTCCGCTTTGGGTTGGGAACGGACCAGTGCCACGCGATTTCAGGGTGTTCAGGCAGGCGCGCCGCGAAGCGCGATCAGCTCTCGCCACGGCGCAATATAACTCCGCTCATAGGGTTCGATCCGGTCGGAGTGCGCTCTAAGACCGGTCCACGCTGTCGGCCAAGCGCTCGGCCTCCGCCAAGTCGTCCGGCGTGTTGACGTTGAAGAAGGGATCGACGGGAACGCTCGCAAATTCGACCCGGGTGGTTCGAAATCGCGCGGTCCAAAGATCGATCTTGCGCAGCCCTTCGTCGGCGATCGCCGAGCGAAGTGCGTCCGCGAGCCGCACCGGCCACACGGCGAAGACCGGGTGCGCCCGGCCGGCGGACGTGGCGCAGGCGATCTCGGCCCCGTCTTCGCCGACGGCGGCGAGGAGGCGCGCCACCAGGTCACGCGGCAGGAACGGCGCGTCGGTCGCGAACGACGCCACCCACTCGGCGCCCGCGGCGTGTTCTCTTGCCCATTCGAGGCCCGTCAGCACGCCTGCGAGCGGGCCGGCGAAGTCGCCGATGATGTCCGGCACGACCGCGATGGGGAAGCGCGCGAACCGGTCCGCGTCGCCGTTGGCGTTGAGGATCAGGTCCGCGACCTGACCTTGGGCGCGCTCGATCACGTGGGCGATGATGGGCCGGCCGCCGAGCGATCTGAGGCATTTGTCGCCGCCGCCGAGTCGTCGCGAGCGGCCGCCGGCGAGAAGGACGCCGTACACGCGTTTGGACGGCGTGCGGGGCGCTCCGCTCATGGCCGGGCCGATTTGCGCTGCAAATGCCGGGGCTCGTCCGCCACCGTTTCGGGGTCGCCGTCGAATTGGATACGCGATTCGCCTGCCAGCGCCACGAACCGCTTGCCCCGGGCCCGGCCGACCAGCGTCAGATTTGCGCTGCGCGCGAGCTCGACGCCCCAGGCCGTGAAGCCCGAACGCGAGATCAGGATCGGAATTCCCATGCTCACGGTCTTGATCACCATCTCGCTGGTGAGCCGGCCGGTGGTGTAGAGAATCTTGTCCTCGGCGCCGAGGCCTTCGAGGAACATGTAGCCGGCGATCTTGTCGACGGCGTTGTGGCGGCCCACGTCTTCGAAGTAGACGAGCGGGCGGTCGCCTTGGCACAGCACGCATCCGTGGATTGCGCCCGCCTCGAGATAGAGGCTCGGCGTCGTGTTGATCGCCTTGGTGAGCGCATAGAGCCACGAGGTGCGAAGGGGCACGTTCTCAGGAAGGCGCGCGGCCTCGAAGCCCTCCATCACGTCGCCGAAGACGGTTCCCTGGGCGCAGCCCGACGTCAGCGTCTTCTTCGCGAGCTTGTCTTCGAAGTCGGTCTCGCGGGCGGTGCGGACGACGACGGTCTCGGTCTCGTCGTCCACGTCGACGCCCGTGATCTCGTCTTCCGCACCGAGCATGTTCTGGTTCACGAGGTAGCCGACAGCGAGGTATTCGGGATAGTCGCCGACGGTCATCATGGTCACGATCTCGCGGCCGTTGAGGAACAGCGTCATCGGCCGTTCCATGACGACCGTCGTTGTCACCGCCGAGGCGTCCTGATCGACACCCTCGATGCTGCGGGTAAGCCGGGGATCAGCGGGATCGGGGCCGATCAGCAACGGGCCCAGGGATTTGATCTCAGAATCGTTCATCTCGTGCGTCCCTGCATCCCCCACTATAGCGCAACCGGGCAGCCTCGGTGGGCTCCGCGGCCCCGGGGTCGACTCAGACGCCGCTTGCTGATTAAGTGACGGTCGCCGACCGCCACTCGGGGGCGGCAACTTCGGGCCATGGAGGGGCGGATGACCCACCTTTTGCAACGCGACATCGCGGCCGCGATTCCCACGGTGGTTCGGGGCGAGGGCATCTATCTTTACGACGATACCGGCAAGCGCTACATCGACGCCACCTCGGGCCCCACCGTCGCCTGCCTCGGTCACGGCGATGCGGAGATCGAGCGTGCGATGGCCGCGCAGCTCGCGCAGGTTGCCTACGTCACCAACCAGTTCTTCACTACCGAGGCGGCGGAGACGCTGGCCGACGTCCTCGTCGAGGGCGGCCCCGACGGCATCGCGACGGCGTGGATCGTTTGTGGCGGATCAGAGGCGATCGAATCAGCGCTCAAGTTCGCGCGCCAGTACTTCGTCGAGATCGGCGAGCCCGAGCGGCGGCGGTTCGTCGCCAGAAGGCAGAGTTTCCACGGCAGCACGCTGGCGGCTCTTTCGGTCGGCGGCCATGCCCAGCGCCGGGCGACCTACGCGCCGATTTTGTTCGAGGGCGCGCACGTCTCGCCCTGCTACGCCTATCGCGGCCTCGAGGCCGGCGAATCGATGGCCGACTACGGGCGTCGGCTCGCCGACGAGCTCGAGCAAAAGCTTCTCGAACTCGGACCCGAGACCGTCTGCGCCTTCGTCGCCGAGACCGTGGTCGGGGCGGCGCTTGGCACCGTTCCGCCGGTCGAGGGCTACTTCGGGCACGTCCGCGCGGTCTGTGAGAAGTATGGCGTGCTCTTGATCCTGGACGAGATCATGTGCGGGATGGGACGGACGGGACCGCTGCACGCGTGCGAGGCCGAAGGCATCTCCGCCGACATGATCGTGGTGGGCAAGGGACTCGGGGCCGGCTTCCAGCCGGTCGGCGCGGTGCTGGTCTCGGCGCGGGTCCGCGACGGAATTGCTGAAGGAAGCGGCATCGTCAAACACGGGTTCACCTATATGGCGCATCCGGTGGCCTGCGCGGCCGCGCTTGCCGTGCAGCGCGCGATCGCGGGGCGCGATCTTCTCGCCAACGTCCGGCGCCAGGGCGAGGTGCTTCGCCAACGCCTCGAATCGCGTTTCGGGAACAATCCCTTCGTCGGCGACATCCGCGGACGGGGGCTGTTCTGGTCGCTCGAGCTCGTCCGTGACCGCGGCACCAAAGAGCCCTTCGATCCATCGCTCGCGCTCCACGCGCGGATCAAGGCCGAGGGCCTGGCCCGCGGGCTGATCTGCTATCCCGGCGCCGGCACCGCGGACGGCGAGCGCGGCGATCATGTGATCATCTCGCCGCCGTTCATCGTCACCGAGGCCGAGATCGACGAAATCGTCGAGCGTTTGGGGGACACCCTCGACGCCGCGCTCGCCTCGGCGGGCACGTAGTCCTTGCGGGCGGAAGCGGGGGCGGCGGTGCCGTGACCGACGGCGTCCTGAAGGTCGGGATCGCCGGGCTGGGTACGCTGGGCAGCGTGATCGCCGAGCATCTCGACGGCGGTATCCCCGGCCTCTCGCTCGTCGCGGTCTGCTCGCGCGATCAAGACAAGGCCAAGGGCCGCCTCGCGCGCCTTCGCAACCCCGTGCCCGTCGTGGCGGCGGCCGAGCTGGCGGCGCGCGCCGACGCCATCGTCGATTCCGCGATCGCCAAGGCGTTCGCCGAGATCGCCGAGCCTGCGATCCGGGCGGGAAAGATCCTGGTGACCGTCAACGCCGGGGCGCTGTTCGACCACGCCGACCTCATCGAACTGGCCGAAGAATGTGGTGCGCGCATCGTCATCCCGTCGGGCTCGGCCGCCGGGCTGGACGCGTTGCGCGCCGCCGCCCAGGAAGAGGTGTGCCGCGTCACGCTCATCACCCGCAGGCCGCCCTTCGGGCTCGCGGGTGCGCCCTATCTCGCCGAACACGGCATTTCGATCGAAGGTCTGGCGGCGCCGCTCAAGGTCTTCGAAGGCAGCGCCCTCGAGGGCGCCCGCGCGTTCCCCGACGCAATGAACATCGTCGCCGCCGTAAGCTTCGCCGGAGTCGGGCCTGAGCGCACCCGGCTCGAGATTTGGGCCGACCCGAAAGCGGAGCGCAACTTCCACCGCCTCGAGGTGGAGGCGGCGACGACCCAGTTCGAGACCGAAATCGACAACGTGCTCGCGCACGAACGCGCGCGGGCGAGCCGGCTGCCGGCATTGAGCGCCATCGCCAGCCTTCGCGCCCTGGTCGAGACGCTTGCCGTCGGCGTCTAGGGCACGGGCTTAGGGCCGGGCGGGAGGTCGGGATTGCCGAAGGTGACTCCCACCGACCACGATCTGGTCTAGGAATCCCGATCACGTGGCCGTGGGCCGCGAACAGGAGCCTGCGATGCCGGACCGGACCATGATGATCGACGAGTTTCGGGTTCCGCGTTTTCTTTACGGCACCGCCTGGAAGGCGGACGAGACCACCCGTTTGACCGCGTCGCCCTTGAACAGGGATTTCGCGGTATCGATACCGCGAATCAGCGCAAGCATTATCACGAAGCTGGCGTCGGGCGGGGCATCACAGACGCGGTGAAACGGGGTCTGGTGGCGCGGGATGATCTGTTCCTTCAGACCAAGTTCACACACCGCCGTGGGCAGGATCATCGCCTGCCCTATGACCCCGACGCCCCCATAGCGGATCAGGTTGCGCAGTCGCTCGGGCGCTCGTTCGAGCATCTGGGGACCGACGTCATCGATTCCTACGTACTTCACGGCCCTTCGAGCCGGGCGGGGCTTGGTCCCGACGACTGGGCGGCCTGGCGCGCCATGGAAGCGATTCACGCGAGCGGCCGGGTGCGCTTTCTCGGCATCAGCAACGTGACCCTCGAACAGCTCCGGAGCCTTTGCGCCGACGCGCGGGTTCGGCCCCGCTTCGTTTAGAACCGATGTTACGCCGCCCGGGGTTGGGATCGCCGCATCCGCCAATTCTGTGCCGCTAACGGGGCGGTCTATCAGGGTTTCTCGCTGCTGACGGCCAACCGCAACGTGACGGCACACGACGAAATGGTTCGAATGGCCGAACGCCACGGTCGGACCGTCAGCCAGATCGTTTTCCGGTTCGCCCTCGATGTCGGCATACTGCCCCTTACCGGGACCACCGACGCCGCGCATATGTGCGAAGATCTCGACGTCTTCGATTTCCGACTCGAGCCCGCGGATGTGGCGATGATCGAGGCGCTCATCGCCCCTTGAAGCAAACCTGCGATCATTCCCGCCCTGTGCCGGCGCGCGCGCGTTTCCCGACACGGACGAAATCGCCGGCGCCGTCAGCTTCGCACGAATTGGGCCCGGGCCACCGGGGTCGAGCACCGGGCCGACCGGGAAGGGATGTGCAACCTCCACCGCGTCGAGATGAAGACGGTGGCGACCGGCGCGCTGGGTTCCTATGGCGGCGACAAACTCGATACGGACCGCGCGCTGATGGTGCGCGCTCTAACCGGTTGCCGCTTTCGCCCGCGCGGCCAATCCCAATGGCTCCAACGCTGCCTGGAGGGCTTCGGTGTCGGCGGGGCTCAATGGTTGCACGGGCATTCGGCAGTTCCCCACCGAGAATCCCCGCATTTCGCAAGCCGCCTTGATCCCTGCGTTATAGACGGTGGCCCACACGAACAGCTGAGAAGGAAGAATTCGCTGCCATAGCTCGTTTGCCTCGACCAGGTTGTTGGCCTTTACCAGATCGAACAGCGCCACCGATTCCGATGGCAGGAAGTTGACGGAGCCCCATACGCACCCGGGGCAGCCGGCAGCCAGCGCCTGAAACGTGATCGGATCGCTACCGTTGAAAATTTTCCCACCGGTCGCTAGCAGCGCTTGGATGCGGACCAGATCGCCCGTGCTGTCTTTGATGTACTCGATGCCATCGAGTTCGAGCAACTTGGTGAAGAACGCGGGCGTAATATCAATCCCGGAAGCTTGCGGAATATTGTAAACCATGATGGGTACACTCGTGGCGGCGGCAACTTGCTCGTAGTGGTAATACACACCCTCCATGTCGGGCCCTTCGAAATAAGGTGGTAAGACCATGACCGCGTCGGCGCCATGGTCGGCGGCATGCTTGGAAATCTCGATGGTGTCCTGGGTGTTGATGGCCGACGTTTGCGCCACGAAGGCCGCGCGCCCTTCGACATGCTTGCCGGTGATCTCCACCAGGCGCTTCTTTTCCTCGGAACGTAGATAGGCGAACTCACCGGTTCCTCCGCACGCCAAAATGGTGTGCACGCCGGCCTCGATCATCTTGTCGATATGCTTGAGATACGCCTTCTCATCCACGACTTCGCCCGTACCGTCGAAGGTCGTGCATACGGGCACACAAACACCGGCAAGCTCTTTCATCTTTTCTCTCCAATCCGAAAGGGGGTCCAAACCGGGGTCCCCAGATGACAACTCCAAATCGCCAAGGCGCTATTGTCGGCACAATGGGTATCCAAGCGCGAATTCGACACTGAGCTCTCACGATAGGCTGTGGTTCGCTCTTGATCGGGCTGGTTTGGCTTTGAAAAACCCGGCCAATGACCTTTTCGCACTGTGAGACCGTACCTCGTCGAGCGCCGCACACACCTGTCCAATCGGGCGACGTAGATGCTACGTGATCGAGCGCCGTCATGGCGGTCGGGGCTCGGTCGCGTTGGTCGCGTTCTTGCCTTCCTTAATGTATTGCTCCGCTTTGCCTTGCCGATTGCAAGAGACACCAACAACCCCTCCGAAAGGCCCACGAGAGCCCGTAGGAGCCTCCTACGCGCGCGTTGCAGCTTGGCACTATCTCATCCGTGCTGCCTTTTTGCGATAAGGCTTTTCCAAGCTCCGGCGGGCGGGAAGCTCGCCCCGTCCAGCGGACGCGCCATGGATTGGCCCGACGGGCCGCCGTGCGCTTTCTGGTGCGCGGTCGGGCGGTCCCAGTCGACGCCGAGGCGGGCGCGTCGGGCAGCACCGAGAGACCGTCTTCGAACGTAATGCCGTCCGATAATGGGTTGGGATCGCCCAGTTTTGCGAAGCGCACGCGGCCCTCGCGGTCGACCGGATAGGGCATGCACGCAACTGGGGCCAAGTGACAGCGCACGGTGTTTCCGTGACCGGCGAACAGCATGACGCTTTGCCGGCAACGCGCCTGCCACCGAAAGCACGTCACAAGAGCAATCGATGGACCAGGACGGGTTCTTCCCTTCCCTTTACGTGGAACGACCCGGCTGGACTCGTACTGAATTCGTCAGGCAATGCATCGCGGGTTGATCCACTCAACAGCACGATGACCTCATCATCAGGCGCCACCTCCTTGCCGAGCGACTCCAGGCGTTGGGTGGTATTCACGGTGTCGCCGACGACGGTGTAGTTGATTCGGCTGGGCGCACCGATGTTGCCAACGACGAGGGGCCCGGTGTGGATCCCTACCCGAACGCGCACCGGAATCTTGGCCGCCACGACGCGCCGTTTGTTCTCGTCCGCCACCCCTTCGGCAATTTTCTGTGCCGCACGGCATGCCCGCACCGCCGAATTTTCGAGGGGCTCGGGGGTGCCCCAAAAGGCCATCAGGGCATCGCCAATGTACTTGTCGATGGTCCCGCCCTCGTCTTCGACGCATTCGGCGAGCAGGGTCAGGTGCTCGTTGATGAAATCGGCGACCTCCTTGGCCGACATGCCCTCGCACATGCTGGTGAACCCGGCGATGTCGGTGAACATGACCGTCAATTCGCGCTCTTCCGAAACGACCCCGGTGCCGCCCTCCTGTTTGATCAGCCGCTGCACCAGTTTTCGCGGCACGTAGGTCTCGAATGAGTGGTCTTCCTCCATTGAGTTGGTCCACCGTTAATATGAGTAAAACGGAGGATCAGAGATGGCGTACAAGCGGCATAAGCCGGAAGAG
>JASLLV010000118.1 GCA_030746935.1 Rhodospirillales bacterium | reverse complement strand
AGCCGTCGGAGGGTTTCGAGAAGGCGGTTGTTGTCACGCTGGTGCAGACCGATGGAAGGCTCGTCGAGGACGTAGAGAACGCCGGTCAACCCCGAACCGATCTGCGAGGCGAGCCGGATGCGCTGGCTCTCGCCGCCCGATAGGGTCGCCGAGGCTCGCAAAAGCGTCAGATATTCGAGACCAACGTTCCGTAAGAACCCCAGTCTTTCGTTGATTTCGCGCAAGATTCTGCGGGCGATCTCGCGCCGTTGCGCGTCCAACTTGGAATCGAGCTCCCCGAACCAGTCCGCGGCGCCGTCGATCGACAACTCCGCCACTTCGCCGACGTGGCGGCCCGCAATCTTGACCGCCAGCGCTTCCGGCTTGAGGCGGTGCCCCGCACACGCAGCGCAGGTCGTGACGGTCTGGAACTTCGAAAGCTCGTCGCGGACCCACGACGAATCGGTCTCGTGCCAGCGCCGTTCCATGTTGGGGATGACGCCTTTGAAGGGCTTGCGGATATCGTAGGCGCGATGGCCGTCGTCGTAGCGCAAGCTGACCGGCTCGTCGCCCGAGCCAAAAAGGATTGTCTCGCGCACCCGTTTGCGGAGCTTGCGTACCGGCTGAGATAGCGAAAAGCCGAAGTGGGCGGCGAGGCCCTCGAGGGTCTGTACGTAGTACTGAGAGGACGAGTGCGCCCAGGGCGCGATCGCGCCTTCCGCGAGCGAGAGGCGGTCGTCGGGGATCACCAACTCGGGGTCGAAGTACATCTCTGTCCCGAGGCCGTCGCAGGCCGGGCACGCCCCGAATGGATTGTTGAACGAGAACAGCCGGGGCTCGATCTCGTCGATGGTGAAGCCCGAGACCGGGCAGGCGAATTTGGCCGAAAACGTGACCCGTTCGCCGGATTTCGCGTCCTCGGTGAAGGCGAGGCCGTCCGAAAGCGCGAGCGCAGTCTCGAAGCTGTCGGCGAGACGCGGCGCCAGGCCGTCGCGAACCACGAGCCGGTCCACCACGACTTCGATGTCGTGCTTGCGCTTCTTGTCCAACGCCGGAACCGCGTCGATCTCGTACAGCGACCCGTCAACCTTGAGGCGCTGGAAGCCGCGCTTCTGGAGATCCTGGATCTCCTTTCGATATTCCCCTTTGCGCCCGCGGACGATGGGCGCGAGCAGATAGAGCCGGCTTCCTTCCGGCATCGCCAGGACCCTGTCGACCATCTGGCTCACGGTCTGGCTTTCGATGGGAAGGCCGGTGGCTGGCGAATGCGGGACGCCGACGCGCGCGAACAAAAGCCGCATGTAGTCGTAGATCTCGGTCACCGTGCCGACGGTGGACCGCGGGTTGCGCGACGTGGTCTTCTGTTCGATGGAGATGGCGGGTGAAAGCCCGTCTATGGAATCCACGTCGGGCTTTTGCATCAGCTCGAGGAACTGGCGCGCATAGGCCGAAAGGGATTCGACATATCGGCGCTGGCCTTCGGCGTAGATGGTGTCGAAGGCGAGCGACGACTTGCCGGACCCGCTGAGCCCGGTGATCACGATCAGAGAATCGCGCGGAAACTCGACCGAGACGTTCTTGAGATTGTGCTCCCGCGCACCGCGGACGCTGATGGTCTGAGCGGACATTCTTTCGGGTTTCTCGCGCGGCCCGAACCGCCTTCGGGCCGACCTCCGCGCAATGAATGACAGATAATGACGCCTGGCGCCCGTGTAAAGCGTGCCCGATTGTCACGGCGCGCGTTTCCTTCCATGATCGCGCCCGCCCGCGCGGACGGACGGCAAGGGGGCGGAGGCGGTGATGCGCTGCGCGATCCTCGACGATTACCAGAATGCGGCGCTCGCAATGGCCGAGTGGGGCCCGGTCGCGGGCGAACTTGACATCGAAGTCTTCGCCGACCACGTCTCGGACGAGGACGCGCTCGCCCGACGCCTCGCGGGGTTCGCGGTCGTCGTCATCATGCGCGAGCGCACGCCCTTTCCTCGAACGCTGTTCGCGAAGCTGCCCGATCTCAAACTCCTCGTCACCACCGGCAGCACCAACCCGTCCATCGATCTGGCGGCGGCCGCCGATCACGGCGTCGTCGCCTGCGGTACCGGCTCGCTCGACCACCCGACGGCCGAGCTGACCTGGGGGCTCATTATCGGGTTGTTGCGCTGCATCCCGCTCGAGGATGCGAACGTGCGCGCCGGCGGCGTGTGGCAACGCAGCGTCGGCGTCGATCTCAAGGGGAAGACGCTCGGCATCATCGGGCTCGGAAAGCTCGGCGCCCAGAGCGCCCGGATCGCCCATGCCTTCGGCATGGAGGTGCTGGCCTGGAGTCAGAACTTGACCGCCCGGCGCTGCCTCGAGGTCGGCGCCACGCTGGCGAGCAAGGACACACTTCTCGGTCGCGCCGATGTAGTCACGGTGCACACGAATCTCAGCCGCCGCACGATCGGTCTGATCGGTCAGCGCGAATTCGCCCTGATGAAGCCGACCGCATACCTGATCAACACCTCGCGCGGGCCGATCGTCGACGAAGCGGCGCTCATCGAGGCGCTTCGAAATCGCACCATCGCGGGCGCCGCGCTGGACGTGTTCGACCGCGAGCCACTGGCTGAC
The DNA here is from genome assembly GCA_030746935.1 of Rhodospirillales bacterium. GTDB lineage: Bacteria > Pseudomonadota > Alphaproteobacteria > Rhodospirillales > JASLLV01 > JASLLV01. The sequence goes on along the minus strand of JASLLV010000118.1, from coordinate 5,433 downwards.
GACCATCCCTTGCGCACCCTTGAGAACACGGTGCTGACGCCGCATCTGGGTTACGTCTCGGAGGACAATTACCGCGTCTTCTACGGCCTCGCGGTCGAGGTGATTCGCGCCTGGCTCGACGGTGCGCCCATCCGGACCTTGCGCGTGGAAGATCAGCTCGACCGCACTCGGTAGGAAGGCACGGGCCGATGGATCTCGGGCTCAAGGGCAAGACGGTCGCCGGCGCCGGCGACGGCGGCTTCACCAGCGGTGTGCAGTTCTGAAATCGGGGTGCGGGCTCAGCCTTTCAGCACCGCCTTGCAGATGTCGCCGCGCGAGACCGTGCCCACCAGCTTGCCGCTCTTGACGACCGGCAGGCGCCGCATCTTTTTCACGGCCATGGTGCTGGCGGCCAGTTCAGCCGCTTCGGCCATGGTCGTGCCTTTGAAAATACGAACGGCGTTGATGCTCATGATGTCGCGAACCTTCATCGGGCGATCTCCTTGGCGATCGGTTGGCGCTTACCGGCCGGTGGCGAGCTTCTTCTAGCCGCCGCCGGTCCCTTGTCAATGGGAATTCGGGCACCGAAACCGGCCTCGAGCCCCAAGAGTCGGCTGGCGCCGGGGCCGGCCTTGCGTGTAGAGTCGCGCCCGCGACACAAAATTGGGGGGGCGCCATGGCGGGATCGGTGAACAAGGTCATCCTGGTCGGCAATCTCGGGCGCGACCCCGAGGTCCGTTACGCCCAGGACGGCAAGAAGATCGTCAACTTTTCCATGGCCACGTCCGAGATATGGCGCGACCGCCAGACCGGCGATCGGCGTGAGAAAACCGAGTGGCACCGCGTGGTCATCTTCAACGAGCGCCTGGCGGACGTGGCCGAGCAGTACTTGCACAAGGGCTCGAAGGTCTACATCGAGGGCGCGCTCCAGACCCGCAAGTGGACCGGCAACGACGGCCAGGACCGATACACCACCGAGGTGGCGCTGTCGCGCTTCCGCGGCGAGCTGACGATGCTGGATTCGCGGAGCCAGGAGGGGTCCGCACCGGCGGGCGAGCCCGAATTCGCCGGCGAATCGCAAACCTCGGACGAGGCCGCGCCAGCGGCGCCGGCCGCCGACCTCGACGACGAAATCCCCTTCTGAGACGTCGCCCGACGGCGGCGTTCGGGCGCCTCGCGCGGCCGCCGATTCGGTTGTGTGCAGGTGCGAAGAGTGCTAGGTTTCGCGAATCCCCGCAAGCGCCGCGCGCGCCCCGCGTGATGGGCCATAAGGCCTTGATTTCTTTAGGTCATCTCGGTTGACGCCACCCGACGAACCGCCCACAACGCCGCCGTTCGATATCACGCCGGTCACCATCGAGGACGAGATGCGCCGCTCGTACCTCGATTACGCCATGAGCGTGATCGTCAGCCGCGCGCTGCCCGACGTGCGCGACGGCTTGAAACCCGTCCACCGCCGCATCGTCTATTCCATGAACGAGAGCGGCTATCACGCGAATCGCCCGTACCGCAAGTCGGCGCGCATCGTCGGCGAGGTGATGGGCAAGTACCACCCGCACGGCGATTCTGCCATTTACGACGCCATGGTGCGCATGGCGCAAACGTTTTCGATGCGCCTGCCGCTGATCGACGGCCAGGGCAACTTCGGCTCCATGGACGGCGACCGGGCGGCGGCCATGCGCTACACCGAGGCGCGGCTCAATCGTCCGGCGCACGCCCTGATCGAGGACATCGACAAGGACACGGTTGACTTCCGGTCCAACTACGACGAGAACGACCGCGAGCCGGTGGTGCTGCCGGCGCGCGTTCCCAACCTCTTGGTCAACGGCGCCGGCGGGATCGCGGTCGGCATGGCCACCAACGTTCCGCCCCACAACCTGGGCGAAGTGATCGACGCCTGCGTCGCCTACGTCGACAATCCCGAGATCACGATCGAGGAGTTGGTGGAGAACCACGTGCCGGCGCCCGACTTCCCCACCGGCGGCATCATCATGGGGACGACCGGCGTGCTCAACGCCTTCCGCAGCGGGCGCGGCATCATCTTGCTGCGCGGGCGCGCCGCCTTCGAAGAGATCCGCAAGGGCCGGTCTGCCATCGTCATCACCGAGATCCCCTATCAGGTGAACAAGGCGCGCATGGTCGAGGTGATCGCCCAGCACGTGCACGAGAAAAGGATCGAGGGGATCTCGGATCTGCGTGACGAATCCGACCGCCGCGGCGTGCGCGTGGTAGTCGAGATTAAGCGCGACGCCGTGCCCGAGGTGGTCCTCAACCAGCTCTACCGATACACGCCGCTGCAGGTCAGCTTCGGCGTCAACATGCTGGCGCTTCACGGCGGCGAGCCGGTGCTGATGAACCTGAAGGAGATCATCGCCGCCTTCGTCGCCTTCCGCGAGGACGTGATCCGGCGCCGCACCGTCTTCGAACTCGGTAAAGCCCGCGAGCGCGCCCACGTGTTGGCTGGCCTCGCGGTCGCGGTGGCGAACCTCGATCCCGTTATCGCGCTGATCCGCGCCGCCCGGGACGCGGCCGAAGCGCGGGCCGGGCTTCTCGCGCGCACATGGCCGGCCGCCGACGTGGCACCCATGATCGCGCTTATCGACGAGCCGGGCCGAGGCGTCGAGGACGGTCAGTACCGGCTGTCGGACACCCAGGCCCGCGCCATACTGGAGCTGCGCCTGCAACGCTTGACCGGGCTCGAGCGGGAGAAGATCGGCGAAGAGCTTGCGGCCATCGGGCGTGCGATCGTCGAGCACTTGGACGTGCTGTCGTCGCGCGCGCGGCTACTCGGCATCCTCAAGTCCGAGCTTGCCGAGATGCGCGAAAGCTTTGCGACGCCTCGGCGGACCACCGTCGAGGAGGCCGAGTTCGAGCACGACATCGAGGATCTGATCCAGCGCGAGGACATGGTGGTCACGGTCTCGAACACCGGCTACATCAAGCGCGTCCCATTGAGCACCTACCGCGCCCAGCGGCGGGGCGGCAAAGGCCGGGTGGGCATGAGCACGCGCGAAGAAGACTTCGTGAGCCAGGTGTTCGTGACCAACACCCACACCCCGGTGCTGTTCTTCTCGTCGGCGGGGATCGTCTACAAGCTCAAGGTCTACTCCCTGCCGGTGGGGACGCCCCAGGCGCGCGGCAAGGCGATGATCAACCTCCTTCCCTTGAAGGAGGGCGAAACCATCACGACGCTGATGCCGCTGCCCGAGGACGAAGAGAGCTGGGGCGATCTGTTCGTCATGTTCGCGACCGCGAGCGGCCGGGTCAGGCGCAACTCGCTTTCCGACTTCGTCAACGTCATGGCGAACGGCAAGATCGCGATGAAGCTGGACGACGGTGACAGCCTGGTAAGGGTGCGCACGTTTACGGCCGACGACGACGTGCTGTTAACCACGAACAGGGGCAAGAGCATCCGCTTTCCGGTGACGGGCGTGCGCGTGTTTGTGGGTCGCGCGTCGACGGGCGTGCGCGGCATCCGCCTTGCCAAGGGCGACCGGGTCATCTCGATGGCGGGGCTTCGCCACAACCCGGCCGCGATCGCCGAACGCGAGGCGTATTTCGCCGCCGTCGGCGCCCGGCGCCGGCTCGCGGGCAGCGATTATGCCGGTCGCGCCGATGACGAGGCGAGGGACAAGGACCTGGCTGCCAGCCTCGACGAGCCGGCGATGGCGGCGATGGCCGAGGCGGCGGAGTTCGTGCTCACCGTCTCCGAGGACGGGTTCGGCAAGCGGACCTCAGCCTACGAGTACCGCATAACGGGGCGCGGCGGCCAGGGGATCGACTGCATCGACCTGCGCCGCGATAAGAAGGGTGCGAGCACGGTGGTGGCCGCGTTCCCGGTGCTGGAGGCCGACCAGATCGTCATGGTGACCGACACCGGCCAACTCATCCGCTGTCCGGTGAATGACGTCCGCGCCATGGGCCGCAAGACCCGGGGTGTGACCCTATTCAAGATCGGCGTCGACGAACGCGTGGTTTCGGTGACACGGCTTCGCGACGTGGACGGCGACGATGACGAATACGACGACGACGTGGCTGCCGTTCCGGCCGACGACGACGGCGTGGCTGCCGTCCCGACCGACGACGCGGACGTACCCGAGGACGAGACCACAGACGGATCCGAGACCCAATGAACGAACCGCGCATCGGCGTTTATCCGGGGACGTTCGATCCCGTGACCAACGGCCACGTCGACATCATTCACCGCGCCACGCGGGTGGTCGACCGCTTGGTGGTTGCGGTTGCCCGCAACGCCGGCAAGGAGCCGTTGTTTCCACTCGCCGACCGCATGGCCATGCTCGCCGAAGAGGTGGAATCGATCACGAACGGCGACGGCACCCGGATCGAGGTCCGCCCCTTCGATGCCTTGCTCGTGGACTTCGCCCGCGCGACGGGGGCCGGCGTCATCATCCGGGGCCTGCGCGCGGTCTCCGACTTCGAGTACGAGTTCCAGATGGCGGGCATGAATGCACGCCTCGACCCGGACATGGAGACGGTGTTCCTGATGGCGTCCGACCGTCACCAGTTCATCTCTTCGAAGCTGGTGCGCGAGATCGGCGTGCTCGGGGGTGACGTGGGCCCGTTCGTGCCGGCCCGGGTTTCGGCCCGCCTGGTCGCACGGCTGAAGGACGTGACCGGCGCCACGGGCAAGGCGGGCGACGCGGCGTCATAGACCGAATGGTGGTCGCTCGGTTTCGCGCAAGCGCGATCCGGCGGACGCGTGAACCGGGTCTTCACTATTGAAATCGAGCGGAGTCACTCTCGGTGCCTGCCCGCCGCGGCCGCCCGGATCCGGCCGCAACCGTGGTGCCGATGAGGCCGCGCAAGTGGCCGTTTCGAAGGATGAGGAGCGGCCGGGGCCGCCCGTGTTGACCGTCCATTTCGGGACCCGTAAGGTCCCGCCCGGCGGCCCTAGGGCGCGTAGCTCAGTTGGCAGAGCACCTGACTTTTAATCAGGGGGTCCCAGGTTCGATCCCTGGCGCGCCTACCATGTTTTTCAAAGGCTTAGCCGAATTTGGCTGGGCCTTTGATCTATCCAAGTCACCAATAAGTCACCACGAGAGAGGAGATTTGGTTGGGGAAACCCGCCCGGTTTTGTGCATCGTATTCGGGTCCCATTTGGTGCCGATCAAGGCGGGGCCGCCCGAAAACGGGTCCCCTCGCGGTCGATCACGAAGGGGTCCCGCGGCCACTTTCCGTGATCAGCCTCTAAGCGGTCTTGATTTCGCCCATCAACGAGCGCATAATAAGAACTGCATCGTGAGCAGGGCTGACGCCCTCACCAACCTGCCTACCCGGGCAAGGTGGTTCCTGCGAGAGCAGGGGATGCGGCCAAGAACCTTGGCAACTAAACGGGTTCAAAAGTCGCACTTGCGTCGGCCCTCCTCGGACAAACCGAAGGGGGGTTATCCATGACCGGTTCTTCCGAATTCATCTGCCCGAACTGTGGTTCGA
>JASLLV010000117.1 GCA_030746935.1 Rhodospirillales bacterium | reverse complement strand
GCAGGATACCAAGCTTCTCCAGCGTCCGGCGTACCGGCAGACGGGATTGCTCGACCAAGCGGATGATCTCCAATTAAGTGTTTAGTCCCGGAATTTAGTGGCACATCCTTATGCGTGGAATGGAAGGATGCGCAATTGGAACCCATAGGTAAACTTCAGGAGCGCCACGGTGCGAGTTGATGGTCCTACCGCGGCAAAAAGCGGCAAGGAACGCGGCAATTATTTTTGATAAAGGAAAAGGGTTAGAGACTAAACTACCTCTAACCCTTTGTTTTAATTTGGTTGCGGGGGTAGGATTTGAACCTACGACCTTCAGGTTATGAGCCTGACGACCATTAAAACAGAAGGCTTTGTTTGATCACGGTGTGGGACCATGCGTGGGACCGCACACCACAAAACAACAAATAGGCCACTTATTTCAGAATATTATCTGAGATTATTGGCGGAGGGAGGGGGATTCGAACCCCCGATACGGTTTCCCGTATACACGCTTTCCAAGCGTGCGCCTTCAGCCACTCGGCCACCCCTCCGCGCGCGCAGCTGCGAACGTTAGCCGAGCGCGCGGGCCGCGACAACGCCCCCTTGCCGCCCCTTGCCGGGTTCGACCAGGGTACCGGTCCGCTGTTGCCCGCCGTTGCCCACGCCGGCAGTGACGGGCGAACCGAGGAGCCCTTCCGCATCGTCCGCCCAATTGCGTATGATGGCCGAATGATCGTGCTTTTCCTTCTCGGCGTCGCGCTCATCGTCACCGCGCTCCTCTCCGCTGCCATGGAGACGGGCGCCCGCGTGCACGCGGACGGGATTGGCGCGGTAATGTCGGCCTACGAGCTTTGGTACATCCTCTGGCCCGGGAAACTCGTCGTTACCCAGGCCCTCGTCGAGCGCCACCTGCACGCCGCCGTCTGGCAACTGATGGCGGCGATCCTCAGCTTTCCGGCTTGGTTTATCGCTGGCGCGCCCGGCGTGTTCCTGGCGTGGCGCTACCGGCCGCACCGACACGGCGACGACGACGACGAATCGAACGAATCGCTGTTCGTCTTCGATGAGCTCGCCGATGCCGCGAAACGTGATGGTTTCGCCGAAGAGGACGACGACATGGCCCCGAACTACGGCCGCGAACACGATGACGATCCGTTGCCGCCGGGGCGCTAACGCTTTATCAGTTTAGTCGGCGAGCGGCGTCATTCGTCGCCCTGTCTGAGCGCCGCCAGGAAGGCGGAATGCGGAATCTCGACGCGGCCGAACGCACGCATCCGCTTCTTGCCCGCCTTCTGCTTTTCCAAGAGCTTGCGCTTGCGGGTTACGTCGCCGCCGTAGCATTTGGCGGTCACGTCCTTACGCAGCGCGCTCACGGTTTCGCGGGCAACGACGGTGCCGCCGATGGTGGCCTGCAGCGCCACCCGGAAGAGCTGACGCGGAATGAGCTCTTTTAAGCGTTTGCAGATGGTGCGTCCGCGCCCTTCGGCGCGCGTCCGGTGCGCGATGAACGAAAGCGCGTCCACCGCCTCGCCGTTGATCAGAATCGCGACCTTGACCAACGCGCCTTCGCGAAAGCCGTCGATTTCGTAGTCGAAGCTGGCGTAGCCGCGCGAAATTGATTTCAGCCGATCGTAAAAATCGAACACCACCTCGTTCAAGGGAAGCCGGTAGACGGCGACCGCGCGCCCGCCGGCGAAGTTCAGCTCCGTCTGCTCGCCCCGGCGGTCGGTGCATAGCTGGAGGACCGCGCCCAGGAAATCGGACGGTACGATGATTGTGGCCTTGATCCAGGGTTCCTTGATCACCTCGATGCGGGAGGGATCCGGCACGTCGGCGGGATTGTGGAGCAGGCTTTCGCTGCCGCCGGCAAGACGCACGCGGTAGACGACGCTCGGCGCGGTGGTGATGAGGTCGAGGCCGAACTCGCGCTCCAGTCGTTCGCGCACGATTTCGAGGTGCAACAGCCCGAGAAAGCCGCAGCGAAAGCCCGAGCCCAGCGCGAGAGAGTTCTCGGGCTCGAAGTGAAAGCTGGCATCGTTCAGGTGCAATCGCTCGAGCGAATCGCGCAAGTCTTCGATGTCGGCCGAATCGGACGGGAACAGGCTCGAAAAGACGACCGGCGTCGAGGGCTTGAAGCCGGGCAGCGGGACGGCCGCCGGGCGCCGGTCCTCGGTGATGGTGTCGCCGACGTGGGTGTCGGCCACCGTCTTGATCGCGGCGGTGATGGTCCCCACCTCACCGGGGCCGAGCTCGCCCGCGGGGGTAGGCTTCGGCGTGTGAACCGCGACCCGCTCGACCTGATAGACGCGCCCCGTGGCCATCATCCGCACTTTCATGCCGGGCCTAAGCGTGCCGTCGTAAACGCGCACCAGGATCATGACGCCGAGGTAGGGATCGTACCAGCTGTCGACGAGCAGCGCCTTCAAGGGCGCGTCCACCACGCCCGCGGGCGGCGGCAAGCGCGCGATCAACGCCTCGATCACTTCCGCGACGCCTTCGCCGGTCTTGGCGGAAACCGCGATGGCGCCGCCCGCGTCGAGGCCGATCACGTCGGCGATCTGTCCTTTGACGCCTTCGACGTCGGCGGCTGGCAAGTCGATCTTGTTGACCACCGGGATGATTTCGTGATTCGCCTCGATCGCGAGGTAGGCGTTGGCAAGCGTCTGCGCCTCGACGCCCTGGGTCGCGTCGACCAACAGGACCGAGCCCTCGCAGGCCGCCAGCGATCGGCTGACCTCGTAAGTGAAGTCCACGTGACCCGGCGTATCCATCAGATTCAACTGATAGGTCTCGCCGTCGGCGGCGCGCGCCTCGAGACGCACGGCCTGGGCCTTGATGGTGATGCCACGTTCACGCTCGATCTCCATCGAATCGAGCACCTGCTCCTTCATCTCGCGTTCGCTCAGGCCCCCGCAGGCCTGAATCAAACGGTCGGCGAGCGTCGACTTACCGTGATCGATGTGCGCGATGATCGCGAAATTGCGGATGCGGTTGAGCGGGGTCATGATGGAATTGTCTCGGGCGCGCTTCTAGCCACGTTGGCGGCGGCGGGCAACCGGGAATTCCGTCCCCCCTCCGGCATGCGGCTCAACCGCCGAGGGGGTCGACCCCGATCACCAACTCGTGGCCGAAGAGAAGCGCGACGTAGAGAGCGACGGCACCGAGAATCCGCCAGATCCCGATCTCGGCGAAGTCCAGGCGCTGGCGCCGGGATGCGATGGCGGCAAAGGGTGCGTTGGACGTGGCCCCGGCGAACCGCTCCCAGGCTTCGCCAAGGCTTGCCTTGCGCTTGCGGTCGATTGCCAGGGTTCCGGCGAGCGCCAGCACCATCAGGCTCGCGAACAGGACTACGGACGCCGAATCGCCGTTGGCGGCGAGGTGCGCGACCGCCCACAGCGCCACCCCCCAGAGGAACGGATGGCGGGTGACCCGCACGATGCCGCGCGCCTCGTCGAGTCCCCGTTCACCGGCGCCGGCGACGGTCGGACTGGGGGTCGTGAGTCCGGCGACGACAAATACGCTCGCCAGCGCGACCAGCGTAAGCGCCAAGTGGCGGCCGCCCGTCTCCCACGCCCAAAGCTCGATCCTGGGCGCCGCCCGGTAGGCGAGCCCGAGCCACGCAAGCGCGACGACGGCCAATGCGGAAAATACGCCGAGGTAAGCGCGCTCTCCGATCTTGGCGACGATCGCCCAGCGCAAAGGCGTGCTCGAGATCAAGAAATGCCCGCCGACGAATGCGATCGCAGCGGCGACAAGATGAGCGAGGGTTCCGGTCATGGGTCCAAGATCTTACTTATACCATCAGTCATCGGGAATGGCCGACGGGCATTCAATCGGCACACAGCCTTTCGCCGCATAAGCGGCGCCGCGCGGTCGCGGCTGCCAGCGGTGCGTCAATCATAACGACCGCTGGTATTACCAGGGAAACGGCGAGACGCCGATGAAGCGTTCGTGCGCCATGATCAGCGAGACGTAAAGGGCGAACCCCGCGAGGATCGGCCAACGAGGGACGAAAACGGCCGAAAACGGAAGCCTTCGGGCGACGAGCGCCGCGAAGGGCGCGTTCGATGTGGCGCCGGCAACCCGGTTCCACGCTTCGGCGCCCAGCGCCCTCTTGCGCCGCGCATCCAGCGCGAAGGTGCCGACGACGCTCAACAGAAGGAGAAAGCCGAACAGCACGAGGGACGCGGCGTCGCCGTTCGCCAGTGCGTGAACCGCCGCCCAGAGCGCAAGCGCCCACGGCACCGGATGGCGGGTGGCGGCAACGATTCCCGGCCGCGCCGGGTCGCAGGCGCCGCCACGGAGCGATAACGAAAGCGAATTCGGGCAGCTCAGGCCTGCGATGAGAAGCACGCACGCGAACGCCATGACCACGAGCGCCCCCCAATGGCCCCACGGATGGGACGACCAAAGCGCGACATGCGAGGCACGCTGTTAGGCGAGCACGAACCAGCCGAGCAGGACCAGCGAGACGAGGGAATAGAGCGCGAGGTAGGCGCGCTCGCCGATCCGGGCGACGATGGCGGCCCGCAACGGCCTCACGGCCCCCACCATGTGGCTCGCGGTGAATACCGACGCCGCGACGACGAGTTCCTTCACCGAACGCTCAAACCGCGAGGGCGCCGGCGGGCGCGATTCCGTGCTGCCGGCAGGCTGCGATCACGGTGTTGCGCAGGAGACACGCGATGGTCATGGGCCCGACCCCGCCCGGTACGGGCGTGATGGCGCCGGCTACATGGCGCGCGGTTTCGAAGTCGACATCGCCCACCAACCGCGACTTTCCGTCCTCGCCCTCGATCCTGTTGATGCCGACGTCGATGACCGTGGCGCCGGGGCCGATCCACTCGCCCGGGATCATGCGCGCCCGCCCCGCTGCGGCGACGAGTATGTCGGCGCGCGCGATCTCGCCGGCCAGGTCCCGGGTACGCGAATGGGTCAACGTGACCGTGCAGTGCTCGGCGAGCAGCAGCTGGGCGACCGGCTTTCCGACCAGGTTCGAGCGGCCCACGACGACGGCGTTCAGCCCGGCGAGTTCGGATACCGCGTCCTTGATCAGCACCAGGCATCCTTGTGGCGTGCAGGGGATGAGCGCGTCTTCGAAGCGCCCCGCAGCGAGCCGGCCGGCGTTGACCGCATTCAGCCCGTCCACGTCCTTTGCCGGATCGATCGCATCGATGACGGCGTTGGCATCGATCTGCTGCGGCAAGGGCAATTGCACCAGGATGCCGTTCACGCCCCGGTCCGCGTTCAGGTTCCCGACCAGCGCCAGAAGCTCGCCTTCGGGCGTATCCGCCTGTAGGTTATGCGAAATCGACTCCATCCCCAGCTCGCGGGTCCGCCGGTTCTTGTTGCGCACGTAGATGTGGCTCGCCGGGTCGTCTCCCACCAGCACGACCGCGAGCCCCGGCGTCACTTGGTGGTCGGCCACGAGCGCCGCGACCGCCCGGCCGACGCCCTCTTGGAGCGCGTTCGCGCGGGCCTTGCCGTCGATGATCCGCGCCTCAGCCACGGATTCCCGCCGCCCAGCTCTCGAGCCTGGGGCCGAGCACGGCGGCGTCGCCCGCGACGAGTACGGTTTTGCGCCGCGCGTTGGCACCGACGGTGATGGAAAGCCGCGATTTCGGAACCGACCAAGCCTTGGCCAAGAACACGATCACGGCTGCGTTCGCCTTGCCGCCCACGGGCGGCGCGTTGACCGCGAGCTTGAGCCGCGTTTCCTTGCCGTCGTCCACGAAGCCGTCGATGCGCTCGCGCGCCGCGCGCGCCGACACCCTGAGCCGCACGGCGAGCCCACCTTTCGCACTCGAGAACGCGGATGCGTGATCAGGCAATTTTCCCGATGAAACCGTGAACCATCCCCCGCACCATCCAGAGGATCAGGATGAGAATCACCGGCGAGATGTCGATCCCGCCAAGGTTCGGAAGAAGGTTGCGGATCGGCCGAAGCGCCGGCTCGGTGATACGAAAAATGAAATCGCCGAGCAGGTGGACGAATCGGTTGGATCGGTTGATTACGTTGAACGCACTCAACCAGCTCAGGACCACGCCGGCGATGATGACCCAGACGTAGAGGCCGATGACATTGCTTAGAAAGGCGAGGAGCTCTATCAGAATCACGTCCATGCCGCCGTGCGCCTCGCGCCGGGTGGATGGGCGCTTAACCTAACTTCCCGGCCCACCCCACGCAAGGCCGCGCGGGCAAGCGCCCACGGCCCTTGACTTGGGGTTCGGGCGAAAACACATTAGCGGCCGGATCGCCGTCCCCGAACGCCCCTGCGAGCGACGCTTGCGCGGGGAACACACGAGCGGGGGCGGCACCGGTGGGGCCGTAGCTCAGCTGGGAGAGCGTCGCGTTCGCAATGCGAAGGTCAGGGGTTCGATCCCCCTCGGCTCCACCAACTTTCTCAACGGGTTAGCCAATTTTCGGTCTTATGCAGACCACGCTGGTCACAATCTGGTCACAGCGAGGGTCTACTTATGGCTTCAATCCGAAGACTTCGAAAAAAGTGGCAAGTTCAGGTGCGCAGAGCCGGTCACCCACCGTTAGCGCGCTCGTTCCTTTTCAAGTGTGATGCTGAAATTTGGGCAAGGGACATGGAGCGAAAGATTGATAGCGGCGATCTGAATGTCGACCGACGCGCACTGAAAGGTCTCACCCTACGTGACCTGTTGGTTCGTTATCGGGACACAATCACGCCCACCAAGCGCGGTGCAAGGATGGAACGCTACAAGGTCGGAACCTTTCTATCCCATACCATCGCGGATTGCCCCTTACGCGCCCTCACCCCGACCATGGTGGCACGTTATCGAGATGACCGCTTGAAGCTGGTTAAGTCGGGAACGGTTCGACGCGAACTCTCGGTACTACATCATTGCCTTGAGATCGCCCGCAAAGAGTGGGGCTTCCCCTTTCCGGGAAACCCTGTCGGACAGATCGGCTTGCCCCAGCCATCGAAGCCTCGCGACCGAAGACCGACGCCTGAGGAGCTTGACCGGCTACTGAGTGGGTGCGACCGGAGACGCTCACCACTCCTTTCTTCGGTTATCCTCTTCGCCGTTGAAACTGGTATGAGACGGGGTGAACTGGTCGCCACGCGCTGGTCCGATGTTGACCTTGAGGGCCGGACGCTGCACATCCTCATGGCAAAGAACGGTCACGCACGCACTATCCCCCTTACATCTGCAGCCGTCGATATCCTCTTAGAGCTTCCCAAGGACACCGATCAGATCTTCCCGATAAGCGGTAACGCAATCCGATTAGCATGGGAGCGACTCAAGAAGCGTGTCGGCATCGACGACCTCCGCTTCCACGATCTACGGCACGAAGCCGTTAGCCGATTCTTTGAGATGGGCCTGACCGTACCAGAAGTTGCCCTAATCAGCGGACACCGCGATGCACGGATGCTGTTTCGATACACCCATCTTAGGCCAGAGGATATTGCTAAGAAAATGAGTTAGCACCCACACGCAACCACACACAATCGGTGCGCCTTGAGGCGCTTAGTGCCCTTCCCTAACCTGCCGCGAGCTTTGAATCCCCTCTTCCGAGGCAGTCGATCCAACTGTGTCTTGCTGCTCCAAACTTAACAGCGATGTTCGGAGAGCGAGAGGGGGGCACATGGCTCAGGCTGACGACCCCCTCCCCCTAGTATGGGTTGCCTCTCACCGCATGGGGTGTTTTTAGGTCCTGCATAGTTTGGTGGACCGCCGGGCCCAACATCGTCGATAGCGTTCAGGGAGTCGCACAGGACTCGGAGAGGGGCCATCCCGGTGTTCTGGGGTCCCGGGGTGCGGGGGAGGCCCTCACGAGTCTCTACGGGTCAGGGATCGGCTCGGATGACTCGCCCCCATGAAAGCTGCCGCGAATGTCTGGAACGTCCGCTTACCCCCTAAAGCGGACGGAGATCAACGGCCCTCAGAACGTCCGCTCATAGCCATAAGCAGACATAGCGATCCGACCTTTGCAATACTGGGCCTAGCCGTTTCGGGCCTTACCTCCACAGGTGCCCGGTCTAACTTAAAAAGTGGTATCGTTCGTGGGGGTATGTATGGACGGCCCCTGCGTTGCAAGG
>JASLLV010000116.1 GCA_030746935.1 Rhodospirillales bacterium | reverse complement strand
CCGGCGGGGCGCCCTGGACCGCCATATCATGGCCGACGTGGCCGAGGTGATCGCCGGGTTCCATGGCCAGGCCGAGGTCCGAAACGCAGGCGGCGGCCGCGCTGGAATCGCCGAGATCTTGGCGAGCAATGCCGCCTGTTTCGAAGACCTGCCCGAGGGTCTTCTCGAAAGCGGCAAGTTGGACCGGCTGAATGCGGCCTCGCGGAGTGCGCTTGCGGACCGCGTGCCGCTTCTCGAGATGCGTCGCGACGGCGGCTTCGTACGCCGCTGTCATGGCGATCTGCACCTGCGCAACGTGTTCCTCTCGGATGGCCGGCCGATCCTGTTCGACGCCATCGAGTTCAGCGAAGCGCTGGCCAGTATCGACGTCATGTACGACCTCGCGTTCCTGCTCATGGACCTCGATCACCGGGACTTGCGGGGTCTCGCCAACGTGGTCATGAATGCCTATCTCGACGCGACCACGGATGAGGACGGCGTCGCCCTGCTGCCGCTGTTTCTTTCGGTGCGGGCCGCGGTGCGGGCGCACGTAAGCGCCGCCAACGCCCCGCGGGCGCCAGGCTTGGCCGAGCAGGACGCTTTCGTTTGCGAAGCAAGGGCCTATCTCGACACGGCGCTCGGCTATTTCGCACCCGAACCGGCGCGGCTTGTCGCCATCGGCGGTCTTTCCGGCTCCGGCAAGTCCCGGGCCGGCCGCGAGCTGGCGCCCTTGCTCGGGCGCGCGCCCGGCGCCCGTGTCCTGCGCACCGACGTAATTCGAAAGCGCCTCTCAGGCGTCAACGTCCGCGAGCGTCTCGGCCAGCACGGCTACGCGCCGGCGATGACCGAGCAGACCTATGATCATTTGTTCCAATTGAGCGAACGCGCGCTCGTGGCGGGACAATCGGTTGTCGCCGACGCCGTCTTCGCCAGGCCTGATCAACGCGATGCCATTGCCGCCGTGGCCCGGAAGGCGGATGTGCCATTCTGCGGTCTGTGGCTGGAGGCATCGCCCGACGTCATGGTTCGCCGCGTCGGCGAACGCCGTCAAAACGTCTCGGACGCCACCGCTGACGTTGTCGAGCGCCAGTTATCCTACGATCTGGGCGCGATCGAATGGGACCGCGTGAACAGCTCGGGCAGCCGCCAAGACACCATGCGCAAGGTCACGGCGGCGGCCGGTCTTTGACAGCCGGCAAGCGTCCCCGCGGCGCGCATGTCGGCCTTTGAAATACGCCTCGCGGCGGCCATAATGGCCGCAATCACAAAGGGGGTTTCGTTAAGGGAGAACAACATGCCGCACAGAACGATTCTGGTTGCCGTCGACGGAACGGACGCATCTATGCCCGCGATCGAAGCGGCCTTTACGGTCGGCCTCGATCTCGCGTCCCACGTGGTGGGATTCCATATCCGCGCCGATTCAAAGGACGCGGTCCCGTTGCTCGGCGAGGGCATGTCAGGGGCGATGATCGAGGAGATCATCGATCTTGCCGAGCAAGAGGCAGCAATAAAGGCGGCTCGCGCCAAGGAGATGTTCGATCGCTACTGTCGCGACAACGCCATCGCCCTCGTCGACGAGCCGCCCGGTCCGGATAGCGTATCCGCATCGTGGACCCAAGAGACGGGACGCGAAGACGAGGCCATGGCGCGGCGTGGCCGGCTCGCCGATTTAATCGTCGTCGCCCGGCCCACCGCCGAGCACGAGATCCCTCCGACCATGACACTGAACGCCGCCCTGTTCGAAACCGGGCGTCCGGTCCTCGTCGCGCCTCCGATTCCGGCCTTCGGGATGGGACGAAAGATCGCGATCTCGTGGAACGGCAGCGCCGAATGCGCGCGGGCCATCGGCGGCGCCATGCCGCTTATCGTGCGCGCCGATTCGGTGGTGGTCATTACGGCCGAAAGCGACCGGACGTCCGCGAGCATGGCGCCCGAACTCGCCAAGTACCTAGCATGGCAGGGCGTCTCGGCGATTGCGGAAGCGGTTGTTCCCGGAGGGCGTTCGATCGGAGAGGCGCTGCTTCAGGCTTGCCGGGATGACGCCGTCGATTTGCTGGTCATGGGCGCCTATACCAACAGCCGACTGCGCCAGTTGATTCTCGGCGGTGTCACCAAGCATGTGCTCGCCGAGGCCGAGTTGCCGGTCCTCATGGGGCGATGAGCGGAGCGAACGCGGGCGCGTCGACAGCGTCGGTTCCGGGCGATGGCTGAATCTCGAAAGACGGTGATCGTTACCGGCGCGAGCCGGGGGATCGGGCACACGACCGCGCGCCTCTTTCTCGACCGCGGTTGGCAAATCATCACGTGCTCGCGCGAAGACACGCCCGACGAATGCAAGCGCGATCCCAACTGGACGACCCACATCGCGACGGATCTTGCGGATTCGGGCTCGCTGGATCGGTTCATCGACGCCGCGAACGCCGAACTCGGGGATCGACCGCTCCACGCGCTCGTCAATAATGCCGGGGTTTCGCTCAAGACACCGTTCAAGGAGCGCCTAGGCTGCCTGAACGGCGACATGGAGGCGTGGCACCAGACGTTCGAGCTAAATTTCTTCGCGCCGCTCAAGCTCGCGCGTGGTTTCGCCACCCCCCTCCATCGCGGCAAGGGGGCCATCGTCAACATCACCTCGATCGCCGGCCACGCGGTTCACCCGTTCGCCGGTTCCGCCTATTCGTGCTCGAAAGCGGCCCTTTCGGGCCTGACCCGCGAGTTGGCGCACGAGTTCGCGGCGCTCGGCGTTCGCGTGAACGCCGTCGCCCCGGGTGAAATCAAGACGGACGTCATCACGCCCGACTACGACGTGCTCATCCCGAAGATCCCCTTGGGCTACATGGGCACGACGACGGACGTGGCGCACGCCGTCTACTTCCTGAGTTCGGACGAGGCCCGCTACATCACGGGAAGCGAGGTCTGGATCACCGGCGGCCAGCACTTGTCCTGAGGGATTGGGGCGAATGGCCCGGCGGCGTTCGTTTAAGCCAACGAGGCGCGCGTAATGCATGTGCGAACGCCCCATATTTTGTGAGGTGATCGCGTTTGCCGCCCAGATATGGATCGTTTATGATTGACGATCGCGTCTCGAGGCTGCCAGGGACGGGAGCTGGAGCACGCACATGGCCGAAGGGTATCCCGAAGGGAGCGCGCGGCGTCCGCGCGCGCCCGAAGACAATCTGAACGGTGCCGTACCGGCCTCGCGGAATGGCGATGCGCTACCTGAGAACCGGGCAGACGACGCTCTCGCCGAGGATGGCGGGACGGTCGCGGTCTCGGACGATAGCCCGCGTTGGGGCCCCGAAACGGCCCTTTCGGAGCTTGAGAGCACGCCTGACGCGGACCCGCTGCCGCTTTATATCCGCTACCGCTGGCTGACCATCGCCGGCGCCCTGGCGAGCGTTCTTTGGCTCGGCGGCGCGATCGTCCTGATCGGCCGCAGCCTCGCCTTCGATGACCTGGGGAACCTGCTTCCATACGAATGGGGCGGCCTCATGGTCGCGACGATTACGCCGCTCGCCCTCATGTGGCTCGTAATCGCGGTCTTCGAGAACGGCCGGCGGGTCCGTTACGACAGCCGCGTCATCCAGTGGTTTTTTTCCAGGATGGTCTATCCGTCCGGCCGGGCGGCGAGCCGGGTTTCGGAAATTACCGAGGACCTTCGCCGCCAAGCACAGGCGCTGCGCCAAGCGTCCGAGGAAGCCATGGAGCGCGCCGAGGCCGTGGACGCGATCGTGCGCCGGCGTACCGTGGAACTCGCCCAGGTTTCGGAGGACGCGGACCTGCGGGCCCAGGCGATTGCCGAGGCTTTGCGCCGGCAGACCGAGGATCTTCAGGCGGCCACCGAGAAGGCAGCCGAGAGAACGCGGGGTATCGGCGAAGTCTTGTTTCGGCGCACGAGCGAACTGACCGCGTCTTCCGAGCGCGCCTCTACGCGCGCTGATTCCGCCGCCAAGATGTTGCGGCGAAGGACCGACGAGCTGACCCAGGTTTCCGAGGAGGTGGCCGAACAGGCGAAAACCGGGTCCGAAGCGTTCGGTGAACGAGCACACGCGTTCAACACCGCGTCCGTTGAGGCGGCCGAGAGAATCAACGAGGTCGGCGATCACCTTGGCGCGCGCGTCGAAGAAGTGCTTGGGGCCGCCGAGACCATAATCACCCGGGTACGGACCGGCGCGGATAGCTTGGGCGAAGCGTCCCGAGCGCTGGCCGAGCGGACCGAGCGGGTCTCCGTCCAGGCCGAACAAATGCGAGAAAGCCTGTTCCGGCAGGGAGACAAGCTTGATGGCGTGGCGAGCCGGGTCGCCACCCAGACGACGCAGATCGAGGCCGATCTTGGGCGCCAGTCGCGGCTGCTCCTCGAGACATCCGATCGCGTCAACGATCGGGTCAAGTCGATCGGCGGGGCTTTGCACGAACGGGCGCGGGAGTTGGCTTCGACGTCCAATCTCGTCTCGCTCAACGTCAAGGCCATGGGCCTTGCGTTCCTCCAGCACACCAAGCAATTCGCCGAAGAATCCGATCGCGCCGAGGCGCGAACCAACGCGATGGGCTCGAACTTGAGGAACACGTGGGACGAGCTCGCATCGGTTTCTGATCGCGCGGCCGCCAGCGTCGATCAGATCGGCGAAGGCCTGCGCCAACGCACGGGCGAACTTTCGCGCGCATCGGACAGCGCGGTCGCAAAGATCGGCGAGTTCGGTGAGCTGATGGATCTTAAGGCGGATCGTCTCATCAAGGTGTCCGATCAGGCGGCGCTGCGCGTGGGTGCGGTCGGTGAGACCGCGAGTCAACGGACCGACGATCTGTCCGCCAGCCTGGAAGCGACCGGCACGCAGGTGAGAAGCTTGCTCGCGATCCTCAAGCGCGGCGTGGCCGAATCCGTTGCCGCATCGGACAGGAGTGCGACCGGGATCGTGGGCGTGACCAAGATCGTGCAACGGGGGGCCTACGAGGTCGCTCAAGCGGCGGCGAAGGTCGATACCCTGGGATCGGTGGTGGGTCGCCGGCTATCCGAGATTTCCGAGGCATCCGAGGGCGCTTCGTTGCGTCTCAAGGATCTCGGGGCCGAACTGGAAGGCCGGGTCAATGACGTCACCGTCGCCTCGGACCAGGCCGCGGATCAACTCGGCGGCGCCGGTCGAACACTGCGCCGGCACGCACACAGACTGGCGCTCGTTTCCGGGCGCTCGGCGAAACTGATGCGCCAGGTCGGCGAAATCCTCAAGCGGCGGACCGAGGACCTTCGCGAAACGACGGGCACGACCGAGTCACGCCTTCTCGGCGTCAGCGAGGAGATGCGCAAGTCCCTCGACGCCCTGTTGAGCGACTCCGACGAGGCGGTCTCCAGGGTCGAGGTCGTCGCCGACGTGCTTTCGCGCCAAACGTCGGGCCTGGATACCGCGACCGCTCAGGCCGTGCGAAGGATGGCCGAGGTCGCTGCCAACATGTTCGACCGCTCACGCGACGTCACGGCCTCGGCCGATCGCGCCGCCACGCTCGTTCAATTGGTCACTGAGGCCTTTCAGCGCCAATCTACGGATTTGAGAGGCGCGTCGGATCGCGCCGTCTTCGATATCAACGCCGTCGGCAGTGCCGTTCAAGAGAATACGGCAGAGCTCGGGCGCGTCGCGGACGGCTCGCTCACCGCGCTCAGGAGCGCGCGCGAAAGCCTCGAGGCCGAAGCCACGGGTCTCGCCTCGACCTCGCGCGATGCCGCGGACGGCGTCGAAGCGCTGATCGAGATTCTCGCCAAGAGTGCGCGCGGGGTCGCCGACGCCTCGGACGGGGCAGCGGATCACGTCAACCGGGTCGCCGAGGCGGTCAACGATCAGGTCGGCACGGCGACGGCGGCGTCCGACCGGGTGGCAGCGCGAATGGATTCGATGGTCGATCGCCTGCGCGAGAGCACGGACGCATTGGACGGGCGCCTCGAATCGGTCGCCGGCCGCCTGCATGACGTGGGCCGGAACCTGAGGGAGCGAGCCCACGAACTGGCCACCGCCCGCACCGAAGCCACCCAGCACGTAGCGGCGTTCGCGGATACGCTGCGCGGACACGCCGAGACCCTGGCGTCGACTTCCGACGACGCCGCGGCCCAGGTCGGCCAGGTGGGCGATTCCTTGAACGACCGTGCCCGCGATGTCTCGTCGACCGTCGACCGCGCGGCGAACTCATGACGCTGGTCACCGACGCCCTCGACCGGCACTCGCGGAACCTCGGCGTCGCGGCCGATCAGGCGTCGGCGCGCGTGAGCGCCATCAACGTGAACCTGGCGGAACGCACGAGCGAGCTGCAGGAGACCTCGGATAACACGACCGCCCATTTGACTGGCGCGAGCGAGGCTTTGCTGAAACGGCTGAACGATCTGGCCGACACCGCCCGGACGACGTCTGCGAGCGTCGATTCCGCGACCGAAAGCGTGAAGCGCCGGACGCAGGAGATAGCTGCGGAATCCAATGACGCGGTCGCGCGGCTCGAACGGATCGGTGATTCGCTCGACGACCGCTCGCGCCGGGCCACGGCGGCCACCGACGAGACTGCGGACAGACTGAACCGGATCGGCGAATTCCTCCGCCAGCATGCGCAAGGGGCTGCCGCGAAGGCCGAGGAAATCGTCGCCAAGGTGGACGGTGCGAGCACCGCGCTTCGCCGCCGGCTCGAAGATCTCGCGACCGCGCAAGAAACGGCGGAGCGGGAAATGCGTTCGCTCGGCGGTGCCCTGGCCGAACGGGCGCGCGAGATCGAAAGCGTGACCGACCATTCGTCGGCCCACGTTCAGACGTGGGACCAGACCATGAAGCAACGGTCGTCGACGCTGATGAAGGCGTCCGAATCGATCACGACGCAAGCGCGCGAAGTGGCGCGCGAGATCGATCGCCAGACGGGTGCGCTGCGCCACGCCTCGCGCGATGCGGCGAGCTTGCTCGAGACGCTCAAGGCGCGCGCTGACCAGGTTGGGACCGAGGATTTCCTCAAGCACGCCGCATTTGTCTCGGAGCGGCTGCAGTCGCTGGCCGTCGACATGAACCGGATTCTCGAGGCCTCGATCAGCGAGGAAGATTGGCGGCGATTCAACCGCGGCGAAAAAGGGATCTTCGTCCGCAAGATGCTGGGCTTCCGCGAGAAGAGCAAGCTTGCCGCGATCAATCAGAAATGTAAGGAAGACAGCGAATTCCGCGAATACGTGAGCCGCTATCTCGATCAGTTCGGCGATCTCCTGAAGGAGGCGCGCAAGAGCGGCCACCATGACGTCCTGGCGACGACCTTCCTGTCATCGGAGATGGGCAAGGTCTACATGCTGCTCGCCCGCGCCCTCGATCGCGAGATCTAAAGCCGCCCCGATTCCGTGATCGCCGCTGGGGCGAACCACTGCAGCGCCGGCGCCAAGTCGACGACACCGCCGATCACGAACAGCGACGGCGCCCGTAAGGATTCGGCGCCCACGCGATCGGGGAGCGACGCGATCGTGGCGTGGACAGTGCGCTGATCGGGCAACGTTCCGTTCTCGATCACCGCGGCCGGGGTTGCGGGCGGCAGGCCCGAATCGATCAGCTCGCGACAGATCCGTTCGATGTTGGCGAGGCCCATGTAAATTACGAGCGTCGTCGCGCCCCGGCGCACGCTTTCCCAGTCCACGTGGGCCAGGCTTCCGTCGCGAAGTTGTCCGGTCACGAAAATGATGCTTTCGGAAATGCCGCGATGGGTGAGCGGAATTCCGGCGTAGGCCGCGCAGCCCGACGCCGCCGTGATGCCGGGCACGATCTCGAAGGGGATGCCGTTTCGGGCCAAGTGCTGGGCTTCTTCGCTTCCGCGCCCGAATATGAAGGGATCCCCGCCTTTGAGGCGGACGACCCGGCGGCCGCCGCGGGCGAGCCGGACGAGGGTGTCGTTGATCTCGTCCTGGGGCATGCGGTGATGATTCGCTGCCTTGCCGGCGAAAATGCGCGACGTGCCCGGCGGAGCGAGGTCGAGGATGGCGGTCGAAACGAGACGGTCGTAGACGACCACGTCTGCGCCTTGGATGCGCGCATAACCCTTGAGCGTCAGGAGCTCGGGATCGCCCGGACCCGCACCGACAAGCGAGACGAGACTGGCGCCCGACAATTGCGACACTGCTCGACTAGGCTCAGGACTCATTGATTGAGATAGAAGATGACGAAAGCGGCGATGCATATGGCTGAGAAGAAAGTGT
>JASLLV010000115.1 GCA_030746935.1 Rhodospirillales bacterium | reverse complement strand
GCGAATTCGCGCATCCCGACTTGCGGTTCCGATTCGAGGTGCCTGACGGCTACGCGCTCATCAACGGCCCCGAGCGCGTGTTGGCCCGCCACGCGAACGGCGCCGCGATCGTGTTCGACATGGTGGATGACGACAAGGCGCGCAAGGTGCGCGATCTCGCATCCTACGTCGGCCGCGAGTGGGGCGTCGGGCTGGGCGGGCAAGTCGAACGCGTGAGGGTCAACGGCATGGAGGCGGCCACCATCGCAGGCCGCGGCCGCACCCGCAGCGGGGAAATCGACGTCCGCCTGATCGCGATCCGCGAACGGTCCGATCGCATCTATCGATTCTCGTTCCTGACCCCACCGGCTCTGACGGCACGCGAATCCTTGGGTCTCAGGCGGACCACCTACAGCTTTCGCAAGCTTTCGGCCGACGATGCAGCCGCGATCGAGCCGATGCGACTCAGTATAATTACCGTGAACCCCGGTGATTCCGCGGCGTCGCTCGCCCAGCGCATGCCGTTCGCCCGATTCCGCATCGAGCGCTTCGAAACCTTGAACGGATTGGCGCCGGGCGTCCCGTTGACGCAGGGTGCGCGGGTCAAACTGGTGACCGGCGGCGGCTCGCACATTCCCCGTTAAGGCGGCGTTGTTTCAAGCGGCGTCCGCCAGGCGGGCGCACACGCGGTCCAGGACAGGCCGCGCGGCGCGGTAGATTCCGGGCAAGGTGCTCTCGCGGGGACCCGCCACGTTCAGAATCGAAACCCCGCATGCGGCGATCCAGCCAGCGATATCGTCGGCCCCTCGATCGGGGTCGAAGCCTGCGGCCGAGAGATCGACGATCTTGAGCCCGCGGCCCATCTCGTGGGCGAAGTCCTCGGTCATCGCGGCTCCGCCGGTCGGCGGACCGCGGGTGATGATCAGGGTCGCATCCGAATCGCGGACGTTGAGGCGGGTGCGCTCGGCGTAATCGCAGCTTTGGGTCTCGTCGAGCGGATAGCGTGCCGGGATCGAACCGTCCTCGGCGCGGCGCCCGGCCGGACACCATCCGCCGCAGCGAACCCCGGCATCCATGGCGGCGTCCAGTGCTGCGCGGTCGACCCCGGTCTGGCCGCCCGAGCGAATCTCGAGGTGGGGCGCAGGATTCACGCCTCGATCATCTCGAGAACTTCGCCGCCGGCGCCGAAGCACGCCGCGACGAGCGGCCCGCCCTGCCCGCAACCACCGTCGATAGTGGCGGTTACGGATCCGATCTCGACCCCGCGATTGCGGGAATCGAAGCCGCGGACGACCCGCCTGAAAGAGCCGTAACGAAAATCGGCGCGCTCGAAGTCGTAGCCGCCCCACCAGAAACTGTCCGCCTGTTCGGACAGCGGGCGGTCGGGGTCGATCCCTGCGTGAACGAACAAAAGCGTGTCATCAGCGGTGAACGCGGCGCGGCGCAGCGCGCTCATGAACGCGTTGTGGCCTTGGCGCCCGCGCATGGCGGCGCGGAGCCTAGACGTCCACGCGGTCAGCGCCACGGCACCTTGCATGCCGGCGTCGAGTCCGTCTTCGATCCTTCCGCCATAGGCCGCGAGCGTGGCGCCGATTCCCTGGTCCGACATCCAGCGAAGGATTTCGGCGGGATTTCGCGCGAACTGGATCTGCAGGAGCTTGTGCCACATTTCCTCCTGCGCGCCGCGCAGGAAATGGATGTCGTCGGCGAAAACGCCTGGCCGGGCGAGCACCGAGCGGCGGAATGAGAGCGCTTCGTCCACGGTCTCGGCGATGTGGGCGCCGCGCCCAAGCACGTTACCGAGATAGATGAGATTGTCGCCCGGGCGGAACCGTTGGCCGAGACGGCCGTGCAGTTCGCGAAGCCGGGCGGCCTCGCCGTGGACGGCGGCGACCGCCCAACAGCGCTCGGTGGGGTGGAGAATCGCGAATTTCTGATCGTCTGACACGGGTGCGCCCCCTTTAGCTCGGTCCCCGGGGACGGCATGCGATCTCGGGCACGGTTTGGCGCGGTTTCGCGCGCGAACGTGCCAAGGCCGCCTCAGGCTGCTTCCAAAAGCCCCTCGAGCTTCTCGGTCGCGGTGTCCATGTCGAGCTTCTCGACGGCCGCCAATTCGCTCGCCAGACGATCACGAGCCGATTCGTAAATCTGGCGCTCGCTGAAGGACTGATCGGGCTGACCTGCGCTCCGGTGCAGGTCGCGAACGACCTCGGCGATGGAGATGGGATCGCCGGAATTAATCTTGGCCTCGTACTCCTGCGCGCGCCGGCTCCACATGGTGCGCTTGACGCGGGCGCGGCCTTTCAAGGTGGTCAGCGCATTGTCCATGATCTTGCGGGTGCTGAGCTTACGCAGGCCCGAGGTGTCGGCCTTGTCCACCGGAACCTGAAGCGTCATCCGATCGCGGTCGAAGGAAATCACGAACAGCTGCAACTCCTGACCGACAATCTGGCGCTTCTCGATTCCGAGAACCTTGCCCACCCCATGCGTCGGGTAGACGACGTAGTCGCCGACCCCGTGTACGAAACCGTTTTTCTTGGACACCTTCGTCTTCTTCTCCACCCTGAACCCCTTCAGCATGTCGCACTATTGCTTGATGTCTTGCCGACGCTACACGCTTCCGTCACCGGCGGTGCGGAGCGATTCCTCTCGAATTGTCCTGGTTGCCCCAGTCCCTGTCGCGCAACCACGAATGCAGTCGATCTTGGCCGACCGTAAAGGGCCGACAACAGATACTATATCACGGAATCCCGATAAAAGACAGGAGGATCAAAATCCTATGCGCCTTCTTTCGTCTCAGCCTTGGCGAAATCGCCGAAACCCTTGAATACGCGTCAGCTTCCCGCTCCCGGTTTGGAACTGAAGTGGCTGAACTTGTCGGTCACCTCGCGCCATTCGTCGGCGTCGGCCGGCGGTTCGCCCTTGCGCGTGATGTTCGGCCATTTCTCCGAACACTCGGTGTTGATCTGCAGCCACTTCTCCAGGTTCGGCTCGGTATCGGGGACGATGGCTTCGACTGGGCATTCGGGTTCGCAAACCCCGCAGTCAATGCACTCGTCCGGGTGGATGACGAGCATGTTTTCGCCTTCGTAGAAGCAGTCGACCGGACAAACTTCGATGCAGTCCATCAGCTTGCACCGGATGCAACTTTCCGTGACGATGTAAGTCATCTCTGTCTCCGTTTCCCGTTCCCTGGGGCGTCTGCCGTGCTCGCGACCGACGCTCAGTCGCCGGGGACGGCCGCGAGTCGCAGCCGACCGAGCGCCCGTTGGCGTGCCGCCCCGCTTTCGCGATCGGGCACGTAGATCAAACCGGCCACGCGGCGCACGAGCGCGGCCTCGTAGTCGTGGAGCTTGCCGTCGGCGTAGGCCACGGTCCACAGCATCTCGATCACCCGGACCCGATCCTCGTGCGTGAGCCGCTCCTTGACCGGGCGGGTGAAGGAGTAGAGCTGAACGGAGTGGTCGGTGGCCCGAATGCCCGCCTCGACGAGCGCCCGCACGGCGTCCCCATCGAGATCGAAATGACAGGCCAGCAAATGTTCGATGGTGTTCCGTTCTGCATCATCGATGTCGCCGTCCATGGCCGCGGCTTCCACGAGAAGCGCGGCGACAGCCCTTTGTAGCTCGTCGGGGCCACCGGCGGCTCCCGCCAG
Organism: Rhodospirillales bacterium; assembly: GCA_030746935.1. Classification (GTDB taxonomy): domain Bacteria; phylum Pseudomonadota; class Alphaproteobacteria; order Rhodospirillales; family JASLLV01; genus JASLLV01. Next base: position 4,617 of record JASLLV010000115.1, on the reverse strand, counting down.
ACCACGGGCGTCCTCGCCCCGGAAAATCGATGCCAAGCGCACGAACATGGCCTTGCCTATCACAACGCCCGAGCCGCGTTCAACCCTTGGACACTTGTGGCTTTTCGCGCTTTTCTTCGGGCGCGTCGCGGACCGCCTCAAAGATCGCGGGCGGAAGCGCCCGCCGCGGCGGAGCGCGTGTCCGCCGCCTCGAGTGACTCGTACAGGATACGGGCCTCGGACGCGGGGCCGCGCCGTGCGGCTATCGCATCGACGCGGATCACGTACACCCGGTGGCCGAGGGGAAAGGTCAGTACGTCGCCGGTTCGGATCGAAAAATGGGCCTTGGCGGTGCGCGTGCCGTTGACGCGCAAACGTCCCGACGCGCAGAACCGGGTGGCCTGTGCACGGCTCTTGAAGAAGCGCGCGCACCAAAGCCAGCGGTCCAGGCGCTGGGAGGAAGCGGTCATTTTCCCGGATTGAGCGCGCGAAGGCTCTGGAATGGCGATTCCAATTTGGGAACCCGCCGTTGCCCGTGCTTGCGCCGCACGCCGGGCTTGCGTCGGCTCGCGCGGACGAAGCGGCGGTCGCCGTCGAGTCGCTCCTCGCGGTATCCAAGTGCGATCAGGATTCCCGCCATCTCGTCGATCCCGCAGCCGGCGTTGGACAGAAGCTCGGGCGCGGCCGCGAACGGGCCTTTTTGGGAAAGCGTCCAGGCCCGAGCCGCCAATCTTTCCAGCATGTCGACCCGAACCGCGACCGGTCCCAGCGGTCGGTATCCGATCGATTCGTAGAAATTCATCGGCACGCCGTCGCCCACCGGCACCGTCACCCGCCCGGCAGGCGGTGGGGCGGGGCCCTTAGCGTTGGCGTGGACGCGCCACAGCAGCGCCCGCGTCTCGACGGCGCCGGGTCGGACCAGCGCGGGCACGAACACGCTTTCCCGGCCCAACCGGACGTCAAGGGCCCGGAGCACCTTGCGGTCGTCGCGCCCCAAGGCGTCGATCAGTCGGGCCACGTGGCGCCGCGGCATGGATCCCAGCGATTCCACGATCTGATAGGCGATGCCGCGGGCCGAGCCGGAAATGGTTGCGTCGCGGATCCGGAACAACGGCGCAAGTCGGTCGGCCAGATAGCCTTCGAACCACGTCGCGGCACGTTTTCGGATTCGCTCACGCATCTGCGAATCGGCCACGCCGTTGACCAGCGCTTCGAGTGCCGGCTGAAGAATGTCTGCCCCGGCGACGAGGCGCGCCACGGTATTTCCCTCCCACGTGATACGGCCGGTCTCGTCGAGTGAAAAGGTCTCCGGCGTCGCCGATTCCAGGCGCCGGAGCCGTTTGGTGATCTCCGTGCCCAGTGCCTGGCGGGCGGCGTTGCGCACGGCGCGCCCGGCAAGGCCGTCACCGGCGTCGGGATCGGGGAGGAACTGGAATCCCTCGATTCGGCCCACGAACTCGCCTTCAACGTGGACATCTCCGGTCGTGTCCACCGCCGCGGCGAGCGGGTCTCGGTCCTTCATGCGGCGCACCAGAACCGAGGTGCGGCGATCGACGAAACGCTGGGTCAGGCGAGCGTGAAGGGCGTCGGACAGTCGGTCCTCGACCGCCCGGGTGCGCTCTCGCCAGTGCTCGGCGTCATCGAGCCACTCGCCGCGGTAGGAAACGTAGGTCCAGGTCCGAATGTTGGCGATGCGCTGGGCCAGCGTCTCGATGTCGCCGTCGGTGCGGTCAATGCGGCTGACGTGGGCGGCGACCCAGTCCGTCGGCAGCCGGCCATCGCCGTCGCTACCTGCGAGGTGGCGGAAGATTCGCGACAGCAGCCGCGTATGACCGTCGGTCGCGGTCTTGCCGAAGTCGGGGATTCGGCACACCTCCCACAAAAGCCGCACCGCCTCGGTGCCTTTGGCGCGCTTGGCGATGTTCGGATCACGGACGAGATCGCCAAGCGTGCGTTCGTCTTCGGCCTCGCGCGCGCGGATCAGCTCGCGCCCCGGCGGCCGTTCTGCCAGGCTGGCGATCAAGGCGTCGACCGAGGTGAAGCGCAGCGTGTCGTTACGCCAGAACAGGGATCGCAGCGGCTCGAAGTGATGGTTTTCGATGCGTTCGACAGCCTCGGGGTCGAGCGGGCCGATATCCCCCGTGGTCCCGAAGGTGCCGTCGTTCATGTGTCGGCCCGAGCGACCGGCGATCTGGCCCAGTTCGGCGGGAGTGAGCAGACGCGGTCCCCGGCCGTCGAACTTGCGCGTGCCCGCGAAGGCCACGTGCTCGACGTCCATGTTCAGGCCCATGCCGATGGCGTCGGTGGCGACCATGTAGTCCACCTCGCCGGCTTGGTACATGGCGACCTGGGCGTTGCGGGTGCGCGGACTTAGGGCGCCGAGCACCACCGCCGCGCCGCCGCGCTGGCGGCGAAGAAGCTCGGCGATGACGTAGACGTCGGCCGCCGAAAACGCGACCACGGCGCTCCGCGGCGGCAACCGCGTGACCTTGCGCTCGCCCGCGTAGCGAAGGGTCGAGAACCGCGGCCGCGAGAGAAACTCGACGTCCGGGAGCAGCTTACGCATCATGGGACGGATGGTGTCCGCTCCCATGAACATGGTCTCGTGCTCTCCGCGCGCATTCAATAGCCGGTCCGTGAACACGTGGCCGCGGTCCGGATCCGCGCACATCTGCACTTCGTCGATGCCGAGGAACGAGACCGATCGGCCGAGCGGCATCGCCTCGACCGTGCACAGGAAGTACTTGGCGCCGGGCGGGACGATCTTTTCTTCGCCGGTGATCAAGGCGATCTGTCCCTTAGGCTTGACGCGTGCCGCCCGATCGTAGTTCTCGCGCGCCAGCAGGCGCAGGGGAAAGCCGATCATGCCGCTCGCATGACCGAGCATGCGCTCCAGCGCCAGATGGGTCTTGCCGGTGTTGGTCGGGCCGAGGACGGCTATCTTGCGAACGGCGCGGGTGCGAATCTGCATGGCCCTAGGATCGCGTCTCGCCCGCCCGGGATCAAGCACCTAGGCGCACACACCAAGCTTGGTTCAGCGCGGTTCGTTCCCTTTCGACACCATGGGAACGAACGCGACGGGAAGCACGTTCTCGCTCGCGAGCGTGCCGTCGTCGTTCTTGACCGCGCGAACGAGGGTCTGACTTTCGTACGGGCGTCCGACGGGTATGACCAGACGGCCGCCGGGCCCGAGCTGAGCGACCAACGCCGGTGGCGCCCTTTCCGCCGCCGCGGTCACGATGACGGCGTCGAAGGGCGCAAGCTCCAGCCATCCCTCGTGGCCGTCGCCGGCGCGCACTTGGATCGTTCGGTAGCCGAGCTCGGACAAGCGTGCGCGGGCGCGCTCGGCCAGCGTTTCGACCGCTTCAATCGAATAGACCCGAAACGCGATCTCGGCCAGGACGGCGGTCTGGTAGCCCGAGCCGGTCCCGATTTCGAGGACCCGACCGTCCGGTTCGAGATCCAGTAATTCCGTCATCAGGGCGACGATATAGGGCTGCGAGATGGTCTGGCCGAACCCGATAGTCCAGGGCCGGTTGAGGTATGCGTAGGCGACGTCAGCGGGCGCGAGGAAGCGGTGACGCGGGATCTTGGCCATTGCCGCAATCACGCGCGGCGACAGCCGGTCGCGGCCGGTCCACTTCCGGGTCTCGCGCACCTCGACCTCGATCTCGTCGACCATACGCGCGCGTTCCCGCGCCAGCTCCGCCTCAGTCTTGGGTGGCATGGCCGTCGTCACCCGTATCTCGCCGCGTTTAGAGCATTCCCGGCCTCGCGGCCGGACAGGGGGTAAATAGCGCCGCACGCGTGCGAAGCATCGCTCGCGACGACGCGGACGTCGTCTACGAGACGATGTGGTGCTTACCGATCGGCCTGACGGTGCTCGCTTGCGGTCCCTCGTCTCCCGTCGATTCCGTGTAGCGGACCTCGCTGCCCACGTCGAGTGCATCGAAGGATCCCTCGACCACGCTGTTTCGGTGGAAGTAGATCTCTTGGCCGTCGGAGGCGGCGATGAAGCCGTAGTCTTCGTTTGGGAAGATACTGGCGATACGGCCGTGCGGCGGTGAACCGTGGCTCTTGATCTGTCCCCGCCGCTTTTGGACGCGGCGCTTGAGCTGTCGCCTGGCCGCGTTGAACGCGTCTCGAAGCGCGACAAGCACGTCCTCGTGCGCGTGGCGGTCCTGGGGTTCCCGATTCACGACGACCTGGCGTTTGGGAAGGCTGAGTTCGACCTGGACGTGGAAAAGGTTGCCCTTGCGATGGCTGTGATGCCGTCGCTCGACGACCACGCGGCAGCCGACGATGTCGTCGCTGTAGTGTTCCAGTTTTTCGACGCTGTCGCGGATCTGCTCTTCCAGCGCGTTCGAGTGTTCGAGACCATTGAAGACGATTTGAAGCGGTGTCTGCATCGATGCTCCACCGCGCCAACGCCCAAGACCCAAAGCCCCATGACGAGGCGTCCTGCAAGAATGTCAGATCGAAGCTGACCGCGGCCTTGACGCATGTCAATGCGCGATCCCGCGCTCGTGACCGGTGCGCTCGCACTCGCCGGGGCGGCGTCGGCTCTAGGCTCAGGACTCATTGATTGAGATAGAAGATGACGAAAGCGGCGATGCATATGGCTGAGAAGAAAGTGTG
>JASLLV010000114.1 GCA_030746935.1 Rhodospirillales bacterium | reverse complement strand
CACTTTCGGTGCCCTCATCAACCGCATGGCCCGCGTGGTGTGGTGCTGTCTTCCCCGTTTCGACGGCGATCCCGTATTTTGCAGCCTTCTCAACGACCATTCCGACGACGAAGACAAGCCCGACGAGTCTGCCATGGGCTTCTTCGACGTGGCGGTCGACGGCTTCGTCCGCAGCGAACAGCACTATCTGCAAAATTCGGCAATTCTGATCACGACGCTCTACGACAAGGACGACGCCGCCCTTGAGATCGCCGACTTCGCCCCCCGTTTCCGGCGGCTCGACCGCATATTTCGGCCGATGATGTTGGTGCGCCACGTACGCCCTGTCGCCGGCCACCCGCGAGTCCGCGTGCGCCTTCGCCCGGCCCGGGGATATGGCTCGGAGCGGCCGCAGCGCACACGAGGCAGCAATCACATCCGCTACGTCTTTCCTGACCTGGCCTATCGGTGCACGACCGATGCCCCCGTCACCTATGTGATGAACGAGATTCCATTTGTCCTCGAGGAACCGTTCACCGTCGTCTTCGGCGCCGACGAAAGCTTGGCGACCTCGATCGACGAGACCTCGCGCCAGTTCTTCGGCCGGACCCTGGAGTATTGGCGCGAGTGGTCGCGCTATCTCGCCGTGCCGTTCGAGTGGCAGGAAGCGGTCATCCGGTCGGCGATCACTTTGAAGCTGTGCAGCTTCGAAGAATCGGGTGCGATCATCGCTGCGATGACCACCTCGATCCCCGAGGCCGCAAACACGCAACGCAACTGGGACTATCGCTACTGTTGGCTGCGCGACGCCTATTTCGTGGTCCAGGCCCTGAACCGACTGGGCGCGACGCGGACCATGGAGGATCACCTCAACTACATCACTAACGTTGTCGCCGGCGCCGAGGATGGACATCTCCAGCCCGTCTACGGGGTGGGGTTGGAGGCGCGGCTGATCGAAGAGGAGATCCCGAATCTTGCTGGGTACCGCTCCATGGGGCCGGTCCGCAAGGGCAACCAAGCCTACGAGCACATCCAGCACGACGTCTATGGCAGCGTAATCCTGGCCGCCACCCAATCGTTCTTCGACGAACGCCTGACCCGGCCCGGCGACCTTCGTTTGTTCCAGCGCCTCGAAAAGGTCGGCTACCGGGCGATCGAGGTGTTCGACAAGCCCGACGCCGGAATTTGGGAGCTGCGCACGAAGGCGCGCGTGCACACCTATTCCAGCGTCATGTGCTGGGCGGGCGCCGACCGGCTCGGACGCATCGCCGCCCATCTCGGCATGGACGAGCGAGCGATATTCTGGCGCGAGCGCGCCGACGCGATGCGCGCCCACATCCTGGAACAGGCGTACGACGAAAAGCGTAACACCCTGGTCGAAAGCTTCGGCGGCAAGGAAATCGACGGAAGTCTACTTCTCTTGTACGAGCTTCGGTTCATCGAGGCCTCGGATCCGCGATTCGCAGGCACCGTCACGGAGATCGAACGTCAGTTGCGGCGCGGCAACCACATGCACCGCTACGCCCAAGAGGACGACTTCGGCCGCCCGGAAACCGCCTTCAACATCTGCACGTTCTGGTACATCAACACCCTGAACGCGCTCCGCCGCAGGGACGAAGCGCGCGAGCTATTTGAAAACATGCTAAACTGCCGCAACCACCTCGGGTTGCTGTCCGAGGATTTCGATCCGGGTACGGGCGAGCAGTGGGGCAATTTTCCCCAGACGTATTCGATGGTCGGGTTGATCAACTCTGCGATGTTGCTAAGCAAGAGATGGGAAGGGGCGTTTTGAGCCGCCTCGTCGTCGTTTCCAACCGTGTCGCCAAGGCCACCGACGGCAAGGGTCGGGCCGGCGGGCTCGCGGTGGCGCTGCAGGACGCGCTCAAGAAATCGGGAGGAATCTGGTTCGGCTGGAGCGGAAGCGTCGTCGCTAAGCAGCCCGACAAGCCGGAGATCGTGCAGGCGGGGCCGGTCACGTACGCGACGCTGGATCTCACGCGGAAGCAGTACAACGAGTATTACAACGGATTCGCGAATCGGACCCTGTGGCCGCTGTTCCACTATCGGCTCGATCTCGCCGCCTTCAGCCAGCAGAACTACTCCAGCTACCGCGAAGTCAACACGTTATTCGCGAGCAAACTCAAGCCCTTGCTTAAGAGCGACGACCTGATCTGGGTGCATGACTATCACCTGATCCCGCTTGGCGAGGAGCTGCGCCGGGCCGGCGTCGAGCAGCCCATGGGATTCTTCCTGCACACGCCGTTTCCGGCGATGGAGGTCATAACCGTGCTGCCCTCGAATCTCGATCTGGTTCGGGCGCTCTGCGCGTACGACGTGGTCGGATTCCAGACCGAAAACGATCTGCGCGCGTTCCTCGACTACATCGTCAACGAAGCCGGCGGCGGCATCATGGGGAATCACTTGGTGCACGCTTTCGGAAAGACGCTACGGGTCGAGATCTTTCCCATCGGCATCGATGTCGAAGAACTGGAAAAGTCGGCCCACGAGGCGGGGCGCGGCAAGGGGTCGCGGCGTCTCCGGATTAAGCCCAGCAACCGCACCTGGATCGTCGGCGTCGACCGCCTCGACTACAGCAAGGGGCTGGTTCAGCGATTTCGATCGTTCGAACGGTTTCTCGAATCCCGTCCGGCCTATCGCGGTGCCATCACCTTGGTGCAAATCGCCCCGCCTTCGCGCTCGGAGGTCGTTGAGTACCGCGACATCCGCCACACGCTTGAAGGCGAGGCCGGGCGCATCAACGGCCGTTTCGGCGAGTTCGATTGGGTCCCCATCAATTATCTCTCCAAGAGCTACACCCGGACAGAGCTGGCGGGTTTTTACCAAGCGAGCCGGATTGGGCTCGTTACCCCTCTCAGGGACGGCATGAACCTTGTGGCCAAAGAGTACGTGGCCGCACAGAACCCCGAGGACCCCGGCGTGCTCGTGCTTTCGCGGTTCGCCGGCGCCGCCCGCGAGCTCGAGGGCGCGGTGATCGTCAACCCTTACAACATCGACGGCGTCGCCGACGCCATCGACGTCGCGCTCAACATGAGCATCGAAGAGCGGCTCGAGCGCTGGAATGCGATGATGGACGTCATGCGTGCCAACAACGTGACGGTCTGGCGCGACAATTTTATCGAAACGCTCCGCGGCGCGCCGTACGAAGTCTGACCGCCATGACGAGTACCCGCGAGGCGCCGGGCCTCATCGCCGATATCGGCGGAACCAACGTCCGGTTCGCGCTGATCACGGGCCACGGCGAGCCCGAGAACACGCGCGTATTGAAGTGCCGCGACTTCGACGGACCGTTCGGCGCGGCCGAGAGCTATTTGGGCGCGCTCGGCGGGCATGGACGGCCTGATCGGGCGGCTTTCGCCGTCGCCTCGCCGGTCGCCGGCGATACCGTGACGATGACCAACCATCCGTGGTCGTTCTCCATTGCCGAGACACGCGAACGCTTGGGTCTTGAGGCACTACGCGTGGTCAACGACTTCGCCGCCGTGGCGATGGCGGTGCCGTACTTCACCGACCTCGATCGCACGCCCGTCGGCGGCGGCGAGGCGGCGCCGAACGAACCGATCGCGGTTCTCGGTCCGGGAACCGGCCTGGGCGTATCGGCGCTGGTGCCGGCCGGGGATGATTGGATCCCGCTCAGCACCGAAGGCGGTCACGTGACCATGGCGGCGGCGAACGCGCGCGAAGAAGGCGTGATCGCCAGGCTGCGCCGGACCATTGGTCACGTTTCGGCCGAGCGCGTGATCTCCGGTCCCGGACTGGTGAACATTTACCAAAGCTTGTGCGCGCTGGACGGCAAGCCGCCCGAGCCGAACCTCACGCCCGACGAGGTCTCGGCGCGCGCCTTCGCCGCCGCGTCCCCGCGCGCAAGCGAAGCGCTCGAGATGTTCTGCGCCATGCTCGGCACCGTCGCCTCGAACCTTGCGCTCAGCCTCGGCGCCCGCGGCGGGGTCTACATCGCGGGCGGGATCGTGCCCAAGCTGGGCCGCGCGTTTGCCGAATCCGGATTTCGCGAGCGTTTCGAGGACAAAGGGCGTTTCTCGGACTTTGTCGCCGCCATTCCAACGTTCGTAGTGACCCGCGAGCTGCCGGCCTTTGTCGGCCTCAGCCTGCTGGTGCGCGCGCGCTAGCGCTTTGTCCGTTTGATCGGCACCCGCCCCGCGAGCCGGCGCGAATCCACGAGCGTGGTTTGTGATTGAACTCGGCGTCCGTCAACGGCGCCACGCGCGTCAGACCAGATCGCGGTCGCTCGGTTTCGCTACACGACGATCCGCCGACCGCGTGAATCCGCTCTAGTTGTATGTGCTCGTGATGACTTCGGTGATGGTCACGCCGAGGCGTTCGTCGACGACAATGACCTCTCCGCGCGCGACCAGGCGGTTGTTGACGTAGATGTCGATGGGCTCGCCCACCTTTCGGTCGAGCTCGACGATGGCGCCGCGCCCGAGCCTCAGTAGGTTGCTCACCCGTATGGTGGCGTTCCCCAGCACCGTCGATACTTTGACCGGAATCTCGTAGACCGCCTCACCCGAGCCGGAACTTTCGGCCGCGGGCGCGCTGCCAGCAGCTTCCGTATCTTCCGCCGCCCCCTGGCCTCCGTGGCCTCCGGGGTCTCCGAGGCGTCGGGAGCGTCTGATTCTTCGTTCGGGTCTTGGTCTTCGGCCATATCGGTCTCGCGAGCCCAGAGCGGATCGCGGTTAAGCGATTCCGAGTGACCACAATCTCGTCTAGATATCGCTCAAAATGCCTGCCGCCACAAGTCCGTTCGCGGCCTTTACCGACGTCCCCGACCCGCTAAACGGGCCCGATCCCGGCCGCGCCGAAGCGCGCGCTCGCGCGGATCGCCACCTCGCCGTCGGGTCCAATCGCCCAAAGCTCCGCCGTCTCGCCACTTTCGTCCGGCCGGCCCGCGAGCATGATCGCCTCGTCGTCGAAAAGTGGCCGCAGGGGTCGGTATGCAAACTCGGCGACCGAGCTTTCGGGCCGGTTGCGGAGACAGAGATCGAGCAGGTACGTCGCGATCAGGGGGCCGTGGACGACCAGGCCCGGGTAGCCCTCTTCTTCCGTGGCATAACGCCGGTCGTGGTGAATCCGGTGGCCGTTGTAGGTCAATGCCGAATAGCGGAAAAGGAGCGCCGCGTCGGGGCGAATGGTCCGCGTCCATGAAGGCGTTTGGCCCTGGCGCGGCGGCGACGACGGCGCGGCGGCAGCGGAATCGGAATAGACGATTCGCTGGTCCTCGACCAGTGCGACAGCGGAGCCCTGTCGAAGCTCGTGGCGAACGTGGACGAATACGAGGCTCCCGCTGCGCCCTTCCTTGACGGCGACGTCGCCAACCCGCGATCGCCTTTCCAGCGTGGCCCCGACGCGAAGGGGCTCGAGGAAGCGAAGTGCGCCTCCGGCGGCCATGCGCTTGGGCAAGGACACCGGCGGCAGAAAGCCGCCGCGGACGGCATGGCCGTCGTCTCCCAACCCGCCCGGCGAGACTGCCGACAGGCAGTAGAGCCAGTGGCCGCCCGGAAACACAACGTCCCCGGCCCGGCGCGGCGCATCCTCGCGACCGAGCAGGGCCGCGAGCCGGTCCAGCGGTGCGGACGCGGCAACGTCCGACACGGTTTCTGTGCGTCCGATCCAAGAGCGAAGCGCGCCCGCGTCCAAATTCGGGGCGGCGCCTTCCCTCGTCGCTCGCCCGGCGGAACGGGTCGGCGAGGTCGCCGATCGCTCACCCATCCGCGAGCCGGTCGACCTTCGCCGCCATGATGAAGTCGTTTTCGTGAAGCCCGCGAATCTTATGGGTCTGGAACATGACCCGGCAGTAACCCCAGCCGAAGGCCAGATCGGCGTGGTGCCCCTCGTCCTCGCACAATGCACCGATCTTTTCGGCCAACGCCTGGGCCTCGGAGAAATTGCCGAAGACGAAGGTTCGGGTGATCCGGGTGGCGTCCTCGTTCGGCTCCCAACCGGGTGCGTCGTTCATGTAATCGCGGACTTCTTTCAGGGCGAGGCGCGGCACCCCGCCGCGACAGGGAACGCACCTTTTTTCGGCCAGCGACATCACGGCTCTCCTCGCGGGTTTGGTCCCCCTACTTTTTGGCTATCGCGGGCGCCGGCGTCAACGCCGCACGATCAATACGAGCGCGGCAAATCGAGGACGTGTTCGCCGAGATAGGCGAGGATCAGATTGGTCGAGACCGGCGCCACCTGATAAAGGCGCGTTTCGCGGAACTTCCGTTCGACATCGAATTCTTCCGCGAACCCGAACCCGCCGAACGTCTGAAGACAAGTATCGCCCGCTTGCCACGACGCGTCGGCCGCCAAGAGCTTCGCCATGTTTGCTTCGGACCCGCAAGGCGCGCCGTCGTCAAAGCGCGCCGCCGCACGTTCCACCATCAACGCCGCGGCTTCGGTCGCGGCATACGCGCGCGCGATGGGGAACTGGACCCCTTGGTTGCGGCCGATGGGGCGGTCGAAAACGACCCGATCGCGGGCATAGGCTGACGCCTTTTCAATGAACCAGCGCGCATCGCCGATGCATTCGGCCGCGATCAGGATGCGCTCGGCGTTCATCCCGTCGAGGATGCAGCGGAAGCCCAGGCCCGCATCGCCAATCAGGGCCTCGGCGGGGATCCGGAATTCGTCGAAGAATACCTCGGTGGCGGCGTGGTTGATCATGGTGCGAACAGGACGGATCGTCAGGCCCCGTTTCTCGGCGCCGCGAATGTCGACGAGGAAAACCGAAAGTCCGTCGTGCGGCCTTTCGGCCGAATCGCTGGGCGCCGTCCGCGCAAGCAAGACCATCAGGTCCGAATGCTGGGCGCGCGAGGTCCAGATCTTTTGCCCCGAAATCACGTACTCGTCTGCATCGCGAACCGCCGAGGTGCGGATGGCCGCGGTGTCGGTGCCGCTTTCCGGTTCGGTCACGGCAAAGGCCTGGAGACGAAGCCGGCCCGCGGCGATGTCGGGCAGGTAGGCGGCCTTTTGGGCGTCGCTTCCGTGGCGAAGCAGTGTTCCCATCGTGTACATCTGGGCGTGACAGGCGGCGCCGTTGCAGCCCGCGCGGTGGATCTCCTCGAGGATCGCCGCCGCCTCGGTAACGCCGAGACCGCTGCCGCCGTATGATTCGGGGATCAAGGCGGCGAGGAAACCGGCCTCGGTGAGGGCGCTCACGAACGCTTCGGGGTAGGCCCGCTCGGCGTCCAACCGGCGCCAATAGGGTCCGGGGAACCGGGCGCAGAGCGTGCGCACCGCCGCGCGAATATCGGTGGTCGCGTCGGACGGACCCATGCTCAGGCCAGCCGATCGACGATCGCGCTCACGCCGGTGGCGACGGGATCGACGCACGGAAGCCCGAGGCGGTCCTCGGTCTCCTTCAGCGTCCGCTCGGCGGTCTTCGGATCGAGGCCCGACGTGTTGATCGCGACCCCGATGCAACGCGCGTCCGCATTGGTTAGCCGGGCACCGGCGAGATGGGCGGCGATGCAATCGGCGATCGACGGCACCGGGTATTCTGGCGCGCCGCGCATGCGCGTCCTGCTCGCGTCGTGGCACGCGACCAGGATGTCCGCCTGGGCCCCGTGCAACAGGCCCAGCGTGACGCCCGCATACGAAGGATGGAGGACCGAGCCCTGCCCCTCGATCACGTCCCAATGGTCGTCGTCGTTGGCGGGACACAGCCATTCGGTGGCGCCCGAGATGAAGTCCGAAACGACAGCGTCCACGGCCACGCCGTCGCCGGCGATGAAGATCCCGGTCTGGCCCGTAGCCCGGAAATCCGCGTTGAAGCCACGGTCTCGCATCTCGCGCTCGATGGCCAGCGCCGCGTACATCTTGCCGACCGAGACGTCGGTCCCAACGGTGATCAGCCGCTTCCCGGCGCGCCGGGCGCCGGTGCCGATGGGATAGGCGCGCGAAGGCACCCGCACCTCGATCAAATCGCGGCCGAGGCCGGCGGCCGTTTCCGCCAGTCCGGGGACCTCGGATAGGCGGTTGTGCAATCCGCTGGCAATATCCATCCCGGCGTCCAGCGCCCGGGTCATGGTGTCGGCCCAAGCGCCCGAGATGACGCCGCCGCGGTTGGCGACGCCGATGACCAGCGTTCGGGTGCCCGCCGCCGCCGCCTCGGCGACGGTCATGTCCGGAAGGCCGACAGAGATTTCGCAGCCCTTAAGACGCAGTTGCCCGACGCACAACTCTGGCCGCCAATGGGCGACGCCGTACGCGGTCTTGGCGGCGAGTTGGTCGCGGGCGTCGCCGATGAACAACAGATAGGG
>JASLLV010000113.1 GCA_030746935.1 Rhodospirillales bacterium | reverse complement strand
TGGATGCGGGCCGAGTAGTCCACATGGGTCACGGCTGGGATGTCCGAGCGGGGCACGTTGAGCTTCTCGATGCCGAAGAGGGCCTCCTCGGCCGCCGTCATCGCGCGCCGGTGCGCGGGCAGCACGTCCGCCACCAGCAGCATGTAAGGGCTGTCGGCGTCGAGCTCGAACCAGTCGGCCACGTCCTCGCGCCGGACGGACGGGGCGAAGGGGCGGAAGGATTCCCGGTACTTGACCTTGAGGTTGAGGGTCTTCTGCATGGTCGCGGACATGGGGTTGCCGAGGATCGAACGCGCGCCCAGCGCCCGGGGACCGAATTCCATGCGTCCCTGGAACCAGCCGACCGCCTTGTCCGCAGCCAAGGCGCCGGCCGCGGCGTCAAGAAGCTCGGTCTCGCTCAGCGTCTTGAAGCGGGCGCCGGCGGCGCTGAGGCGGCTTTCGATCTCGGCTTGGGGGAACTCCGGTCCCAGGTAAGAGCCGTGCATCGCGTCGCGCCCGCCGTTCAATCTGCGCGGCTGATGGCGGTAAAGATGGTGCGCGCACAGCGCCGCCCCGATCGCGCCGCCGGCGTCGCCCGCCGCGGGCTGGATCCAAATGTTCTCGAACCCGCCGTCGCGAAGGATCTTCCCATTGGCGACGCAGTTCAGCGCTACCCCGCCGGCGAGGCAAAGGTTGCGGCTCGCGTGTTCGGCTGCGAGCGCCCGGGTCATGCGCAGTACCACGTCCTCGAGCACCGCTTGGACCGAAGCGGCCAGGTCCATGTGGCGCTGCGTCAAGAGCTCGTCGGGCCGTCGGGGCGGCCCCCCGAACAAGGTGTCGAAGCGGCCGTTGGTCATGGTGAGGCCGGTGCAATAGTTGAAGTAGGCCTGGTTCAGGCGGAACGAGCCGTCCTCTTTAAGATCGATCAGGTTGTCCCGGATCAAATCGGCGAATCGGGGCTCGCCGTAGGGCGCGAGACCCATCACCTTGTATTCGCCCGAATTGACGCGAAAACCGGTGTAGTAGGTGAACGCCGAATAGAGAAGACCGAGCGAGTGGGGAAAGTGGATTTCGCGGACGACTTCCAGGTTCTGGCCGGCGCCGACGGCGACCGACGTGGTCGCCCATTCACCGACCCCGTCCATGGTCAGGACGACGGCGTCGTCGAAGGGTGACGGGTAGTAGGCCGAGGCCGCGTGGCTCTGGTGGTGCTCGGCGAAGAGAAGCCGCTCTTTCCAGTCGAAGTGGGGCGCGTAGGACGTGATCTGCCTTCGCAACAGGTCCTTTTGGAACAGCTTTTCGCGCAGCCATAACGGCATCGCCATGCGAAACGACGTGAACCCCTTGGGCGCGAACGCGACGTAGGTCTCGAGCAGGCGTTCGAATTTGAGGAAGGGCTTGTCGTAAAAGGCGACGAAGTCGACGTCGTCCAAGGATACGCCTTCGTATTCGAGGCAGAACGCGATGGCGTTCGTGGGGAAGCCCGCGTCGTGCTTTTTGCGGGTAAAGCGTTCCTCTTGGGCGGCGGCGCGCACGTCTCCGTCGACGATCAAGGCCGCGGCGCTGTCGTGGTAGAACGCGGAGATGCCGAGAATCCGCAATTCGTTTCGTTTCCGGGTTCAGAAGATCGTGTAAATGAAAGGCGCCACGGCCGAGCCCTGACTCAGGACCAGCAATCCCCCGAAGGCGACCATGGTGATGATCATGGGCAGAAGCCAATACTTCTTGCGCACCCGCAAGAACGCCCAAAGCTCGAACAGAAAGTCCATTTCCACTCGCTAGAATTGGTTGCGCATGGTTTCGGGCTCGGGACCGGGGGGCCGGCGCTCGATCCAATAGGTTCGTGCTCCGGGCTCGAATCGGAGCCGCAGGGGATCCTTCCCGAACGCCCTCATGATCAGTGCCGTCGGCGTCACGGTTACGAAGAACAAAACCCCCAGCACCAACGGGCTGACGATCCGGTGAAGCAAAAGCCCAAACCGCGTCCAGGCGCGGTTGAACGGGGCCAGCACGCCTGGCCGGACGAAGGCCAGCGCCGCGAGCGCGCCTGCAATGGCCAACGCCCAGGCCCACGGTGTCTCGCCCTCGAATAGCGGCCAGAGCGCGTATGCCGCCGCCGCCACCGCCATGACCAAGCCGAAGGCGCGGTCGGAACCGCCCTTCGCCGCTCCCGGGCGCCGCGTCAGGTCCTCGTGGGTCGACGTGTTCATTGGGGCGCTTAACATCCGGGATGCGGGCCGTCGAATCAAGACCGAAGGCCCCGCCCATCTAGGGCATCGTCCGTTCGAGCCGAATACGCGTTAGCGGCGGCGCAACCGGCAGGCGTAGAAACCGTCCATACCGCCTTTTTCGGCCATATGACAGGGCAGCGTCCTGAGATCGCCTTCGGCGTCGATCAACGCCGCCCAGCCGCCGATCTCGTCCGCCTCGATCGGCACCCGGTCCGCGGTGCCGTCGGGCCCGATGAAGGGGTGAACGATTTCGCCACCTTCCTCGGGTTGCAAAGAGCACGCGGCATAGACGACGAGGCCGCCCGGCCGAACCATCGCGAGCGCCGCGCGGAGCATCCTGTGCTGAATCGCCGTCAGCGCGGGTATCTCGTCCGCTCTTTTGATTCGCGGGATATCCGGGTGCCGCCGGATGGTTCCGGTGGCCGAGCACGGCGCGTCCAGGAACACCGCGTCCGCAAGCTCGTCGGGGCGATAGCCGAGCACGTCGGCGATTTCGATGCGTGCGCCGAGCCCGAGCCTGGCAAGGTTCGCTTCCAATCTTTGCATCCGTTTGGCCGAACGGTCGACGGCGACGACGCGGGCGCCGCGCGCCGCCAGTTGGGCGGTCTTGCCGCCCGGCGCCGCGCACAAGTCGATCACGTTTGATCCACGCACCTCTCCGAGAAGGGCCGCCGGCAGGGCGGCGGCCGCGTCCTGGACCCACCAGGCGCCCTCGGCGAATCCCGGGAGTCCCTCCACCGGGCCGCGCAGTTGTAGGCGCAGACTTCCGCTCGGCAATATCTCCGCGCCCAGGCGCTGCGACCAGATCTCGGGCCGTTTCTTCGCCGTCAAGTCGAGCGGCGCCTCGACGAGGTGTGCTTCGGCGATGCGCCGGCACGTCTCGGGGCCGTATGCACCGGCCCACGACCGCCACAGCCAGTCCGGCGTGTTCAGCCGCGCCGCATCCTGAGACGTCATCCAATCGCGTCCGTCGCGCGCCAGGGTTCGCAGGACGGCGTTGATCAGGGGCTTGTAGGTCCCGCATCGCGAATGTTGGGCCAGGTTCACGGCAGTGTCGACCGCGGCATACGCGGGAACGTCGAGGAACAGGATTTGAGACGCGCCCACGCGCAGGATGTTGCGCGCCCGCGCCGCCGTCGCCGGCAGCGGGCGTTCCAGCAGGCGCCCGACCAGATCGTCGATCTGACCAAGCCTGCGCAGCGTCGTCCCAACGAGTGCGCGCACGAACGCGCGGTCGCGCGCGTCCAAGCGGGCGAGTTCGGCATGTCCGGCGAGGGCCTCGTCCAAGGGCCGCCGGCGGCCGAGGACCGCGCCGATCAGCGTGAGCGCGATTCGCCGAGGGGTATCGGTTTCCTGCTGCGCCATGGGGCCTTCATGCACGATCGGGCGCGAGCCGCGCAACCGTCGCGTCCGCGATCCGCTCGCGACGCCGACCGATCGGCCCTCGGCGTAGAATCGTGCGGCGCATGGACCAGATCGCGGCGCCCGCAATCGCTTGTGGCGATCTACCGATCCCGTGAACCTGGTCCAACACTTTGAAATTGGGTGGATCGGCACGCCTGATGGCAACCGCATCACGGTTCCCATCAGGCGTGATCCGCCCTAGGGGGGGCGACGGCTCATCGCGCGAATCTCCGCCGGAACCATCGTCCAGGCCGGAATCCGAACGTCATGCGAGATCTCAACCGCGGGCACATCCTCGGCGGCGCGGCCGTTCTGGCAATGCCGATCGCGTTCTACGTCCCCAAGGGGATCGCGCCCCTGTTCGCGATCTCGGCGATCGGGACCGTGATCGTTCAGGTGATTCGCACGCGATCGATTCCGCGCGTGCCGCGGGCGCTGTTCGTCGTCTCCGTCGCCGTTGCCGTCTTCGCCGTCTGGGCCTGGGCGAGCGCGCTATGGTCCGTGACGCCCGCACAGTCGCTCTACGCCGCGACGTCGGTGTTCGTCACGCTCGTCATCGGGCTTTCGTTCGTCGCCGCAACCCGCCAACTCGACGCCGGCGAACGCGAAGTCTTCGAGCGCGCGCTGATTGCCGGCGGGATCGGCGGCGTCGCGTTGCTTGCCGTCGAGCTTTCCAGCGACGCCGCCGTCTACCGCTGGGTTCTGGAGCGTGCCGGATTCTCGATCCGGTCCCCCGTTCTCGTGGGCGTGGTGTTCAATTTCGAAAATGGCCTCAGCCTGGCCGCCCTTTTCCTTTGGCCCTGGGCGACGGCGCTCTGGAACAGGGGAATGGGAATTCTCGCGGTCGTCTTTCCCCTGTTTGCCATCGGATTGATGGTGGTGGCCGGCAAGGAGGCGCCGCTGCTGGCAGCCGCATTGGGGGGTGTCGTGCTTGCCACCGCGCTGCTCGCCCCGCGCGTGGCGACGCCGGTGCTGGGGCTCGTGGTTGTCATCGGCGTGCTCGCGGCGCCGCTGTTGCCGAAGGCGATACCGCCCATGGACGAGCTCGTCCGGTCGGCCCCGAACCCTTCGTCCTCGGTCTATAGCCGATTGCTTATCTGGAAGACCGCCGGCGAACGCATCTTCGAAAGGCCTTTCGCGGGCCACGGCATGGATACCTCGCGCGCCCTCTACGGACAAAAGGACAAGACGGAACGTATCTTTTACGACCGCGCGGGCAAGCCGGTGTGGTGGACCGGGGCGTTAGAGCCCATTCCGCTGCATCCGCACAACGCGGTCTTGCAGATTTGGCTGGAACTCGGCCTGGTCGGCGCAGCGGGCCTGGCCCTGTTGCTTGGCGCCACACTTCGTGCGCTCGCCCGAAGCCGGCTGGCGCGCGCCGACAAGGCGGCCTGCTTCGCCCTGTTCACGACCGGCCTGACCATGGCCTCGGTCAGCTACGGGATTTGGCAGGGGTGGTGGCTCGGTGCCCTTTGGCTCACGGTCGCCTTCGCCGCCGCATCAGCGCGCGGCCGTCCCGACCATGGGCTCGCCAAGGCGGTGCCTAGCGCCTCGGTGACCGATGCGGACGCACCCGATTCGGGGGCGAGCGAAGAATTCGGCGGGCCCAAGGGACCCGAGCCCACGCGCTACGGCGATTGGGAACGCAAGGGCCGGTGCATCGACTTCTAAGCGCTTTGTCCGTTTGGTACGGGCTGGTGCGATTCCACGTAAGTGGAAAGCTCTCTAAGACCGCCTGCGGCTTGGCGCGTCAAGCGCCGGAGCGGACGAAGTCCTTGAACCGCCGCGCAACATCGGCCGGCTTCACGCTTGGGCGGCCGAGGTTCGCCATGACGCCCGGCGCAATCCGCATGTGGACGAGGTGCGGCCCAGAGCGTGCGAACGTGCACCGTAACGCGGCCTCGAATCCGTCGAGGTGGTCGCACGCGAAGGTGTGCGCGTAGCCGCAGGCGCTGGCGATCGCCGCGAAGTCGACGTTCGCCGAGGGGGTCGGCTGGCCGCCGGTCGATTCGTAGGCACCGTTGTCGAGGATCAGGTGGATCAGGTTGCTCGGTCCGCAATGGCCGACGGTCGCCATGGTGCCCAGCTTCATCAGCGCCGCCCCGTCGCCGTCAATGGCGACGACCGGGCGTTGGGTGTGCAACGCCACCCCGAGCGCCGTGGCCGCGGCGCAGCCCATGGAGCCCACTTGGTAGAGGTGCTGCGCCCGGTCGGCGAGCGTGAAAAGCTCGCGCCCGCAATAGCCGGTGGCGGCGATCGCGCACGCGTCCTCCGGAACCACTGAAAGAAAGCGCTCCAGCGCGGCCGCGCGGCCGGGCGCAGCGTTCCGCAATCTCAAGTCCGTGAACGACCCCGTGGCGCGTTCGGGCGGGTCTGCGGCCACGAGCCCCTCGTCGCGAACGGCTCCCTTCTCCATGACGAACGCGAACGGAAGGCCGTCGCGCGCCATCTCCGCCACCGCCTCGGCGAGCGCTGCGTCCACGTCGCGTTCGGTCACCGGGAAGGGGCGGTGCGCGACCCGCATCACGTCGAGCAGGCCGGTCGTGATGGCGCCCATAAGCTCGTGTTGGGGTTCGTCGCCGAGGCCGGGTGCACCCCGCCAGGTGACGATCAGCAACGTCGGGATGCGGAACGGATAGTTGAGCGAGGTCAACGGGTTGACCGCGTTGCCAAGGCCCGAATTCTGACACATGACGACCGTGCCGCGGCCCGCGAGCCAGCTTCCCGCGGCGATGGCCACGGCCTCGCCCTCGCTCGCCGCCGCCACGTACGCGAGTCTCGGATCGCCGATGACCCGGTCGATGATGGGCGTTAGGAACGAGCACGGGACGCCGGAATAGAAATCGAAGCCCGCTTGGCTGGCAGGCTCGAGAAACGCGTCCGCCGGGATCACAGGAACTTGTCCGCCTTCACCAGATCGGCGGCGACGTCGACGTCGAGCCATTGGCCGGTGACGTACACCGCCCGAACCGTGTGGCCGCGTTCGACAAGGCGGGTGAAGAGCTGGGGCAGGCTTGCTCGGGCAAGGCTTCCGTCGGCAAGCATGGCCTCTAACTCGCTTCGCACCGTTTCCGATCCCCGGGCGCTGAGTCGCGCAAGCCCGATCCACTCGCCGTTCACCTGGTTCTTGGGCACGTCGTCGCCGAGCCGCGCCAGGAAGGCCGGCTCGTCGTCGAGCAAGTCCCGGGTGAACGGGCGCGAGCAGGCGGCGAAGTCCCGATAGCCGCCTTCGGGATCGAACGGTCGCTCCTGCCAATGGGCGTCTACCGCCAGCACGATGTCGTCGTCGGCCGCGATCAGCTCGTCCAGGATAAACCGGCGGAACAGGATGTCGCCGTATGCAATCACGCACGCATCGCGGATATGGTCTTTGGCGCACGCCAGCGAGGCCGCTTCGCCGGTGGCCGCATACAGATCGTTGTCGGCCGTGCGGATCGACGGCAGGTTGATCATGTCCTTCTTGTAGCCGCGGACCACGGTGACGTCGCGCACGCCGCTTTCGCGCAAGGTCGCCACCAGCCGGCGCAACAGGGGCTGGCCGCGAATGTCGATCATGCACTTGGGGCGGTCCTCGGTGAGCGCCCCGAGCTGGTCTCCGCGGGTGGCGGCGACCACCACCGCGCGCGCCTCGTCTCGGGCCGGAAGATACCGTCGCTCGGCGTCCGCCAGTTCCTCGTTTCCGGTCAAGTCGAACACGTCGCGGACGCCGACGATGCCGTCCTCGACGCCGAGCAGGCTTTCCTCGCGGTAGACCTGGCGGCAGACGTCGCGCATGGCGGTGATCGCCGCGCGCAGGTTGTGGTTCGCCCAGATGGCGAGTGAGATGCCGGCCTCGCGGAACGCATCAGTCGGCGTCTCGAAATAGGTGGTCGGCACGATGACGACCGGGCTTCGACGTCCCCATTCGGCGACAAACGCCAAGATCTCGTCCGCCGCCTTCTGCTTGGAGTGGATCAAGATACCGTCGGCGCCGGCGGCGTGGTAGGCGTCGGCCCGGCGCAACGCCTCATCCAGCCCCCATCCCGAGATCAAGGCTTCGACGCGCGCGATGACGACGAAATCGTCGTCGGCCTGGCTGTCCTTGCCGGCCTTGATCTTGCCGCAGAATTCGTCGATGTCGGCGAGCGGTTGGCCGTCGCCGATGAACGAGTTGGTCTTCGGGAACAGCTTGTCCTCGATGCAGATGCCGCCGATTCCGCGTTGGCAGAGCTTTCGCACCGCGCGGCGCATGTTGTTGAAGTTTCCCCAGCCGGTATCGCCGTCCACCAGGATGGGGACCGTGGTGGCGTCGGCCATGAACTCGAGCACTTCGAGCACCTGGGTCCACGAGGCCTCGTTGTTGTCGCGAACCCCAAGCGCCGCCGAGATGGAAAGGCCCGAGGCCCAGATGCCTTCGAAACCGGACTCCTCGACGATCTTCGCCGAAAGCCCGTTGTGCGCCTCCATCAGGAACTCGAGCTTCGGCGAGGCGAGCAGCGCCCGAAGCCGCGCCGCCTTGGTGGCGGGCTCGGCCGACGGCGCCGACAGGGGCGCGGAACCGGCTGTGACCATCCGTATTCCCAGATCACTCGGCGTTCGAACGAGGGCGCGCCTTCCCGCGATGCATAAGTTGCGCGCGCGCCCATTGCAACAGGTTTGAACCCGGATTTCCCAGATAGATCCCAATTTCGCTGACCTTTGACGCTGATTCGTATATAAGA
>JASLLV010000112.1 GCA_030746935.1 Rhodospirillales bacterium | reverse complement strand
AAAATCATCAACCGGGTGAGCCAGAGCCTCCATTATTTTGGGCCCCATCCTGTCTCAAATTATCTGACGACGGACACTCCTCAACACTTTGATTTTTATATACGAATCAGCGTCAAAGGTCAGCGAAATTGGGATCTATCTGGGAAATCCGGGTTAAATGGTCATCAGTCGTTGCGATCTATCAGAGCAACCTGAGGCAGGCCTTTCGTGACATAGATCGACGTATTTCCGGACTTGATGAAATATGGCGGCATTCAAGGTGTAGCAGCAGGCCGAAATAGTGAGCCGCGAGGTGCGATCATGCCCGTTATGGTGCGGTTTCTCAGGGTCATGTTCGCGCCTCGAATCGGCCCCGAAATCGATCCCGGTGGTCACCCATTGGTCGAAGGGGCGGAATCTGCGGCGCTGAGCTTCCGAAATTGTTCTTTCCGAAACGGGATCTGGAAGCGGCTGGCTGGGGGACCTGGATTCGAACCGGGATTGCTCGGTCCAGAGCCGAGTGTTCTACCGTTGAACTATCCCCCAGTGGCCAGGCGCGGCGCCTGCTATCGCCAGCGCGCAGTCCTAGCACAAATCGTCTGCCCTCGCACAGATGTCGCGGCGCAGGGGCTTCGTTTAGAGCACCATCCGACCAGATTGAATCAATTTGATGGTGGCAAATCGGCTTGTCCGGGCAGGCGCGCCTCGAAGCGCGATGCGGCGCCATCGGGCGAGCGCCGCAACGAACCCGGGATGCCGATTTGCACCACCGGAGGCCGGGTCCTTTTGCGCCGTGGCGTCGCCCGCGCATCTTTGCCGATGCCCCACATCGCCATGCGAAGCACGCCTAGCCACAGCGCAAAATTACTCCGGTCAAATGGTTCAATCTGGTCGGATGATGCTCTAGGCGCGCATTTGCGGTATTGATGGCCTCGGGAGGATTCGAAGAATGGGGGGAGAACCCGCCGGACGCGACGCCGAGCGAAGGGATAGCCGAGCCCCGGCGCGCCCCGCAATGCGGCGCACCGAACGCCCGGTCTACGGAGCCATCGACCTCGGCACCCACAACTGCCGGATGCTGATGGCGACGCCGACGGACGGCGGCTTGCGCGTCGTCGGCTCATTCTCGCGCATCGTGCGGTTGGGCGAGGACCTGGCCGCCACCGGGCGGCTCGCCGAAGAGGCCATCGCGCGAGCCCTTGACGCCCTTCGCGTTTGTGCCCGAAAGATGCGAAACGCCGGGGCCCGGAGGGTGCAAGGCGTCGCCACCGAAGCCTGCCGCCGGGCGGAGAACTGCGAGGAGTTTCTGGAAAGCGTTCATCGCCGCACCGGCCTCAGGCTCGAAGCCATCTCGGATCGCGAGGAGGCCGAATTGACGCTGGCTGGCTGCGGGCCGCTCCTGGACACGAGCCGCCGCCGCGCGATCGTCTTCGACATCGGCGGCGGCAGCACCGAGATCATGTGGATCGCGCCACAGGAAGGTGATCGGCCCACGATCATCGATTCGACCTCGATCCCGGTTGGTGTCGTCACGCTCGCCGAAAACTGTGCCGGCGACGCCCGCGCGACGGCGCACTACAGCCGCTATATCGCCGGCGTGGAATCCGATTTGGGCGCGTTTTGCGCCCGCTACGGCATCGCCGACGCGGTCGCGAACGAGCACGTCGGCATGCTGGGGACGTCGGGCACCGTAACCACGCTCGGCGCCTTCCACCTCGGCCTCGGGCGCTACGACCGCTCGCGGGTCAACGGCATCGACGTCGCCTTCGACCGAATCCGCGCGCTCACCACCGAGCTTGCCGCAATGGGCCTTGCCGCCCGCGCCGCCCATCCGTGCATCGGGCGCCAGCGCGCCGATCTGGTGGTGGCGGGTTGCGCGATCCTGGAAGCGATCTGCGGCCGCTGGCCGGTCGGCAGCCTTCGCGTCGCCGACCGCGGGATTCGCGAGGGGCTGCTATTGCGGATGATGGATCACGACGGCTTCGCGTCCTCGAGACGTGCCTTGAACGGGGGCACGTTGGCGCCGCCGTCCGGCTAGCGGCGGTGAAGCGGCCCAGGCGGGTGGGAGGAAAACGCCGGCCCCGCGCCGGTGTTCGGTCGAAGGCCAAGGATGCGCGGACAGGCCGGGGGCTGACGCCGTCGTCGGCGCGCTGGCTTGCGCGCCAGCGTCGCGATCGCTTCGCGGCCGATGCGCGGGCACAGGGGCTTCGCTCCCGGGCCGCCTTCAAGTTGATGGAACTCGACGACCGCTTTGGGCTGTTGGCCCGACGCGCCCGCATCGTCGATCTCGGCGCCGCGCCCGGCGGTTGGACCCAGGTCGCGGTCGAGCGAACCGGCGCGGCCCGCGGCGAAGGTTGCGTGGTCGCCCTCGATTTAGGCGAGGTGGAGCCCGTTCCGGGGGCCGCTATCCTGATCGGCGACGTTCACGCGCTTGATGCGCCCGGCCGCGTGCTCGCGGCGCTCGGCGGGCCGGCGGACGCGGTCCTGAGCGACATGGCGGCGCCCGCGACCGGGCATGCGGCGACGGACGGCCTGCGCGCCGTCGCGCTCGGCGAAGCGGCGCTCGCGTTTGCGCTCCGGGTGCTTGCCCCGGGTGGGACCTTCGCCTTCAAGCTGCTCATGGGCCCCTCGTCCGAAGAGCTGGTGGCCCACGTCAAACGGCATTTTGGTACCGTCAAACAGGCCCGGCCCAAGGCCAGCCGCAAGGAATCGAAGGAGGTCTATGTGATCGCCCTGGACTTGCGCCGCCCAAACCTCAGTCAAGTCGGCGGCCAAGACGGCGGCCCCAATGATTCACGCGTAAAACGCCCCTGACGCTGGCGCCGGAACGCCGATCCGGTTACGATTCCCGAGAACGGTTGCAGGGTCGCAACCGTCGAGAACAAGGCGGTGGCGCGCCCGCGCCGGACCGACGGGAACGGGAGGAAATTGTCATGGCCACTTACATCGTACTGGTCAACTACACCGACCAGGGAATTCGAACTATCAAGGATTCGCCCAAGCGGCTGGCGGGGGTCAAGAAGCTGGCGACGCGGCTGAAGGGCAAGATGAAAGCGTTCTACCTGACGCTCGGGTCACATGACATTGTCGCCATCTTCGAGCTTCCCAACGACGAGGCGGCGGCCAAGCTGTCGCTCTCGATCGGCGCCCAAGGCAACGTGCGGACGACGACGCTCAAGGCCTTCAGCGAAGCCGAATACCGCAGGATCGTAGCCGCCGTCGGCTGAGCGCGAGGCCCCGCAGACACGATCGGTCGCAGCGCCCCACCCGGGCGCCCGGATCTCGGCGGGGACAAGGGACATGCAGCGGCACTTCCCGGAAACGGTGGCGACCGTCGTCTGGCTGCTCTCAGGGCTGTTCCTCTACATATCCAGCGGCGCCGTCACCGTGCTGTCGCTGAGCGCGTTCCTATTCATCGTGATCGGGATGTTCGCCGCCGCCGTCGTTATCGGGGCGCCATTCGGCTTCGCGGAAAAGCTGATCGTCCACACAGCCAGCCGGTACCTCGGCGCCCGATGGGTTCGCCCCGCCATCATCGCCGCGGGGGTGGTCCTGCTGGTGGCCGAAGTGATCGGCACGTTTCTCGTCGCCACCTGGGTCTTCGTCCAGGTCAACTTCGTCCTTTGAGCGTGCTGGTGCGTGTCGGCACCGCCGTCCAGACCAGATCGTGGCCAGCCGGAATCGCTTAGGCGCGATACGCTTTCGGTCGAAGAAGGAGAGGCGCCTCGCTACGCCTTCGCTGCCACCGCGAGGGCGGCCTCTGGGTCGCGCAACACGTAGCCGCGGCCCCAGATGGTTTCGATGTAATGGTCGCCGCCGGTGGCGGCGACGAGCTTCTTGCGAAGCTTGCAGATGAAGACATCGATGATCTTCAACTCGGGCTCGTCCATGCCGCCGTAAAGGTGGTTGAAGAACATCTCCTTGGTGAGCGTGGTCCCCTTGCGCAACGAAAGAAGTTCGAGAATGCCGTACTCCTTTCCAGTGAGATGGACCGATTTGCCCTCCACCTCGACCGTGCGCGCATCCAGATTGACCGAAAGTATGCCGGTCTTGATCAAGGACTGGGAATGCCCCTTCGAGCGCCGGGCAATGGCCTGGATCCGCGCGATCAGCTCGTCCTTCTCGAAGGGCTTGGTCAGATAGTCGTCGGCGCCGGTCCCGAGCCCTTTGACCTTGCGCTCCGATTCGGCGAGGCCCGAGAGGATCAGTACCGGCGTTTCGACGCGTGCGTCGCGCATGCGCCTCAGCACCTCCATCCCATCGATGTCGGGCAGCTTGAGATCGAGGATGATGATGTCGTAATCGTAAAGTTTGGCGATCTCGAGGCCATCTTCGCCGAGATCCGTCGAATCGACGACCATGGCCGCCGATTTGAGCATCATTTCGATGCTTTTCGCCGTCGCCGGCTCGTCCTCGACGAGTAGTACGCGCATATCACCCCCGCGAGACCGTTAATCAATATTAACAATAAGGCGTCGGCGGCCCGGTTGCAACTACGGTGTCACCGCGCGGGCGTCGTCGTGGCGACGGCCGGCGACGGACGCGGTGCGCGCCCGAATTTTTACCGAACCTTAAAGCGTTGACGTTACGCTTGCGCCGCATGGGCGTGGATAGGAAGGCAAGGGCTTGAGCGTCGCCGACAACATCGTGAACGCGCTGGCGAGACGACCGGACACCCGCGTCTTCGGGACCGTCAAGTCGGTCGTCGGCTTGCTCATCGAAGTGGGGGGCGCCACCGGCAGTCTCGCGATCGGCGACCACTGCCGCGTGCTCGGGCGCAAGGGACGCGAGATTGCCTGCGCGGTCGTCGGCTTTCGCGACGACCGGGCGCTGATGATGCCCATGGGGCCGCTCGAGGACATCGGCACCGGGTGTGCGGTCGAAGTCGGGGTCACCGATCCCGTGATCTATCCCGATCGAAGCTGGCTGGGCCGCGTCATCAACGCCTTCGGCGAGCCGATCGACGGCAAGGGTCCGCTTCCCGCAGGCAACATCGCCTATCCGATCCACAACCAGCCGCCGCCCTCGCAGGCGCGCCAGCGCATCGGCGAGAAGATCGACCTGGGCGTCCGCTCCATGAACGCGTTCCTCACCTGTTGCCGGGGCCAGCGCATGGGGATCTTTTCCGGATCGGGCGTCGGCAAGTCGACGCTGCTTTCCATGATGGCGCGGCATACCGACGCCCGGATCAGCACCATCGGCCTGATCGGCGAACGCGGACGCGAGGCGCGCGAGTTCGTCGAGAACGACCTCGGTGCCGAAGGGCTCGCGCGCAGCGTCGTGGTGGTCGCCACCTCCGACGAATCGCCGCTGGTCCGGCGTCAGGCGGCGTACGTGACCTTGGCGGTCTCGGAATATTTCCGCGACCACGGCGAGGACGTGCTGTGCCTCATGGACAGCATCACGCGCTTCGCCATGGCCCAGCGCGAGATCAGCCTTTCCGGCGGGCGAGCCGCCTGCCAGCAAGGGTTACACGCCGACGGTCTTCGCCGAGTTGCCGCGTTTGCTCGAACGCGCCGGACCGGGCCTCGCGGGGCAAGGCACCATCACCGGGCTGTTCACCGTGCTGGTCGAAGGCGACGACCACAACGAGCCGGTGGCCGACGCCGTGCGCGGCATTCTCGACGGCCACGTCGTCTTGGATCGCACCATCGCCGAACGCGGCCGCTTTCCCCCGGCCAACGTCCTGCGCAGCGTTTCGCGGACCATGCCCGATTGTAATACCGACGCCGAGAACGCGATCGTCGGCCGTGCCCGGCGCCTCACCGCAACCTACGAGGACATGGCCGAGCTCATACGCCTTGGCGCTTATCGCGGCGGATCCGACGCCGATGTGGACGAGGCCATCCGCTACCACGGCGCCATCGAAGGGTTTCTCGATCAGCGCAAGCACGAACGCTCGTCGCTGGACGAGACCTACAGGATGCTGGCGGAACTCCTGGATATGGCGCCCCCGACCGCGCCCGAGGCCACGGCGGACGCCCCGCCAGCCGCCGACGCTGTAAACCCGGACTGAAGGAACGCCTGTGCCCGGGACGCTCAGTACCCTGATCCGACTGCACGAATGGACCGTGGACGAGAAGCGCCGGGCGCTCGGCGTGCTTCTCGCCGAGTTCGGCGCCCTCGAGGACGCGGCCCGCGATTTGGAGACCGAGCTGGTGGCCGAACAACGCGCGGCGGCGGTGGAACCGGAGCTGGCCGGCTTCGGCTACGGCATGTACGCCGTCGGCGTCATCTATCGCCGGGGGCGCTTGGCTGACTCGACAGCCGAGGCCGAAGCGATGATCGAGGCGGCACGGGAAGAGCTTCACGACGCGTACGAAGAGCTCAAGAAATACGAAATCACCGATGCGACGCGCAAGCGCCGAGACGCCGACGAGGCGGATCGGCTGGAGCGGATCGAACTCGACGAGATCGGCCTCCAGGGATTCCGGCGCAAGCGCGCCGAAGACCAACCCGAACGATCCAGTGCCGGTTCCGAACGGGAGACGGAATCTTGAGACTGCGGATGAAGCGCGCGCGCGCGATCTCGAAACCCGATCGCCCCGGGACTGCCCGCGGGATCCCGTATCCGGTGTTCGTGGGCGGCTACGCCATCGTCTATGGGGCGATCCTCGTTGCGATGACGCTCTACGACGTCGCCGGCACGCCCTGAGAGCGCTGAGGCGCCGCCGGGCCTAGAACCGCTTCAAGCGCGACAGCAGCGCCGGATTGTCCCACTTGGGTTGGCGATCCTCGAGCACGATTCCGTGGAACTCCAAGGCCGAGTCGGTGGGATCGGGCAATGACACGGTGACCTGCACCCATCTGGCCACCACTTCGTTGTTGATGTCGTCCAGGATCATGACCGCGACGTCTTCGAGGCTGCCCGCCTCGGCGCCGGCGAGCGCTTCCAAGTAGGCGCAATACGCGTCTGCCCGCAGCACCATCTTGTCGGGGACGTAGCGGAGCCCCACCCGGGTGCCTTTGTCATCGCCGCCGCGTGGGATCAGGTCCTCCAGTGCCACCACATAGTCGAGACTCCCACCTCGATTTGGGGCGACGGCGAGAAGGCTGCGGCGGTTTTCAGTGTTCAATGCAATTCCTTTGCCCAGGCCGGTTTCAAGCGAACAAGTCGCGCGCCGGCCCGGAGGACGCAAATTCCGCGACGTCGATGAACCCCGCCGGACCGGAGTGGAACGACGTTCCTCCCTTGAGACCGGTCAACGCGCAAGCGTCGGCGAAGATTTCACGGATATCGTCGCGCATCCATGACGGCAGGGGCTTTTCCGTGCGCACGATCAGATCGAAATGCTTGTTGCCGCCGCGAACGAAGCCGTCGAGCTGCATGCGCCCAAGCCGGCTGAGCTCGACGTCGACCACGAACCGCGTGTCGTCCCGACCGGGCTCGGCGTCGTCGCCGTCCGCGTCGCGATCGCGGCGCAAATAGAGCGTGATCGGCCTCAAGTCTTGGCCGTTGTGAAAAGGAACGACGGTGGCGCGCCAATT
Source organism: Rhodospirillales bacterium (assembly GCA_030746935.1). Lineage (GTDB taxonomy): Bacteria > Pseudomonadota > Alphaproteobacteria > Rhodospirillales > JASLLV01 > JASLLV01. The sequence continues at coordinate 1,019 of JASLLV010000112.1, read as the reverse complement.
GCCTGCGACCGGCTCGTCGGCCGATCGCGCGAGGCTTCGGAAATCGTCGCTCAGGCGGTTGAAGACGTCCGGCCGCAGGCGCTGAAGCGTTCGTGCGGGACCTTCTCCCAACCAGTTGACGAGGCCGCCGCCCCTGAGGGCAGCGAGGAACGAGAGAATGTTCGCGGCAAGCTGGGAGTCGGCGCGCGGAATCACGGTTTCCACGAGCGTCCGCGCCACGGCCGGGGCATCTTGTTCGAGCGCCGCGAGCGCCGCATTCAGGCTCGGCCAGTCGCGCGCCAGCGCGAGCGAGCGTGCGAGCCTTCCCTCGGCATCGGCGCTCGGCGCCGGAGGATACACCGCCCCGCCCGTAACCACGAGTTGGACCGTGGTTCCTTGCGGCACCGGCGCACGGGTCTCGAGTGCGATCGTGCCGAGTTCGGTCCGGATCACCGTATGGCCTGCGGGTGTGGCGTGCGTGGTAACGCCCGTCAACGTCGTTCCAGGGGCGAGACTTGCGCCGGTTGCCGCCGGTGGCGGCGATTGCGGCGGCTGGGCGCCCGCAACCGGTGATCGCACGTTGACGATCTTCACGTGGATCTGGGTTCCTTGCGGAACGGTCGATGATTGAACGTGGGCCGGCGCGTCCGGCCTCACGCTCGCGACCGGCGCGACACCGCGCGAGGCACCCGGGGCCGGGGGGGCGGGGACCGCGAGCGGGGAAGCCGGGGGTGTCGGCCCGGAAGCGCCGCGTGCCGCGGCCTGCGGCCCGGCCGCCCGGGGGTGGGACGGGAACGAGGAAGGATTTGTAGTTGCCGCCGGCGTTCCGGGCACCGCGCCCGGCCCTCCGCCACCCGGCGCTCGTGCGTGCGAAGCGCCCAGCGCGTGGATTGCACCGGACGTCGCGAGGGGTGCCGGACGCAGCACGACGGCGTTGACGGTGGTACCGATAAGGCGCGCCGCGACTCTCGCCGGGTCGGTGGTGGCAAATGCGCCTGCGGCCTGGCCCGTCGCCGCCGCGCCGGCGCTTGGTGCGCCCG
>JASLLV010000111.1 GCA_030746935.1 Rhodospirillales bacterium | reverse complement strand
CTCCTCAACATATTGATTCTTATAGCATAATCTCCATCTCAGGGCATCGATTAACGAGTTCATCTGGGAAATGGGGGCTTAGACGTGGGCGCGGTCCTGGTGCTCGCGGGCGCGGCATCGTTCGCGGCCTCGGTGATCATCCTCAAACACCTGGTGCGAACCGAATCCAGCCTGACCGTCACGATCTACATGAGCGTGGTTGTTGCGCCTGCGACCTTGATCGCGGTGATTCCCTTCTGGCAAACACCGACGTTGGCGCAGCTCGGCCTGATGGCGGTAATGGCGGGACTTGGTACCGGCGGGTTCCTGTTGTTCACCCAGGCGTTCAAGGAGGCCGACGTGACCGTTCTTGCGCCGATAAACTTTACCGGCCTGATCTGGTCGGCGCTGTTCGGCTATCTCGCGTTCGGCGAGGTCGCGGACATTTGGACTTGGGTGGGTGGGGCGATGATCTTTTCCGCAACCTCCTATATCGCCTATCGTGAGCGCCGCCGGAACGGTCGTTCGCAAAATCGAAATGGGGGATGAAATGGCGTCAGGCAGCACGCTTGATGGGAAAATTGCCGTGATCACGGGCGCGGCGGCGGGAATCGGCCGCGCCACGGCGCGCCTTTATTCCGCCGAAGGCGCCCGCGTGGTGGTCGCCGACATCGATGGCGACGGCGCGCGCCTCGTCGCCGACGAGGTGTCGGGGACCGCGGTCGTGGTCGACGTCACCGACGAAGGCGAGGTCAGGTCCTTGTTCGAGGCTTGCGAGGGGGCTTACGGGCGCTTGGACGTGCTCGTCAACAATGCCGGCTACGTTCCGCGTCGGGCACGGGCGGGCGCGGTCGAGGTGGACGATTGGGACCGGGTGTTCGCGGTCAACGTGCGCGGCGTCATCCTGTGCGTCAAACACGCGATGCCATTGCTCGAGCGCCAGGGCGGCGCCATCATCAACATGTCCTCGCGGGCGGGCGTCATCGGCTTCGCCGGCCACAGCGCCTATTCGGGCAGCAAATTCGCGGTCCGCGGCATCACCGAGGCCCTGGCTCGCGAGGTGGGAGGTCAGGGAATCCGCGTGAACTCGATCTGTCCCGGCAGCGTCAATACCGAATCCCACCGCGCCCGCATCCGCGCCCGGGCCGAACTCGAAGGCCGGACCGCGGACGAGATCATCCACACCGAGCACATCGCGACGGCGGCGCTGGGGCGTTGGGTGGAGCCTGAGGCGGTGGCCACCGCCGCCCTTTTTCTCGCGAGCGATGCGGCCAGCGCGATCACTGGCGAGCACCTCAAGGTTGATTGCGGCAAATAGCGCCGCGAGGGCGTTTTCCACTCACGTGGATTCGCACCGGCCCACAGTCCCGCTCAAGTCCCTTCGGCCAGGGTCAGCAACGACATCCAAGCGCCCGTCGGGTCCGTGATGACGCAAAAGCGCCCGACGCCCGGAATGTCGCGCGGCGGCAACCGGACTTGGCCGCCCAGTTTCTCGACTTCGGCAGCCGTCGCATCCACGTTGGTGACGCTGACGTAGGCCATCTAATGGGCGGGCATCTTCTCGCCCATGTGGTTCTCGTCCAACTTGAACATGCCGCCCGCATCCGTCTCGCCCGCGACCCAGATCGAATAGGTGCCGGGACCGGCGCCTTCGGGCATGGGCATCTCCTTCGTGGTCCAGCCCAGAAGCGCACCGTAGAATTTCCGGCACGCGTCTGGATCCGGTGTCACCAGCTCATTCCAGATGAAGGTTCCGTGTTCGGCCATGTCTCCCTCCTCTCCGCCTAGGATTGCATCGAATCGTCGCGATTCAGTCCGGATGGTATCAAAGTTCGTACGCCGCGCAGAAATGCGGGAAAAAAAGCCCCCCGAAGGGGGCTGTTTGGCAAATAGGCGTCGCCCGATGGGCGTTCGCCAGTCCGTGCCGGTTATTTCTTACGAATCGTGTGGCCCATCGTGTAGGAATCAATTCTCGGGTCGATGGCGAGGCCCTTGCGCGCCGCCCACGTGTTGGCGACCCAAAGCACCCAGACGTTGCCGACGTCCTTGGTGACCAAGCCCCACGCATCGCGCACCAGGTCCTCTCGCTTTTTCGCGTCCAACTCGGTGTTCGACTTCTGAATGAGCTCGTCGAGGTCGCGGTTGTTGTAGCGGCCCCAGTTGGCTGCGCCGAGGCGCTTTCCGGGCTGGTAGGTGTGAAGCCCGTGGACCAGGAAGTTGCCGCCATCGCCCGAAGGCGTTCCCCACGCGCCGAGGACGAAGGCGAACTCGCCCTTGCTGGCACGCGACGAGAACACCGGGTTGGGCACCAACTCGAGCTCGCTCTGGATGCCAACGCGGCGCAGCATCTGGGCCACCGCTTCGCCGATTTGCTTGTCGTTGGGATAGCGGCTGTCGGGGCTGTGGATCGTCAGCTGGAATCCGTCCGCATAACCCGCGTCGGCAAGAAGCTTTTTCGCCTGCTCCGGATCGTAGGGGCCGGGTTCGAGAGCCGGATCGAACGCGTGGCCTCCCGGCGGTTGGGCTTGGCCAGCGGCGACGGCGGTGCCCGCCATCACCCGATCGACGATCCGCTGGCGGTCGATGGCGAGCGAAATCGCCCTACGCACCCGCCAGTCCCTGAGCGGGTTCGGGAACAGGACTTCGCCGTTGTTGTCCCGAACCCAGGGAAACGTCATGCGGCCGTGGCCGAACAGGAACCGGATCAACAAATTCGAGGGCGCGATGGTGACATCGAACTTGTCGTTCTTGCGCAGCGCCTCGATGTCCTCGGTCGGGACATCGTTGATCAAGTCGACGGTGCCGCTCAAGAGCGCCGCCAAGCGCGCGGAACCATTGGGCAGCGCCTTTATCACCACTTCGTCCCACTCAGCCTTGCCGCCCCAGTAGTCGGGATTGACCGCGAGCTTGATATTGTCGCCTTGGACGTAATCGACGAACTTGAATGGGCCGGTTCCGATGGACGCCGGGCCCGCGTTGTAGTCCTTGGTCTCGGCGCCCTCGCCGTGCTTTCGGGATACGATAACGGGCCCGGTAAGGTCGGCGGCGAAGGTGGCGTGCGGCGCCTCCGTGACCACTTGCAGCGTATGGTCGTCGATCGCCTTCCACTCCTTGCCGCCGAGCAGGAAGTTGCGGGTCGGTGTGGTCGGCGAGCCCGGGATGCCCGCCCTGGCGCGCTCGACGTTGTACAGAACGTCGTCGGCGGTGAACGGCGAGCCGTCGTGCCACTTGACGCCCTTGCGCAGCTTGATTTCCCAGGTCTTGTCGTCGAGGTTGTTCCACTCGAGCGCCAAGCCCTGCATATACTGCTGCTGGGCATCCTGCTTGATCAACACATCGAATATCTGCTGGGCGACTTGATTGCTGTTCTTGTAGTTGTAGAAGTGCGGGTCGATGGACGGCGTCTCGAGCGACACGCCGATCGTGAGCGTCTCGGCCGCGGCCGCCCCGGCGATCGCCGTGGCGGCGACAGTGCCCACAAGACCCATGCGGATCGATTTCATCGGGTTTCCTCCCTCGGCTGTACGATTGGACGATCGCGTCGCCCCGGCACGATTATTTTTTTGGCCTCGAGCGGGCCCGTCCGGGCATTAAAAGGACGCCATGATCGCCTGTCAATGCGGACGCGACTGAATTTCGTTTGATTTCCGGGGCGTTCTCATGTTCTTTGGCGGGCCTTCACGAACGGTCTTCCGGCGAATTCTGGGCCCACGCCAACGAGGACGGAGATGAAGCTGGACCCGGTGCTGCTCGAAATTCTGGCGACCAAGGTGGTCGCGGCGACCGAGGAAATGGCGAACGCGTTGCAGCGGACGGCGCGAACCCTTTTCGTCAAGGAAGCGGCGGACTACGCTTGCGCGCTTCTCGGTGTCGACGGACGCGTGATCGCCTATCCGCCGGCGCTGGGCGCCACCATCTTCATCAACATGGACGCCGCGCCTTCCATCGCCGCGGTTCCTGATCTCGAGCCGGGCGACGTGATCGTCACCAACGATCCGTATCAGTCCTTCGGCATGGTGACCCACACCCCCGACATCACCCTGATCGAGCCCTATTTTCACGAGGGCCGGATCATCGCCTACGGTTGGGCGTTCGTCCATTCGACCGACGTCGGCGGTAGCGTGCCGTCGAGTATCGCGCCGTCGCTGAACGAGGTCTTCCAGGAAGGGATTCTAATCCCCCCCATGAAGATGATGCGGGCCGGCGCGTGGAACGAAGACTTCGTCGCCATTCTCAAGGCGAATTCGCGAATCCCCGACGAGAATATGGGCGACATCCGCGCCATGCTGGCGGGGTTGCACACGGGCCGCAAGCGGACCATGGACATGGTCGGGCGTCACGGCGCCGAGGTGTTTCTCGGCTTCCAGAAGGACTTGGTCGACTATACCGAAGCCAAGTCCCGCGCCGTGCTCAGGCGCATTCCCGACGGCCGGTACGACTTTTGGGACTACCTCGACGACGACCTCGTCAGCCGCTATCCGATCCGCCTTCGAGTCGCGCTCGAGGTCGAGGACGGCATTGTCCACCTGGACGTCACCGGCACCGACCCCGAGACGCGTTCGGCGTACAACGTCGCGACCTTCGGCCGACTGCACGAATGGTTCACGCTGCGCTTCCTTTCGTTCATTTGCACCCACGATCCGACCATCGTCCTGAACGCCGGGATGTTCCGGCCGTTTTCGATCACCAATCCCGAAGGCACCGTGATGAACGCCCAGTTCCCGGCGGCCGTGGGCCTGCGGTCGAACCCTTCGCGCCGCTTCAACGACGCCCTCACGGGCGCCCTGCTCGAGGCCGTGCCCGAGCTCATGGCGGCGCCGACGCCGGGCACCCAGCTGATTTTCGTGCTCAGCGAATACGAGGTGGACGGGGTGGGGCGGACGGTGACCGTGTTGCAGCCGCTTAGCGGCGGCATGGGTGCCTACCAGGGTCGCGACGGGGTCGATGCGCGTGACGCCACCATGTCGAACATGGCGAACAACTCGATCGAATTCGTCGAGGCGGAATGCGGCGTGGTCGTGCGCGAATACGATATCCGAACCGATTCGGGCGGACCGGGCCGCTGGCGCGGCGGCGTCGGCCAGACCATGACCGTCGAGATCCTGCGCGACGGCGGCACTATCGTGCCGCGCGGGATGGAGCGCATGCGGTTTCCCCCGTGGGGCGTCATGGGAGGCCGGCCGGCGGCGAATTTCCGGATCGTCCTCGATCGCGGCCGCGAGACCGAACGGGATCTCGCTAAAGTGGATCAGTTCACCGTGAACGCAGGCGATCTCGTCACCGTCTTGATGTCGGGCGCGTCGGGCTACGGTGACCCTTCCGCTCGCGACGCGGAAGCGGTGCGCCGCGACGTGGATCAAGGTTTCGTCGGCCGCGCGGCCGCGGAACGCGAATACGGGGTCGTGCTTGGGTCCGACGGTGCGGTCGACGAGGCGGCGAGCCGGCGAGAACGCGCGGGCCATGTCCGCGACAACGTCCACGCCAGTTTCGATTTCGGCCCCGAGCGCGAGGCGTGGGAGGCGGTGTTCGACGACGAGACCATGTGCGAGCTGAACCGCCAGCTCTTTACGTTGCCGAAGTCCGTGCGCTATGAGAAGCGCCGCTGGATCTTCGGCCAAGCCGTGCCAGATATGCCGCTCGCGGGCGAGCCCATTTCGCTCGCCGACGTGCTCAGCGATCCGGACCGGGTGCGCGAACGGCTGCGTGTGGCGATGGAGGTCGTCTTCGGCGCCGGCGCGAACAACGACCAAGCGGCACAATAGGGGATCGTTCGATGGCGAAATTTCGAGGCAGCTACATTATCGCCTATACGCCGTTCACCGAAGGCGGCGCGGCGGTCGACCACGAGGGCCTGAGAAGGTTCATCGACTGGCAGATCAAAGAGGGCACGCACGGCTTGATCGCGCTCGGCTCCTTCGGCCAGTTTCTGTCGATCACCGACGACGAACGCACCGCCATCGTCGAGTCGTTCGTGGGCCAATCGGCCCGACGCGCGCCCGTGCTCGTCGGCACCATGGACGCGCACACCCCCAACGCGGTGCGCTACTCGAAGGAAGCCGAAGCGCTCGGCGCCGACGGCATCATGGTCGCACCGCCCTATTACTACACGCCCACCGAGGACGAGATCTTCGCGTATTACAAGGAAATCTCGGAAGCCGTTTCGATCCCGATCATGCTCTATAACAATCCCTTCACCACCAACGTCGACATGTCGGCGGCGCTGGTGGCGCGGCTGACCAAGGCGTTCGAAAACGTCCGCTATATCAAGGAGTCGAGCAGTTTCGCGGACCGCATTTACGACATCGAGCGGCTGACGGACGGCGTCATGAACAGCTTCGCCGGCTCCCGCGTGTACGAATCATTCCTCATGGGCGCGGCCGGCTACGTCTCGCCGCCCGGCAGCTACGCCCCGCGCCAGTCGGCCCAGATGTGGGAGTCCCTGGAAAACGGCGATCTCGCCGGCGGCAAGTTATTGTCGGACAAGTTCGCCGAATTGGCGCGCACGATGCGCGCCGGGCATCCGCCATACGGGAACCTGTGCTACAACCGCGAGCTCGTGCGGCTGGCGGGCTATCCGATCGGCGATCCGCGCCCACCGTTTTTTCCTTGGCGACGCTCGGCAAAGAGGGCGCCGAACGCATGGCCCAGATCACGCCGATGTTCGAGGATATCCGCTCGATCGACTTGGCGAAGGCCGCCGCCGAGTAGTCCGCGCGAAGCGAATTAAGCTCGCCCTCCGCCGGGTCTCGGCCGCGCCGCTTAAGATGGTGTGGGGCGTGTCCCGGGGCGGCGGCGCCGATCCCTCTCGGTCGCAAGCGTCCCGCCCGCGATCGGTGCCGAAGGGATGACCATGAACATCGAGACGGACGTGCTCGTCGTCGGCGGCGGCGTGGCCGGCTGTGCCACTGCGTACTATCTGGCGCGCGAAGGGGTCGAGGTCGTGTTGATCGACCGCGGCGACGTAAACGCCGGGGCTTCGGGCGCCAACGCCGGCAGTATCCACTCGCAGATGTACTACCACAATTTCAACACCCGAAGTGCGGAGTGGATCGATGCTTTCGCGCCCGTCCTGCCGCTCTTGAAGCTTTCGAGCGAGGTTTGGCAGGAGCTGGCGGCCGAACTCGATCGCGATATCGAGCTGGTCATCGCGGGTGGGCTCATGGTCGCCGAAACCGCCGATCAGCTCCGGCTTCTCGAGCGCAAGGTGGCCTTCGAGAACGGGCATGGCATCGCTTCGACGATCCTTTCGGCTTCCGAGCTTGCGACACTTGCGCCCTACATCAGTGATCGGATGGTCGGCGCGGAATTCTGTCCCTACGAAGGCAAGGTCAATCCTCTCTTGGCGACGGTGGCGATCGCCGCGGCCGCGAAAAGATTGGGCGCGCGAATCCTTCCGCTCACGGATCTCGAGGCGTGGGCGCCCGCGAAGCAAGGGTTCGAGGCGCACACCAACCGCGGCCGAATCCATAGCTGAAGGGCCGTCATCGCTGCCGGCGGCTGGTGCGACTCGGTGGCCGCGCTGCTTGGTGTCCGTTTGCCCGCCGGCGGTCGTCCGATTCAAATCAACGTGACCGAATCCACGCGGCACCGGATCGATCACCTGGTCTACTCGGCGGGCGAGAAACTGTCCTTCAAGCAGGCCAAAAGCGGCAATCTGATCATCGGCGGCGGCTGGCCGGCGACGTTCAGCCCGGTGACCGGCCTGCAGATGGCGGAGCAGGTGATGATTCAGGCGAACCTGTGGACCGCGTTGCAGGTGGTTCCCGATCTCGCGCACATCCGCCTGATCCGCACGTGGACGGGCATGGTAAACCAGACCCCGGATGCCAGGCCGTTGATCGGTCCCGTACCGGGTTTTCCGGGGCTTTATGTCAACACGTTTCCCGGAATGGGATACACGACCGGCCCGAGCTGCGGGAAACTGGTGGCAGAATCCATGTGCGGCAAAACCCCGTCGTTCGATATGGGAATCGGGTCGATCGAGCGCTTCGCCAAAGCGGACGTTTCCTGACGAATCCCTTTTGCCGGGGCCGCGCAGTGACCGTCCACGACGTCCGCTGGGTCCAGGGCTTCGTTGGCGACAAGAATTCCATACGATATCCAGCGCGGCAGGGCGAAGCACCAAGTCGGGGCGGACCGGCTCGGTCAGGTCGTTACGGTGTCCGTACACATGGGGTTTCGTCGATCGTCGTCCGTTCACTGGACCAGATCGCGGTCGGTCGGAATCGCGTGGCCGCGATCCGCTCCGTCTAGGTTGCGTCCTGTTGGGTCACGCCGTATCAACTGTAATTCGGTGAACTCCGGGAGGAACGAGAAATGGATATGCCATTCAAGCAAATCATCGACCTCGGCCACGAGCATTTCCACGACATGTCCGTTCTCGGCGGCGCACAAGTCTCGTTCTGGCCGTTAAGTACCCACAAAAAGCTCGAGAGGATCAGCGGCGGAAGGGTCTCGATGGAAGCGCGAATGATGCTAGGCTCAGGACTCATTGATTGAGATAGAAGATGACGAAAGCGGCGATGCATATGGCTGAGAAGAAAGTGTG
>JASLLV010000110.1 GCA_030746935.1 Rhodospirillales bacterium | reverse complement strand
CACGCGTTTGCCGCGCACGTCGACCAACGAGATGTGGCCCCCGTGCCCGGCCACGGCGGGGTTGATGCGGGTATCCAGCACCTCGCGGACCACCTTGCCCAGCGGCGTATCGAGACCCGGCTTCGGAATGGCGTCCATCACGTCCTGCACACCATCGATCTCGGGCATGAGGTGCATCAGCATGTTCTCGATCTGCTGAAGCATACCGTAAGCGGCGCCCTGCAAGCGCAGGTTCACCTTGCCCCCCACGAACGAATGGAACGCAATGTCGCCGCCCATGTCGCGAATTGCCGACTGAAGCCGCGTCTCGATCAGCTCCGTTACCTGATCGATCTGCTCTTGCGGCGCGTCGGAGACCGGCTCAGCGGCTTCGAAATCCGAATCACCGTCGGTGTCTTCGCGCTCGTCCTCGATGACCGGCTGGCCCGACGTGAAGTGATCCATGATGGCGCCCAGGATCGGCGGTTTTAGCAGCGCCCAGTCCTGATCGTCGGCTTTCGTCACGGTGATGGAATCGGCACCGAATGACACGTTCTTCACACCGTCTATCGCGTGGAGACGTCGCGCAAGTGGCGAGCGCTCGGTATCCGTGGGGCTCGGAAACTCGGCCGTACCCTCCTTCATCACGCGCACACCCGGTAGAAACTTCAGCATCTCGGGGTTCGGTGTCGCTTCCGTTTGAATGAACATATCGAAGCACTTCCTTGTTGCACCGGCGTCGGGCCGGAAATTCCTCGCGCGGGGGCGTCGCCACGGTTGAAATGGTTCGTCAATGGCCCCTGATCAATGCCCGGCAACGCGATTGCGTCGGCGCTGATGCATACGATCGCCGGGCACCGGCGAATTCCATCTTACGGTGCGGGAACTCGGGAATCAAAGCCGATGCAGGCGAGGGAAGTTTCTCCAAGGGGGCCGAAGCGGCGCGGTCGGCTCGTTAATCAGGAGATTCCTATGCGGAATTGGCGCCCCGACCCCATACGCAACTCGGCCTAGCCGCGATCGCGTACTCGCGGTTCTACGCCGCCCCCGAACGAGACCAGATCGCGGTCGTTTGGAATCGCCTGCGGCAATCCATTGAGCGCGTGAATCTGGTCTCCGCCATTGAGATCGAGCGGAATCACGCGCCTGATCGGAACCGCGGTGCGGTTCAAACAAATCGCGATCCGCTCTATGGCGGTCCTACGGTCCAGGGTTCGTGACGGCGGAAACTATCGGGCCAGGTCGCGAGCGGTCATGAGCATCTCGTCGACGGTCCGAAATACGGTCGCGGACGAATTGTAGGCGTTTTGGACCTGGATCATGCGCGAGAACTCGTCCACCAGGTCAACGTTTGCCAGCTCGCGGGTGTTGACCTGGAAGCTCGCGAACCCGCTGGACGACGCGTCTTCAATGGTCCTGGTTCCGGATTCCTGCGTCTCGGCGAACACGTTGCCGTTCTTCATCTCGAGCCCGTTCGGGTTGGAGAAGAGGGCGAAGGGCAACTTGTAGAGGCGGCGCTGGGTGGCGTCATCGAAGGAGCCGCTCAAGTGGCCCTCGCTGTCGAAGCTGAGCGAGACGATCGTGGCGTTGGCGAAGCCGTTCCGCTCGAACGAGAACGGCGTGAAGTCGCCGTCGAACTGGGTCATCAGGCTGAGATCGAGTGTAACTGAGGCGGTGCTCGTCCCGAAGTTGAGCGTCAGCGGAACGCTCGTCGTGCCCGTTAATTGACCGTTGGCGTCGAACTGCAAGACCGGTCCGACCTCTGTCGGTGTTGCGACCGCGGCTGCGTTGTCGCCGACGCCGACCACATTGGGTGTGACGTTGGCAGCGGTTGCGGTCGTGTCGGCGCCGGGATCGGTCGGCGTCGACGAGGCGAGGGTGAACGCCGTGCCTACGGTGTCCGACGTGATGGTGACCACTCCCGCGCCGCCCGGGGATGCGGTGACCGCCGTGTTGACGGTGCCGTTGGCGTTGATGGCGGCGATCAGTCCGTCGCGGATGTCGTTGACGGTGACGTCGCCGGGAAGGACCGTGTAGTTCACGGGGGTGCCGTTGATCGTGGCGCGGACCACGTCGCCCGCGTTCACGCCGCCGGCGATGGTGATGCGGTCCACCTGGGCGGTCGGCGTCGCCGAATTGTTGGCCTGGGCGGCGAAGAGGAACGGCGTGCCGGCCGTCTTTCCGGTCAGCGTGATCACGCCCCCGGGCGCCGCGGTGGCGGTCACGATACCGTTTGCGGTCGCGTTGGCGCCGATGGCCGCGACGAGATTGGCGGCGATCGTGTCGATCGAGCTATCGCTTGCTGTCACCGTGTAGGTGACCTGGTTGCCGGCGATGAAGACGGAGTATTTGTCGCCCACCTCGACCGAGCCCGAAAGCGTGAGCGTGTTCACTTGCGGAACCTGGGTGGCCTGGTCCGCGACCACGGTCCACTGGCCGATGCCCGGCCGGCGCGTGAAGTTGATGTTGGTCGATTGGCGCTGGCCGGCGGAATCCACGACCTCGATACTATACTGGCGCGTGGTGTCGATGGCGTCGCCCGCCGGCAGGTTGAGGTGCAGCTTCGCAGTCGTGGTCGGCTGGTTGTTCGCCTGGAACGCGAACTGGTCGATTCGGAGCGATTGAAGCGTGCCCGTCGACGGAAAATCGCCATTCGCGTCGGGGGCGAATCCCTGGACGAAATAGCCGTTCTTGTCGGCCAGGAACCCCTGTTTGACTGTGATCGGAAGATTGTTGTTGGTTGCCGTGGTCGTGCTGCCCAATGCCTGTTGGAACGAGCCGTCACGGGTGTAACAAGGTCTTGCCCGAGCCCCCTCCTCGGTGTTGACGATGAAAACCCCTTTGCCGTTGAGGGCGACGTCGAGGTCGCGGGGGCTCCCGACCATGAAGCCTTGTTCGTCGATCCGCTGAAAGTCCCGGGGCCTGACGCCGCTCAAGTCCGATTCGTTGTCGAGACTGCGGCTGAGCAAGGTTGCGAAATGCGTTTCCGTGCGCCGGTAACCGCCGGTGCTCACGTTGGCGATGTTGATGCCAATGTTGTTCAGGGCATGGGCTTGGCTCATCATCTCATGTGTCGCGGCTGCAAAGGCCCAATTGAAGGGCATGACTTCACTCCGTCTGAATACCCCTGCGCTGAAGACTCCCGCGCGCAAGGATCCTGCGCAATAGGGGAAGCAAGATGGATGTCATCCCGACTTGCGCTCAATCCATTGAAATTTAATGAGTTTTTGTTCGTTCTCGTGGCGCCGGAGGCGCCCGAGGCGGCGGGCAGCAATATTTGCCGGGCTCAAACGTCGGCAGCGGGAAAGACAAACGCCCGGTCCGGATCCAGCCGGACCGAGACGGCGGTGCCCGCGACGGGCAGGAAGGTTCCGTAAACGCGTGCGTGTAAGAGCACCTCGGCGTCCGTCGCCGGAGAGCGCATGCGAAGCCGAACGAGGCTGGTGCGCCCGAGAAGCCGGGCCCAATCGACGCTGAGCTCGATGTCGCCCGCAGCGCCGGCGGGCGCGGTATCGAGTTGCAGCGCCTCCGGACGGATCAGGACCTGGACCCGGATGCCGTCCGGAAGACCGTCCGCGGCGAGGGAACCTAGCGGTGTCGCGACGCGCGCGCCCTCGACGGTTCCTTCGAGCCGGTTCACGGGTCCGAACAGGGCGGCGACGAAGGCATCGACGGGCTTGAGATAGGTCTCGAGCGGCGGCCCGGCCTGGACGATGCGCCCGCCGGCCAAAACCAGGATGTGGTCGGCCATGAACATGGCCTCTTCGGGATCGTGGGTCACCATCAGTGTCGTGACTTTCATCTCTTTCAAGAGATCGAGCGTCTCTTCGCGGACCTGGGCACGGCGGGTGACGTCGAGATCGGAGAATGGCTCGTCCAGAAGGAGAACCTTGGGCGCCGGCGCGAGGGCGCGGAGAAGCGCCACGCGCTGCTGCTCGCCGCCCGAAAGCGTGTGGGGGTAGGCGTCGGCGTAGCCTTCGAGCCCCATGCGCGCGAGCGCCTCTCGCGCCCACGCGGCGCGTTCGCTCGAGCGCGCCACGCCGAACACAACGTTCTCGAACACGCTGAGGTGGGGAAAGAGCGCGTAGTCCTGAAACATCAGTCCGATGCCGCGCTTCTCGGGCGGCGTGTGGCGCGGGTTTTCGGCGTCGGCGACGAGTGTGCCTTCGACGAGCACCCGACCTCGCTGGAGCCGATCGAGGCCGGCGATCACGCGCAAAAGCGTCGTCTTGCCGCACCCCGATGGGCCGATCAGGCAGACGAGCTGTCCCGCGTCGACCGCCAGGCTGACAGATTCCAGAACCCGCGTGCCCGAGAACGCGTGCGACACATCGATCGCGACGAGCTCGCTCATGCCAGGCCCCGCCGGCCTTCCCATTGACCCGGCCGCGAGCGTGTAATCGCCACGCTGAGCAAGATGACCGGCAAGACGCCGGCCGCGACGATGGCGAGCGCCGCCGGCGCGCATTGTTCCAGCAGCTCACGCGAAGCGAACTGATAGACGTAGGTCGCCAGCGTCTCGAAATTAAAGGGCCGCAGGATGAGGGTCATCGGCAGCTCCTTCATGCTGTCCACGAACACCAATATCGCGGCAGCGAGAATGCTTCCCCGCATCAACGGCAGATGAACCCGGCGTAGCGCCCCGAGCGGCGCGCTTCCCAGCGTGCGGGCGGCGCCGTCCATGCTCGGCGTGACCTTGGCGAGGCTGGCGTCCATAGTCCCGAACGAAAGTGCCAGGAAGCGAACCAGATAGCCATAGGTAACGGCAGCCACGGTGCCACTTAACAATAGACCGGTCGAGACGCCGAACACGTCGCCCATGAAGGCGTCCACCGCATTGTCCAGGCGTGCCAACGGGACGATGACGCCGATGGCGAGAACCGCTCCCGGAACCGCGTAGCCGATGCTGGCGAAGCGGGTTGCGGCCCGCACCGCCCGTCCGCGCCCCAAGCGGACTCCATACGCCATGAAGAGGCCAATCCCGGCCGCCAGCAAGGCGGCGGTCGATGAAAGCGTCAGGCTGTTGAAAGCGTAAATCGCGAAGTCGGTCATGGGGGTATTCGCGAAGGTGTCGACGGAATAATCGAACAGCACCGCGCTCGGCACCACGAAGCCGAGAACGATCGGAGCGGCGCAGGCCGTCACCGCCAGCGCCGCCGGGAAGCGGCGGAGCCGATAGCTGGGAAGCTCGCGGTAGCGGTTCGTGGTGTGGTGGAACCTGAGCCGCCGCCGCGCCCAGCGTTCGGCCGCGATCAGGGCGAGCACCAGGACGAGCATGACGGTGGCCAATTGGGCGGCGCCCGACGTGCTGTTCATGTTCAGCCACACGTCGTAGATGCCGGCGGTGAACGTGTAGACGGCGAAATAGTCCACCGTTCCGAAGTCGTTGAGCGTTTCCATCAGCGCCAGGCTGACGCCGATGACGATGGCCGGCCGGGCCAACGGAAGCGCGACCGAGGTGAAGCTCCGCCACGGCCCCCGACCCAAAAGGCGGCTGACCTCGAGGGCGCAGACGGATTGTTCGAGAAAGGCCGCCCGCGCGAGCGCGTAAACGTAGGGGTAGAGCACCAAGGTCATCATGGCGATGGCCCCAGCCAAGGACCGAATTTCGGGGAACCAGTAGTCCTTGGGCCCCGACCAGCCGAACAGCGCGCGAAGCGCGCCCTGGACAGGGCCCGCGTATTCTAAGACATCCGTATAGACGTAGGCGATGATGTAGGCGGGCACCGCAAGCGGCAGCAACAGCGCCCAGGCGAAGATGTCGCGGCCGGGAAACCGGCACATGGTCACGAGCCACGCGGCGCCCGTGCCGACGAGGAACACGCCGACGCCGACGCCCAGCATCAATGCCAGGGTGGTTCGGGTGTAGTGGGGGAGGACCGTCCTCGCCAGGTGGCCCCATATGTCGTCGGCGGCCGCGATCGCCAATGTGACTACGGCGAGCACGGGCGCCGCCATCAGGCCGGCGACGACGAGCGTGCCGACACCCCATGCGTCGATCGCGAACAATGCACGAGACGCCATGGGAAACGCGCTGGTTGCGCGCGCGACTGCGGATCTCATCCGGGTCGCCGGGCGAACGGCGGCGCCCGGTACGGTAAGCCGGACGTCGCCATGGATGCCGTTTGGGAGGGGACTGTCGTGGTCACGACCTCCCGCCGCCGAAATCGAGCCCGACCTCGTCGACGAGCCGCGAGGCGGCGGCGCGTTGCTTCGCAACTTCCGCCAGGTTCACGGAATCGGCATTGAACGCGCCCCAGGATTCGACCAGGGGATGGGGCGCGACCCCAGCCTTGACCGGATATTCGTAGTTCCTCTCGGCATAAAGCTTCTGTGCGAAATCCTCGCTCAGGAATTCGATCAGCCGCACCGCGTTGTCGACGTTCTTTGCGCTTCTTGTTACGGCGGCGCCGCTGATGTTGACGTGGGTTCCACGGCCGTCCGAGTTCGGGAAGACGATCCGCGTGGCGGCCGCCCACATCTTTTGCTCGGGCGCCTTATCGTTCGTCACCATGGCCGCCATGTAATAGGTGTTGGCCACGGCCACGTCGCAGAGACCTTCGTAGATGGTCTTGGCCTGGGCGCGGTCGTTGCCCTGGGGCTTGCGGGCGAGATTCGCGCGCACACCGTTGAGCCACTCGCGTGCCTCGTCGAGTCCGCGGTTGGCGATAACCGAGGCGATCAGCGAGATGTTGTAGTCGTGCTTGCCCGAGCGGATGCAGACACGTCCCTTGAGGTCTGGCCTTGCCAGGTCCTCGTACGACGCGATCGCACCCGGCGCGACCCGGTCCTTGCTCACGTAAAAGACCCGGGCCCGTACCGTCAGTCCGAACCACAGGCCGTCGGGATGGCGGTATTGGGCCGCGATGTTCTTCTGTAGCGTCGGCGAAGCGACCGGTCGAAGAACCCCCGCCTCGACCATGTCGTGCAGCCGTCCGATGTCGACCGTCAACACCGCGTCCGCCGGGCTGTTGGCGCCTTCCGCCTTGAGCCTTTCGAGCACGCCCTTCGGCGCGAAGACGACGTTCACATCGATTCCGGTCTTCTTGGTGAACGCCTTGAGCAGGGGCTGGATCAGGAACGGTTGGCGGTAGGAATACAGGTTCACCTCGCCTTGGGCCGAGGCCGGGTCGGGGTTGCCGGGAACGCCGAGAACAGCTGCCAACAAGACGGCGCCGAAAGCGGTCCTCGGGTTCGGGACGAGGGATTTCATGAGGGACCGAAAGATGTTCATTGTTGCTTCCTTTTTGTTGGACGCTTCTCTTTGTCGATGTCGGTTGGCGGGGAAGGGCGTGAACCCAAGCGAACGTAGGCAGTTCAATTTGAAAATGCAACGCATTCGCAATTGAAAGGCGGCATAGTGCAAAAGGATCTTTTAAACCCGGGCCGGGCGCGCACCATTGATCCAAATCAATCGTGCAGCGACGCCGCGGGCGCGGGCGCGAGTCCGAGAGCGCGGCTCGCGAATCCTCTGGTTGCTGCCCGATTCATGGGCCATTATGCGGCGGCCATCCCGCTGGTACCGGCCGCTTAACCCGATTTTAACCGCCCGGCGCCGAGGATGGACCCGGAGCGAGCGGGACCAATTTCCCGATCGCCCGCGATCACCGCGGTCGTGACCATGAAGGTTACCAGCACCAGATCGACGAAGACGGGTTCCGATATCCGGCGGCCACGCAAGGCGGCGGGCGGGGGAACGCGGTTTGCCGAAGAGCTGTCGGCGGCGGTCGATCCGTCGGCGACGGCGCCAGCGGGCGAGACGACGCCCACGAGCGCCGTCGGATCGATTTTGTCGGCCCAGGAAGCGTCCGGGGACGAAGGCCGGCGACGGCGGACTCTTGCGCGCGAACGTGGCGAGGACCTTCTCGATCGCCTCGAGCGTTTGCGCCGCGAAATCCTGGTGGGCGCCGTTTCCAGGGAGCAGCTGCAAGAACTCGCGCGACGTCTGCGCGCCGGGCGAATCACGTCCGATGATCCGCGCCTGAACGAGATCCTTGCCGAAATCGAGCTCCGTACCCAGGTCGAAATCGCGAAGCTAACCCGCGACGCCTGAGGCCGAAGCCCCGACGTCACAACCGCGCTTTCTGGCCGGTAACTGCGTGCGGGTCGGGCGAACATCCGCGAAATGGCCGTTGCGGCGCGATGGGCGTCTGCATATAGTCCGCACCGTCTTCGAACGCCGTCTTCACAGAATCCCCCAGATGCCGCCGAAACTGCCCCCGGACTATCGGCCGTCGAACAAAGAACCGTTCATGAGTTCGGTGATGCGGGAACATTTTCGACGCAAACTGGCAAGCTGGCGCGAAGACATCCTGAACGAGACCAGCGAGGCGCTCCAGTCCCTCCAGGAAGAGGAGACCCACGAAACCGACTTTGCCGACCGTGCGTCGATCGAAGCCGATCGCTCGGTGCGGCTGCGGACCCGGGACCGCGCGCGCAAGCTCGTCGCCAAGATCGACGCGGCGCTCGATCGGATCGAGGATGGGACTTACGGATACTGCGAAGAGACCAGCGAACCCATCAGCATCCAGCGCCTCGAGGCCCGTCCGATTGCGACTCTCAGCGTCGAGGCCCAGGAACGCCACGAGCGCCTGGAAAGGACCCACCGCGGCCACTAGAGCGTAA
>JASLLV010000010.1 GCA_030746935.1 Rhodospirillales bacterium | reverse complement strand
CGACGACACATCGTGGCTGGATCCGGTCGGCCATGTCTGGACCCGAAGCGCCCAGCCTTGGGTCGAAATCGATCGCTCCGCGCCCGGCCTCGTTTTCGAAGAGCAGCCGGCCAATTTCGAGGAATTCGTGCGCCGCTGGGAACCCGGGGTCCGGCGCTCGTAAGCGGCCGCGTCTTTCAACCCTGCTTCCAGGGCAGACCGTCCACCTTCCATCCCGCGGCGCGGCCGCGGTGGCCGCTTTCGTCGTGGGGCCCTTCGAATCCGTCGGCGACGTTATAGCAGCGGCCGAACCCAAGCCCGGTCATGGCGATGGCGGCGAAACGCGATCGCTGGCCGGAGCGGCAGATGAAGAGATGGGCGGCGTCGCGCCTCGTTCCGCTTTCTTCCATGATACGTGCGAAATCCGCGTTCTCGGCCATGTTCGGGAAAAGCTGCCAGGGGATCAGAAGTGGCTGCTTACCGATGCCAGCAAGATCGGGCAGGCCAACATAGGCCCACTCGGCGTCCGTGCGGACGTCGACCAGGACGGCGTCCGTCTCGGCCTCCAGAATCTTCCAGGCGTCCGTGGCGGAGATGTCGCCAGCGTAGGTCTCAGCCATTCAGTCCCACTCCAATCTCGCGGTTAGAGCGGATCGCATTTGATTCGAACCGCATCGCGGTCGCAATCAAATGCGCCGATCCGCTCGACCTCGATAGTGTAGACCAGATTCACGCGGTCCGTAGATCGCCGTAGGCGAAACCGAGCGACCGCGATCTGGTCAGTCGGCCGAGCGCCGGGTCGCGCCGGTGCCGACAACTTTCAGCATGTCGGCGATGCGAAAGAACTTCCGTCTCGGCGCCGGCGCCCCCGCGCCCGCCTCTTCGGCCTCTTCGATTTTCTTCCAATCGGCGAAGCCGACCACCTGGGCGCCCCTTTCTTCGAGTAGCCGCTCGAGCGCCGCACGCCCCGGTTTCGTACCGTTGCCGATATCGTCGCGGATGTACTCGGCGACGGCGACGCCGTCCGGGCGGTTGGTGGCAATCACACCGCTCGGCCCGCGCTTGATCCAGCCCACCGCGTAGAGTCCCGGCGCCACCCGCCCGTCATCCGAAGGAACGACCGCGTTCGCCTCGTCGAAAGGCGCGCCAGCGACGGCGACGGAGCGGTATCCGACAGCTGGGATCACGAGCCCGCACGCGATCTCGAAGGTTTCGCCGGTGCCGACCGCGCGGCCACCCTCGAGTCGGGTCTTCTCGAGGCGCAGCCCCTCGACCGTCTCGCCACCCAGGATCTCGACCGGGGATGTGAAGAAGCGGAAGTGCACCCGTTTGCGGCGCTCGCCCACGTCCTGGGTCGCGAATTCCTGAAGCGTCGCAAGATTCTTTTCCTTCAGCCGGCGGTCGCGATCCGACATCTCGCCGGCCGCGTCGGGCAATTGCGCCGCGTCGACCACCGGCGCACAGTCGTCGAGCACGCCCATCTCGCGCAGTTCCACGTTGGTGAACTTGGCCTCAATCGGGCCGCGCCGGCCGAATAGGTAGACATCCTTGACGGGCGCCCGCTCGATCGCGCGTTGGGCGTACTCGGGGATGTCCGAATCCGCCATTTCGGCTGCCGTCTTCACCAGAACCCTGGCAATGTCGATCGCGACGTTGCCATTGCCGATCACGGCGACCGCCTCAGTGTTCAGTCGAGGGTCGAGGTCGGCGAAGTCGGGGTGCGCGTTGTACCAACCGACGAAGGCGGCGGACCCGATGACGCCCACCTTGTCCTCGCCCGGGATTCCCAACGCACGGTCGAACGGTGCGCCGACGGCGAGCACGACTGCATCGTGCGTTTCCTGCAGCTCGGCGAGCGTGAGGTCGCGGCCGACCTCGACGTTTCCGAAATAGCGAATCTCGGGCCGGTGCGCCGTTTTCTCGAAGCTGCGCGCAACCTTCTTCGTGGTCTGATGGTCGGGGGCGACGCCGGCGCGGATCAGCCCGAACGGGGTCGGCAGTCGCTCGACGATGTCCACCGCGACGCCGCCGTCCAGTGTCTTGACGAGGGCCTCGGCCGTATAGAACCCGGCCGGCCCCGAACCGACGATAGCCACGCTGATGGGCATTCCGAACTCCTTCGAATAGCCGCCGAGAAGGGCTCGGTGCCCGTGGTCAGCTTCGGACCTGCCAGGTGTGACCCTGGCGCAGCAGTGCATTGACGTCGGCGTCGGGTGCGTCCGCCTCGGCGCGTTCGATCTGCGCCGCGACTACGGCCTCGAAACTCTCGGCCGGATCGCAGTAGAGAACGCCGAGCGCCATCGGGAACGCCGGCGGCATGAGCTCCGCCAGCATGGAAGCGAGCACCCGGTTGTTCTCGTCGTGGACCAAGATGTCGCCTTCGCCGACCCCGCCGTCCCCGAGCGTCGCCACCTCGAACGCGATTCGGCCCGGAGCAAGCCGGAGCCCGCGGTTCCGTTCCTTTCCAAAGATCAGTGGCTTTCCATGCTCGACGCGGATCTGGGCGTCGTCGGCCACGTCCTTTTCGGTGAAGCCCGCGAACACCTCGTCGTTGTAGACGATGCAGTTCTGGAAGATCTCCACGAACGAAGTTCCGCGATGGGCGTGCGCCCGCTTGAGCACGTTGCAAAGATGGTCGCGCTGGGTGTCCACCGACCGGGCAACGAACCGAGCGTCCGCGCCGAGCGCGAATGAGGCGGGCGCCACGGGTCGGTCGAGGGAGCCCGTAGGTGTCGACGGCGACCGCGTGCCGACACGCGAGGTAGGCGAATACTGGCCCTTAGTGAGCCCGTAGATCTCGTTGTTGAAAAGAAGGAACTGGATGTCGACGTTGCGCCGGAGCACGTGGAGCAAATGGTTGCCGCCAATCGAAAGAGCGTCTCCGTCGCCCGAGATCACCCAGATGTCGAGCTCGGGATTCGTCAGCTTGATGCCGGTGGCGATCGCGGGGGCCCGGCCATGAATGGTGTGAAACCCATAGGTCGCCATGTAATACGGAAACCGCGACGCGCATCCGATGCCCGAAACGAACACCGTCTTGTCGCGCGAAACCGCCAGGTCCGCGAGCGTGCGCTGGACCGCGGCAACGATGGCGTAGTCCCCGCAACCGGGGCACCATCGGAGCTCCTGGTCGGACGCGTAGTCCTTGGCGGTCGGTCGGTCAGCGGACGCGACGTCGTTCATTATCCTTCTCCAAATCCTTCTCCAACCGGGTCCGCACCGCGGCTTCAATCTCGGAGATCTTGAACGGCTGACCCGTGACCTTGTTGAGACCCTCGGCCGGCACCAGGAGTTGGCCGCGCAGGAGCATCTTGAGCTGGCCGGTGTTCAACTCCGCGACAAGGACCGAATCGAAACCGGCGAGCAGCGCGCCGAGATTGCGGGGCAACGGCCAAAGGTGGCGCAGGTGGATGTGCGAGACGTCGTATCCTTCGCCGCGCAGATTGATCACCGCCCGGCCGATGGGCCCGAAGGTCGAACCCCAACCGACTACCGCCATGCGCCCGCTCTCCTCGCCGATTTGGGGCGTCTGCGGCGGGGTGTCGTCGGCGATGCGGGCCACTTTTTCCGCACGCACGTCGGTCATGCGCTGGTGGTTGGCCGGGTCATACGAGATGTTGCCGGTGTCGTAGTCTTTTTCGATTCCGCCGACGCGGTGCTCGAGCCCGGGCGTGCCCGGGATCGCCCAGACGCGCGCCAGGGTGTCGGGATCGCGCAGGTACGGCTGGAAGCCGTCGGCCTCGGTGTGGAACTCCGGCGGCTCGAAGGCGAACTCGGCAACATCGGGAATCAGCCAAGGTTCCGACGCGTTGGCGATATAGCCGTCGGAAAGCACGATGACCGGCGTCATGTGGCGGATGGCAATCCGGACCGCCTCGACGCCGACCTCGAAGCAATCGGCCGGTGAGCAGGCCGCGATCACCGCCAATGGACTGTCGGCGTTGCGCCCGAACACCGCCTGGAAAAGGTCCGACTGCTCGGTCTTGGTCGGCAACCCGGTCGACAGTCCGGCGCGTTGCGAGTTGACCACCACCAAGGGCAGCTCGGCGCTGATCGCGAGTCCCAGGGCTTCGGTCTTGAGCGCGATGCCCGGGCCCGAACTCGACGTCACCCCGATGCCGCCCGCATACGATGCGCCGATGGCGGCGCATATGGCCGCCATCTCGTCCTCCGCCTGGAACGTGACCACGCCGAAGTGCTTGAGGCGCGCCAACAGATGCAACAGCGTCGATGCCGGCGTGATGGGGTAGGACCCCAGGAACAATTTGAGGTCCGCGAACTTGGCGCCCGCAACCAGGCCCCAGGACAACGCTTCGCCGCCGGTCACGTTGCGATAAAGGCCCGGCTCGATCTGCGCCTGGCGGACGGCGAACCCCTTTACTTCGCCCTCGAGCTCCACCGTCTCGCCGTAGGCGTGGCCGGCGTTAAGCGCGGCGATGTTCGCCTCGCCCAGCTCGGGGCGGGTTTCGAATTTCCGGCCCAGCCAGTCGATGGTCGGCTGGCGGTCGCGGTCGTAAAGCCAATAGATCAGCCCAAGCGTCCAAAGATTCTTGCACCGGAGCGCGTCTTTCTGCGAAAGCCCTATGGGCTTGACGGCCGCGAGCGTCTGCTTCGATATATCGATGGGGATGACGCGGTACTTCTTGAGGCTGCCATCCTCCAGTGGATTCGCGTCGTAGCCCGCCTTGCGCAGGTTGCGCTCGGTATACGCGCCCACGTCGGTGATGATCTGGTCGCCGGGCGCAAGGTCAGCCAGGTTCACCTTCAGCGCCGCGGGATTGAGCGCGACCAGCACGTCCGGTCGATCGCCGGCCGTCATGATGCGCCTACCGCCGAAGTTGATCTGGAAGGTGGAGACCCCGTAGGTGGTTCCGGCCGGCGCCCGGATTTCGGCTGGGAAGTCGGGGAATGTGGTCAGGTCGTTGCCCGCGAGCGCCGTCACTTGCGTGAACTGCCCGCCGGTCAACTGGATGCCGTCGCCCGAATCCCCGGCGAAGCGGACCACGACGGTCTCCAGTTCCCGTCGCGCCACGATCTCCCCGTCGGACGCGCGGGTGGCAGCTTTTTCCACGCTACTCACTTGATTTTACTTGTTTTTAAAGTTTTCCCGGAGGGCCACCTCAAGATGCGGCGGCATGTATCCCGGCCCCGTCGCAAGCACCGCACCCGTTTATCATACCAGAGTTATTCGCGCCCACGGAAACATCTGACGTTCACAAGCCCTTGATTTGCGATGCCCGCGTCCACCGCCCTCGGGGCTGGCGTTTGCTGGCGCCGATCGCCTATAACCAGCGGACCCCGGAACGGCGTTCCCGGAACCGCTCACTAGACCCGGCCGTCGCATGCCCACAGAATCCGACATCCTCGCCATCGCTGACGACGTCGTCGCCCGCGCGCGTGCGGCCGGCGCCGATGCCGCGGACGCCGTGGCGGTCGCTGGGACAGCGCTCGGCGTTTCGCGCCGGCTGGGCAAGCCGCAGTCGCTGGAGCGTTCGGAATCGACCGATCTGGGCTTGCGCGTGTTCGTGGGCAACCGCCAGGCGATCGCATCGACGTCGGACTTCGCGCCCGATTCTCTCGACGAGGTCGCCGCCCGCGCCCTGGCGATGGCGCGTTCTGTGCCGGACGATCCCTTTTGCGGGCTGGCCGATCCGGAGCTGTTGGCGATCGATATCGCCGAGCTCGACATCGCCGTCGCCGGCGAGCCGGCAACCGACACGCTGGTCGACTGGGCGAGGCGCGCCGAGGACGCCGCACTTGCCGTCGACGGCGTCACCAACTCAGAAGGTGCGGACGCGAGTTGGGCGCAGAATGCAATCGCGCTCGCCGCCAGTAACGGTTTTGCTAAGAGCTACGAGAGATCGCGCTGTTCCATCAGCGTCGCGGTGCTGGCGGGCGAAGGGACGGCGATGGAGCGTGATTACGATTTTTTCAACGCCGTCTGCGCCGAAGACCTGCCCGATCCCGAATCGTTGGGCCGCGCGGCCGGCGACAAGGCCGTACGTCGCCTGAACCCGAGGAAAGCCCAATCCGCCCGCCTTCCCGTCGTCTACGATCCCCGGGTCGCGCGCGGCGTGTTGTCGCATCTCGCGGGCGCGATCAACGGCGCGTCGGTCGCAAGGGGGACCACGTTTCTCAAGGACCGTCTGGAGGAGGCCGTCATGCCGGCGTCCATCACGGTCGTCGACGACCCGCTGCGCCGCCGGGGACTGCGCTCGCGACCGTTCGACGGCGAGGGCGTGGCACAGCGCCGCTTCGAGGTGGTTCAGGGCGGCGTGCTGACCACCTGGATCCTGGATTCCCGCTCGGCACGCCAGATCGGAATGCAGACCACCGGCCACGCGACCCGCGGCACGTCCTCGCCACCGTCGCCCAGCGCCACCAATCTTTATCTCGAGGCAGGCGACGCGACCCCGGCGGAGCTGATGGCGGACATCCAGGCCGGCCTTTACGTCACCGAAATGATCGGTTTCGGGGTCAACACGCTCACCGGAGACTACAGCCGCGGCGCGAGCGGGTTTTGGATCGAGAACGGAACGCCCGGCTACCCTGTGAGCGAGATCACGGTGGCCGGGAACCTGAAAGACATGCTCATGAATGTGCGCGCCGCGAACGATCTCGAGTTCCGCTACGGAACCGATTCGCCGACGCTTAGGATCGAAGGCATGACGATCGGCGGCCAATAGATCGTTATCCACTCACGTGAAATCGCGCCCACCAGCTCCCCGCCATCGATTGGCCGGCCTTAGGCCCTCGTGCTACGTTCTGGGCGGGCGATTCGGGATCACGGCCGGGATCACGGGATGACGCGCCGCAACGTGGAGAACGGGAACAAGCGGCATCTTTCGACCGTCGTGCTGGTTCGCCGCCTGCTCAGAGAAAACGTTCGCCATTACTTCGGCTGGCTCATTCTCGCGCTCGTGGGCATGGCGGTGATGGCCGGCGCCACCGCCCTTAGCGCCTGGCTCATGGAGCCGGTGGTGAACGAGGTGTTCATCGCCAAGAAGCGCGAGACGCTGTGGCTCATCTCCGCGGTCGTGCTCGCCACCTTCGCCGTCAAGGGTGCGGCGAACTACATGCAGGCGACGCTCATCAGCTACGTCGGCTTGCGCATCATCGCCGACAACCAGACCCGGCTCTATGCGCATCTGCAACGGATGGACTTGGCGTTCTTCCAGAGCCGGCCCACGGGCACGCTGATCTCGCGGTTCACCGTCGACATCACCAGCATGCGCAACGCCGTCTCGAACGCGTTGACCGGGTTCGGCAAGGACGCGCTGTCACTGATCGGGCTGATCGTGGTGATGTTCGTCCAGGACGTTAAGTTGGCGTTGATCTCGTTCCTCGTCTTCCCCGTAGCGGTGATCCCCATCGTCCGCCTCGGCCAGCGCATGCGCAGGGTCAGCGCCAACACCCAAGAAGAAATGGGCCATTTCACGACCCTTTTGGAGCAAACCTTCCAGGGCGTTCGCGTCGTCAAAGCCTATGCCATGGAATCGTACGAAAAGGGCCGCATCCGCGCGATCATCGAGCGCGTCTTCAACCTGACGCTGAGATCGGCGCGGACGCGCGCGCTTTCGAGCCCCATCATGGAGACCCTCGGCGGGCTCGCGGTGGCGTTGGTAATCGTCTACGGCGGCTTGCGCGTGATCGACGCCGACATCGACCCAGGCTCGTTCTTCTCGTTCATCACGGCGCTGTTGCTCGCCTACGAGCCTATGAAGCGGCTCGCCAATCTCAACGCCAGCCTTCAGGAAGGGCTGGCGGGCGCCCAGCGCATGTTCGATCTGCTCGACACCGAGCCTGCGATCACGGAAAGGCCTGACGCGAGGGCGCTCGCGTCGCGGGATGGGACGGTCCGCCTCGAAGGCGTGCGGTTCGCATACGGAAGCGGTGCACCGGCACTGGACGGTATCACGCTGGAGGTGCCGGCAGGGTGCACCGTGGCCCTGGTCGGCGCCTCGGGCGCCGGAAAATCGACGATCCTGAACCTGATCCCCCGCTTCTACGAAATCGCGGATGGCGCCGTGACCATCGACGGTGTCGACGTGCGCGACGCTACCTTCGCCTCGCTTTACGCCAACATCGCGCTGGTCAGCCAGGAGGTGACGCTTTTCGACGATACGGTTCGCGCCAACATCGCCTATGGCCGGGCCGCGGCGAGCGAGGACGAGATCGTGGCCGCCGCGCGCGCGGCCGGCGCCGACGGCTTCATCCGCGAACTTGCGGACGGATACGACACCGTCGTCGGCGAGCATGGGATCCGGCTTTCGGGCGGTCAACGTCAGCGCCTCGCGATCGCCCGGGCGATCCTCAAGGACGCGCCGATCCTGCTTCTCGACGAAGCCACCTCGGCGCTCGATACCGAATCCGAGCGCCACGTCCAGGCGGCGATGAAAAAGCTGATGCGCGGGCGCACGACCCTGGTTATCGCGCATCGCCTGTCGACCGTGATCGACGCCGATTTCATCTACGTGATCGAGCGCGGCCGGGTCGCCGAAGCGGGGACCCACGCCCAACTCCTGGGCGCCGGCGGCGCCTATGCGCGGCTGTACGCGCTCCAGTTTTCGGACGCCGGCGCGCCGGCACCGGTTTAGACCAGACCGTGGTCGCCCGCGATGGCGTGGCCGCGACCGAGCGAGCGCGCGAATCCGGTCGGAACACTTGAGATCGAGCGGACACAAGGACGGAAACCCGGTGCGCCCCTTCAAACGAATCCTCGAAAACGATGCGATCCGCGCGGGCCTGTGCTGGCTCGGCGCCCTGTACATCCGGCTGGTGCACGTCACGTCCCGGTTCTCCGCCGTCGGCGGCGAAATTCCGCGCGCGCTTTGGGACGAGCGGCGTGCGTTCATCTTGTGCTTCTGGCACGGGCGACTTTTGATGATTCCCTATTGCTGGGACAAGCGCCGCCCCATCCGCACGTTGACTTCGGATCATCGTGACGGACGTCTCCTCGCCCGGATCACGGCGCATCTCGGGATCCCGACCCTGATCGGGTCTTCGTCGCGGGGCGGCGCGAGCGCGTTCCGCGCCATGATCCGGGCCTTGGCCCAAGGCGAGAGCATTGCCATCACCCCGGACGGCCCGCGTGGACCCCGCATGCGTGCACAGGCCGGGATCGTCAAGCTGGCGCGACTGTCGGGCGCGCCTATCGTTCCGGTCGGCTACTCCATGAAGCGGCGGCGCGTGCTCGATTCCTGGGACCGATTTCTCGTCGCGCTGCCGTTTTCGCGCGGCGTCTTCGTGTGGGGTGATGCGATCGAAGTCGATTCAAACGCCGATCGGGATTCGATCGAGCGCGCACGCCATACGGTGGAGGCAAGCCTGAATGCCGTCACCGCCGAGGCCGACCGGCTGTGCGGCTTTCCACCGGTCGCGCCGGCACCGGCGGAATCGGAACTCAGCGGGTGATGCTCACGCTCTATCGCGCCGCCGGCGTGCTGGCCGAGCCATTCGTTCGTGCGGCGTTGCGCGCACGAAGGCGGCGGGGAAAAGAGGATCCCGCGCGCATCGCCGAGCGCCTCGGTCACGCCGGCCGAGCGCGCCCCCAAGGCCCGCTCGCATGGGTGCACGCCGCCAGTGTCGGCGAATCGCTCTCGATGATTCCACTGATCGAACGCCTAATCTCTAACCGGCCCGAGCTCGGCGTCCTGGTCACCACGGGGACGGTAAGCTCGGCGGCGATGATGGCCGAGCGCCTTCCGGCCGGCGCCTTTCACCAGTATGCGCCGGTGGACCGGCTGTCTTTCGTGCGCCGCTTCCTCGATCACTGGCGGCCGGATTTGGCGCTGTGGGCGGAATCCGAATTCTGGCCGAATTTGATCGCCGAGGCGCACGCGCGCGCGATTCCCCTGGTGCTGGTCAACGGCCGGGTCTCGGCGCGCAGTTTCTCGCGCTGGCGGTTGGCGCGGCCGTTGATCGCCGAGCTGTTGGGCGGGTTCGCGCTGTGCCTGGGCCAATCGGAGGCGGACACCGAGCGTCTGCAGGCCCTCGGTTCGAGAAGCGCGCGTTGTCTCGGGAACCTCAAGTTCGCCGCCCCGCCGTTGCCGGCCGACGCCGCCGAGCTCGAGCGACTTGCGGACGCGCTTGGCGGGCGGCCCCGGTGGCTTGTCGCGAGTTCGCACGAGGGCGAGGAAGCGATCGCCGGCCGGGTCCACCGGCGCGTCTGCGCCCAATTTCCCGCCCTGCTCACGATCGTCGTTCCCCGCCACCCCGAGCGCGGTCCGGCCGTCGCCAAGACGCTGCGGGACCTCGGTCTCGAGGTCAGGTCGCGCTCGCAAGACGAATCGCCTGGCCCCGGAACGGACGTCTACCTCGCCGATACCTTGGGCGAGCTTGGCCTGTTCTTCCGCCTCGCGCCGGTCGTCTTGGTCGGCAAGTCCTTGGTGCCTTTGGGCGGCCAGAACCCGTTGGAACCGGCCCGGCTTGGGTGCGCCGTCCTGTTCGGACCGCACATGACCAACTTCCGCGACATCGCCGAGCGCATGAAGGTGGCCGCGGCGGCTGACGAAGTGGCGGACGAGGACGCGCTGAGCCAATCGCTGGCGCGGCTTCTCGACGACGATTCGGCCCGACAACGGTGCGCCGATGCAGCCCTGCGCTTCGCCGAATCGCAGGCCCACGTCCTCGATGCCGTCGTATCCGCGATCGAGCCCCTGCTGGACGCGTCGGCAGGTGCGCGAGGTGAGCGTGCGCGCGCCTGAGTGGTGGGCGGCACCGGGGTGCGGACCCTGGCCACGCTTGCTGGCGCCCCTCGCCTGGGCGTGGGGGCTCGGCGCACGGGCGCGCTTCTGCGCTGGCCGGCCCCGGCGGGCGCCCATCGGCGTCGTGTGCGTCGGCAACTTGACCGCGGGCGGCGCCGGCAAGACCCCGGTAGCAATCAGTCTCGGTCGACACCTCACCGCCCGCGGTGCTAGCGCGGCCTTCCTTTCCCGCGGCTACGGTGGAAGCGCCCTGGGTCCGCTGCGCGTCGACGCCGACGCCGACGGGGCGGCCGACGTGGGCGACGAGGCGCTTATTCTCGCGCGTGCCCTTCCCACCTGGGTCGCGCGCGACCGGCGCTTGGGCGTTCGCGACGCCGCCGCCGCGGGCATCTCGGTGGTCGTCATGGACGACGGCTTTCAAGACCCGAGCGTCGCCAAGGACTTGTCCGTCGTGGTCGTGGACGGCCGCTTCGGCTTCGGTAACGGCCGCCTGATACCCGCCGGTCCCTTGCGCGAGCGCCCCGCCGACGGCCTCAAAC
The DNA here is from genome assembly GCA_030746935.1 of Rhodospirillales bacterium. GTDB lineage: Bacteria > Pseudomonadota > Alphaproteobacteria > Rhodospirillales > JASLLV01 > JASLLV01. The sequence continues at coordinate 20,187 of JASLLV010000010.1, read as the reverse complement.
GCGCCGATGCGGCCATCGTCGTCGAACCGGACGAGGCCGGCGCGGAAGAGCGTATTCGCACCATCGCCGACGCCCAGTTGCCGGTGCTCTTCTGCCGCCGCCGGCCCGACCCATCGTCGGCGCGGCTTGCCGGCGCCGACGTGGTCGCCTTTGCCGGCATCGGCCGTCCCGAGGGCTTCTTCGCCACCCTTCGCGAGATGGGATGTTGCGTACGCGCGGGCCACGCCTTTCCCGACCACCACGTGTATGGGGCGGGCGAGCTCGAGCAGTTGCGCGCCGATGCCCGCGCACGCGAAGCGGTGCTCGTCACCACGGCCAAGGACGCAGCCCGCTTAGGCCCCGAGGACGCCCGCGGGATCGAGGTCTTGACAATCACCATCGAATGGCGGGACGAAGCCGCCCTCGATGCGCTCGTGAGCCCCCTCCTCGGTGTCCGATGATCCTGCGCCCGCGCCTGCAGAGCCGCTTCAGGCGGTTTCTTCTCTACCCAATCGAAGCGGCCGTCGTCAGCGTCGCCTACGGAGTGTTCGCGGCCCTTCCCATCGACGCGGCGTCGGCGCTCGGCGGCTGGCTGGCGCGCACCTTTGGACCCCGGCTGTCGCTATCGAGGCGCGCCGTCGCCAATCTCGGGCGCGCGTACCCTGAGAAGGGCGCCGGCGAGATCGCGAAGATCGTTCGCGGCATGTGGGACAACCTGGGCCGCACCGCGGCCGAATACCCGCACTTGGGCGAGATCGACGTTTACGGAAACGACGGCCGCGTCGAGGTGGTGGGAGCCGAGAACGTGGATCGGCTGCGCGACGACGGCAAACCCGGGATCTTTTTCTCCGGCCACCTCGGCAACTGGGAGATCCTCTCCTTGGGCGCCACCCAGCGCGGGCTGCCCTTGGACCGGATCTACCGGGCCGCCAACAACCGGCTGGTCGAATGGCTTTACAGGCGCGGGCGCACCGCGGTCGAAGGGGCGTTGATCCCCAAGGGACCGGCGGGCGCCCGCCGGCTGATCGCCTCGCTGAAGAAGGGGCGCCACCTCGGCATGCTGGTTGACCAGAAAATGAACGACGGGATCCCTGCACCCTTCTTCGGGCGTGCGGCCATGACCGCGCCTGCGCTCGCGGAATTCGCGCTCCGTTACGAATTTCCCGTGGTGGCGGCGCGCGTCGTCAGGCTCTCGGGCGCGCGCTTCCGGCTCGTCATCTCGCCGCCGATGGAGCTTGAAAGTACCGGCGAGCGCCAGGCCGACGTGGCCCGCGCCATGGCCCAGGTGAATGCCGTCATCGAAGGCTGGGTGCGCGACACGCCCGAGCAGTGGCTGTGGCTCCACAATCGCTGGGGGGCGAAAGGCCGGCGAGGCCGGCCGTAAGGCGTTAGGTGACGCGTGACGGCGCCCATGGGCGCCGCCGCGCCTGCGTTAGCTTCCGCTTTTCGGCTTGATCACCACCACCTTCGAGCCATCGGCCACCGACTGGTCCAACGTGGGAACGTCGACGTGCAGCCCGTAGCCGCCGCACGCGCCGCCCGCGAACGCGGTTCCGGCGGCACCGATCAAGAGGATGGCGGCCAACGCCGCCGCAGTTGCAATCGTCTTGCGCATGTAGCTCTCCTCTGACCATAAGCAACCATCGCAAGCGAAAAAATGCTAGCCGCATTCGCGGCCGCGATCAACGCTTGCCTTGGGCTTGTTCCATTGCCGGCACGAGAAGCGCTGGGTCGATCGGGGTGGCGAAGTGGCTCACCCCCCAATGCAGGTGAGGCCCCGTAACGCGCCCGGTTGCGCCCACTTGGCCGATGGTCTCGCCCTTGGCGACACGCTGGCCATCGGCGACTGCGATCACGCTCATGTGAACGTAGACCGAGCTCAAGCCGTGGCCGTGATCGATCATCACCGTCTTGCCGGTGAAGTACATGTCGGCGTGGCGAAGTGCGACAATCCCGTCCGCGGCCGCCACCACGGGCGTTCCCTCGGGCGCCGCGACGTCGACGCCGTTGTGGGGACGCCGGGGCTCGCCGTTGAGGATCCGCTGGCTTCCGAAGACGCCGCTAACGGTGCCGGTGACCGGCCAGACGAAGCCCGACAGGAAGTGCGTCCCGGGGCTGTCGCGCTTGCGTACATCGGCGATCAGCGCCGCGTCGGCGCCAATGCGCGCAAGATCGTCTTCGCTCGGGTTCACCTGGCGGGCCGGCAATCCGTCGATCCGCTGGATTTCGTAGTCCCGCGCCGCCACGGCGATTGCGCGCACCGTCTCGGCGCCGTCGGGTCCGCTGACGCGAAGCTCGATCCCACTCGAGGCGTCGCGCCCGATGCCGAAGATGAAGACGCCGTCCGCCGAGACCCGCAATCGGCGGCCGTCCGCGAATATGAATGATCCCGGCGCCACCCGGCCGACGATCAGCCCGCCCTGGACGAGGTTCCCTTCGAGCGCGAGTTCGCTTGCCGGCAAGGACGCCGGCGCCAAAGCTACGACGATAACAAAGGCCGCGGCGACTGCTCTCACAAAAGCTCTCCCTGGCGGGTGTCCTTGCGCCGCCCGCGCCGGGGCCGCTTGCGTTCGCCGCCCGAATGTTGCGATCCGGTCACCGTGGCGGCCGCTTCGCCGTCGGAGAACCGGATGGCGACGTCCATACCGGGCGCGGTCTCGACGGCGGCGACGATAGGGGCGCCGCCGCGCGCGCTGACCAGCGCAAAACCGCGATCGAGCACGCGCTCGAACGAGGTGCTCTCGAGTAATTCGGACGCGCGTCCGAGCCGACTCGCTGCGTCGCGCAGCAGGCTCCGGGCAGCGGTCGCGAAGGCGCGGGATTCAGCCTCCAGCCGGTCGCGGGCGCGGGCGATGCGGGCGCCGGGATCGACGAGGCTGGCCGCGAGCGCACCAAGACTGGCGCGGCGGCGCTCGAGGCCGGTTTTGAGTCCGTTGGCAAGCCGTTCCGTCCAATCGTCGAGGCGCTGCGCCGCTCCTTCGATCACGCGCGCCAGGTCGGGAAGGCCGCGCGCCAGGCCATCGAGGCGTAAGGCGCGTTCGCCGAGCGTGCGCCTGACGGCGGCGAGCACGCGCTGGCCACACTCGATCACCTGCGCAAGAAGCTCGATCCGCACCGGCACTGCGACCTCCGCGGCGGCGCTCGGCGTCGGCGCCCGGCGGTCGGCGGCGAAGTCGATGAGCGTCGTGTCGGTCTCGTGCCCCACCGCCGAGATCAACGGGATCCGACTTTCGGCGGCGGCGCGGACTACCACTTCCTCGTTGAACGCCCAAAGGTCCTCGAGCGAGCCGCCGCCGCGCGCGACGATCAAGAGATCCGGCCGGGGCACCGGGCCGCCCGCAGAAAGAGCGTTGAAACCGGCGATGGCGGCGGCGATCTGGGCCGCGGCGCCGTCGCCCTGAACGAGCACCGGCCACACCAGCACCCGGCGCGGGAAGCGCTCGCTGATCCTGTGCAGGATGTCGCGGATCACCGCGCCCGTGGGAGACGTGACGACACCGATCACGTCGGGGAGGAACGGGAGCGGCTTCTTATTCTCCTCGTCGAACAATCCTTCGCGGCCGAGCTTCGCTCGCCTTTCTTCGAGCAGCTTCAAAAGCGCGCCTTCGCCCGAAAGCTCCAGCGCCTCGACCACGATCTGGTAGCGCGAACGCTGGGGGTACGACGTGATGCGCCCCGTCGCGATCACCTCGAGCCCGTCGTCCGGGGTGATGGCGAGGCTGCCTGCGGTACCGCGCCAGCACACCGCGTCGAGCACCGCGTCCGCGTCCTTCAAGGAGAAATAGAGATGACCCGAGCCGGCCCGCTTGAAGCCCGAGATCTCGCCACGCACCCGGACCCGCGCGAACGCGCCCTCCAGCGCCCGCTTCACGGACTGCGAGATCTCGCCGACGGTGAAGAGAGGAAGATTGTCGAACCCGGCCTCGGGTACCGGGCTTTCGATGGTCGCCATGGACCGGTATGATAACGCGTGCGCGCGCCATGCGGCCAAGGGAAATGCGGCGATGAAAGTATTGGTGATCGGCTCCGGCGGGCGCGAACACGCGTTGTGCTGGGCGATCGCCAAGTCTCCCAGCTGCACCGAGCTCATTTGTGCGCCCGGCAACGCCGGTATCGCCGAGATCGCCGAGTGCGTTCCGGTCGCGGCCGAGGATACCGAAGGTCTCGTCGATCTGGCGCGCGATGGCGCGATCGACTTCGTGATCGTCGGCCCCGAGGGACCGCTCGTGGATGGGCTCGTCGATCGACTGGAAGAAGTGGGCATCCGGGCGTTCGGCCCGAGCGCCCGGGCCGCCGAGCTCGAAGGCTCGAAGGGGTTCATGAAGGACATCTGTTTCCAGTACGGCATCCCGACCGCCGAGTACGCCCGTTTCGACGAGCCGGACGCGGCGAAGCAATACATTCTTCGCCGAGGCGCCCCGATCGTGGTCAAGGCCGACGGCCTCGCCGCCGGCAAGGGCGTGATCGTCTGCCGCAATCAAAACGAGGCCTTTGCGGCCATCGATCACATCATGATCGAGCGCGCGTTCGGCGACGCCGGCGCCGAAGTGGTGATAGAGGAATGCCTCGAAGGCGAAGAGGCGAGCTTCTTCGCCCTGGTCGACGGCAAACACGCGCTGGCGATGGCCTCGGCCCAGGACCACAAGTGCGCCCACGACGGCGATACCGGTCCCAATACCGGCGGCATGGGGGCCTACGCGCCGGCGCCGGTGATCACGCCCGAAATCGCCGCGCAAATCATGGAGCGCGTGATCGAGCCCACCATCGCCGCCATGACCGCCGAACGGCGCCCTTACAAAGGCGTGCTCTATGCCGGCCTCATGATCGCGGATGGCGTGCCCAAGGTGCTCGAGTTCAACGTCCGCTTCGGCGACCCCGAGTGCCAACCGCTCGTGATGCGGCTGAAATCGGACCTGCTCGAATCGCTCGTCGCCTGCACCGAAGAAAGGATCGCGGACACGACGCTCGAGTGGCACGACGAATGCGCGCTGGTGGTGGTAATGGCGACCAAGGGCTACCCGGGCTGGTACGAGAAGGGCTCGGTGATCCGCGACATCGACCGGGCCGCGGATGCCGAAGGGGTGGCGGTGTTCCACGCCGGAACCAAGCGCAGCAATGGGCACTTGGTCGCCGACGGCGGGCGCGTGCTCGGCGTCACCGCGCGCGGCCGGGACGTGGCCGAGGCCCGCGAGCGCGCCTACCGCGCGGTCGACATGGTGGACTGGCCCGAGGGATTCTGTCGCCGCGATATCGGCGGACCAGCGGGCGGGCGATAAAGCCGCGGCTACAATCGGGGAGGGGGCCGAAAATGGACGACAGCGCCTGGGACGAAAGCACGCGGACCGAAATCGAGGCGGCCGCGTTCCGCGGCCTTCTGCAGCATTTGCAAAGGCGCACCGACGTCCAGAACATCGATTTGATGAATCTGTCCGGCTTCTGCCGCAACTGCCTCGCCAAATGGGTGCTCGCCGCGGCCCGTGAACGCGGCGTCGATTTGGACTACGAAGCGGCGCGCAAGTCCGTCTACGGCATGCCGTATGCGGATTGGAAGGACGCCCACCAGACCGAGGCGACGGACGAGCAGAAGCGCCGCTACGAAGAAACCAAGCCGCACCATTCCGAGATCAGCAAACAAATCTGACCGGCAAAGGCCGACGAAGGGTGGCGGTGCGGACTGGAGCCGACTAAGCGGACAAAGCCCTATCCGGGGTTTCGCGCGATCTCGTCCGCCTCGTCCACCGCTTCCGCGCGCGGGGCCACCTTGAACAGCGTTCCCGGATTGCTGTCGACCATGGTGGCGATGTCGGCGCGCCCAAAACCGGCGCTTTCGACCATGATCAACCATTCGCGAAACGCTTCGGGCGGCGGCGCCAGCACGTATGAGCCGCTGTCGGACGAAAGCACCGTGCGCTCGGGCCCCGCGGCGCGGATATTTTCGGCGACCGATTCGAGGGTGACGGGTGCGAAGCGGTGCTTCTCGGCGTCAATCATGGTCTGGCCGACCTGGGTCGCATGGCTGACCACGAAGAAGGCGAACTCGACGAAAGCGCCCAAGTTGGCGGCCTCGCGCGCTTCTTCGGCGGTGAAGTAGGCGGCCGGGCTCAAGATCCGTTCGCAACCCCGCACTTTGGCTTCGTCGATGACGCGGAGCGCTTCGGCGCCGCTCACGTGGCCGGTGTTGAAGACCGCGTCGGCGGCGGCGATCAAATCGAGAATCTCCGGCAACGGGTCCGGCAGAGGGCCTGAGAGCGGAATCGCGAGACAGGATTCGGTATAAGCCGCACTCCGGCCCTCGGCTTCGGCCATGAATTTCGTGTGGTGGCACGGAAGCGAGACGTAGCGCGCCCCGGTTCCGGGGCCGTAACCCATTTCTAGCGCGGTCTCGACGACGCGGGCCGAAACGCCACCCACGTAGGGCTCGAGGATGATGCCCCCGAACACGTCCACGCCCAAGTGGCCGAGCTCGCGCATGGCCAGCGCCGCGAGGCCTGAGCTGTTCGCGAAAACGTCCATCAGGCCGAGCCCGCGCAACTCGGCGGCGGCGGCCGCCCGGACCGCATCGAACACGGTTACGGTGCGCGCGTTGATGTGCGGGCAGCAATGCACGTGGGAATCGACGGCGCCCTTCAGCATCTCCATTCCGGCAACCGCCATCGTCATCTCGTTTGTCCCCGCAATTAACGGTTTCGCGCCGCGCACCAGTGTGGCGGGCGCGGACATAAGAGCGGATCGCATTGGAACGGAATCGTATCGCGGTTCCGTTCAAAAGCGAAAATCCGCTCGAGCCCGATAATGTAGACCAGATTCACGCGCCCGGTGAATCGCCACGGGCGATTCCGGCCGACCGCGATCTGCTCTATGTCAAAACCCCGGCTTCAAGCGCCCGAGCGCCGCGCGCGGAAGAAGGCGCGCATCACCTCCGCCGCCGCGCTTTCGGCGATGCCGCCGTAGACCTCGGGCCGATGGGAGCAGTTTGCTTGGTCAAAGATCCTGGGACCGTGGTCGACGCCGCCGCCCTTGGGATCGAAAGCGCCGAAATAGAGCCTGCGGATGCGGGCGAACGAGATCGCGGCGGCGCACATGGGACAGGGCTCGAGCGTCACGTAAAGATCGCAGCCCACGAGGCGCTGTGCGCCGAGGCTCGAAGCCGCCTCGCGGATAACCAGCATCTCGGCGTGCGCAGTCGGGTCATCCAGCTCGCGGGTGCGGTTGCCGGCCGCGGACAGCACTGCGCCGGTCGCACCGTCGATGAGCGCCGCGCCGACCGGAACCTCGTCCCGCGCCGCCGCCCGGCGGGCTTCTCCGAGCGCGCGCTCCATGGGGGATTCGCTTGGCACGCGCCGAGCCTGCCGGGCGGCGGCGGCGCGGTCAAGGCAGCCGGGCGCACGGCCCGCGGACGCTGGCTTAGGTCCCGCCTCCGCTGATAGACTGGAGCCATGAAAACGCCCGTGATCGGCATCACCCTCGATTCCGAGCCGCCGGGAGGCTATTCGAACCTTCCGTGGTACGCGCTTCGCGAGAATTACGCCGACGCGGTGGCCGAGGCCGGCGGCCTGCCATTCCTTCTTCCCCATCGCGTGGACCTGGCCGCGCTCACGGTGGCCACCATCGACGGCCTGGTGATCGCGGGCGGAGACTTCGACGTGGACCCGGCCTTGTTCGGCGCGTCCGAGCGCCATGCCACCGTGCGCCTCAAGGAATCGCGCACCGACTTCGAACTCGCTGCGGGCCGCGCCGCACTCGCCGCCGACATGCCCGTCCTCGGCATCTGCGGCGGCCAGCAGCTTCTCCACGTGGCGCTCGGCGGAACCCTCATCCAGCACATCGCGGACGAGGTGGAAGGCGCGCTCGCCCACGAGCAGCCGAACCCGCGCAACGAGCCTAGCCACGAGGTTCGCGTGGTGGAAGGGACGCTGTTGCACGCGATCACGGGCACCGACGTACTCGCCGTCAACAGCGCCCACCACCAGGCGGCGAAGGACGTGCCGGCGAGGGCCGTGGTCAACGCCCGCAGCCCCGACGGCGTGATCGAGGGGATCGAGGCACCGGACCGGCGCTTTTGCATCGGCGTGCAATGGCATCCCGAGTACATGATCAACGAGGCGGACGAGCGCTTGTTCGCCGCCTTCGTCGACGCCTGCCGGCGCGATTGATGGAAGCGGATGCGGACGCGCCAGCGGGCACCAGGATCGCCAAGGTGCTCGCCCGCGCGGGCCTGTGTTCGAGGCGCGAGGCGGAACGCTGGATCGCCGCCGGGCGCGTCTCGGTGGACGGCGCCCCGGTCGAAACGCCGGCGCTTCGCGTACGCGAGGCATCGCGGATCGCCGTCGACGGGCGGGCGCTGGACGCGATCGAGGCGACGCGATTGTGGCGCTACCACAAAACGGCCGGCTTGATCACCAGCCACCGCGACCCCCAGGGGCGTCCCACGGTCTTTGAGAACCTGCCCGAGGGGCTTCCGCGCGTGGTCTCGGTCGGCCGCCTCGACTTGGGCTCCGAGGGACTTTTACTGCTCACCAACGACGGCGCACTTGCGCGCACGCTCGAATCACCGGTGCGGGGCTGGGTGCGCCGCTACCGCGCGCGGGTCTTCGGTGCCGTCGACGAGAACGCGCTCGCCGCGCTCAAGGACGGCGTGGTGGTGAACGGCGTCGCCTACGGGCCGATCCGTTGTTCGCTCGAACGCCGCACGGGGCGCAACGCGTGGCTGGTAGCGTCGCTCGCGGAGGGACGCAACCGCGAGGTCCGCAACGTGCTCGCCCATCTCGGGCTCGCCGTGAACCGGCTGATCCGGATCGCCTACGGGCCCTTCCAACTCGGCCGGCTTTCACGCGGCACGGTCGCCGAGGTGGCGCCCCGGACATTGCGCGAGCAACTCGGCAAGGACCACCCGAGGTGAGCGGAGGCGGGTTGAGGATCGTCGGCGGCATCCACCGCGGCCGCCGACTTGCGGTGCCGCGGGGGCCTGCGTTGCGCCCGACCGCCGAGCGGACGCGCGAAGCGATATTCGACATCCTCGAGCACGCACCGGGCATGATCGAGCCCTCGGGCGCCCAAGTTCTTGACGTCTTCGCAGGGACCGGCGCGCTTGGCTTCGAGGCACTGTCGCGGGGTGCCCAGCGCGTCACCTTCATCGAGCACGACCGGGCTGCGGCCGGGCGGTTGCGCGAGACGGCCCAGGCGCTCGGCGAGGCCGACAAAGTCGCGGTCGTGGCGTGCGACGCTGAGCACCCGCCCCGGCCTTCGGCGGAAGCGGCCCCGGCGACGTTGGCGTTCTTCGACGCGCCTTACGCGTCGACGCTGACGGCGCCCGCGCTCACGGCCCTCATGGTGCGCGGCTGGATCGCATCGGGGGCCTGTTGCGTGGTCGAGGTGGGAATCGACGAGGCCTTCGCAGCCCCGACGGGATTTCGCTTGGTGGATGGGCGCACCTACGGCGCCGCCCGGGTGCTGTTCCTGGCCGCGCCTTAAAGCTAGCGCCGGCCGAACAACTTCTCGATGTCGGCGAGCTTAAGCTCGACGTAGGTGGGCCGGCCGTGGTTGCACTGGCCCGAATGCGGGGTCACCTCCATCTCGCGAAGGAGCGCGTTCATCTCGGGCGCGTTGAGCCGCCGCCCGGCGCGGACGCTGCCATGGCACGCCATGGTCCCGCAGACGTCGGCGAGCCGCTCCTTGAGCGACAGCGCCTCGTCGAACTCCGCGAGCTCGTCGGCGAGGTCGCGGACCAAGCTCGCCGCATCGGTCTCGCCCAGCAGCGCCGGGACCTCGCGTACGACGACGGCGCCGGGGCCGAAGGGCTCGAGCACGAGGCCGAGCTCGGCGAGCTCGCCGGCCCGCGCGCCGAGCCTGGCGCAGGCATCTTCCTCCAGCTCAACCACCGCCGGAATCAGGAGACCTTGGCGCGCGACCCCGTCCGCCTCCATCGCCCGCTTCATCCGCTCGTAGACGAGGCGCTCGTGGGCCGCGTGCTGATCGACGATGACGAGCCCGTCGGCGGTCTGGGCGAGGACATAAGTGCCGTGCACCTGGGCGCGCGCGAGACCGAGGGGATAATCCGCGCACGAGCCGTCTTCGGCGTCGGGCGTGCCGCCGGAATCCGCGTCGGCGCCGGAAGGCGGGGCCTGAAGCCCGGGCAGCGGCGCGTGGAAGGCATCCGCGCGCTCCGCCAAGCCCGCCGGAACGCGCCCGCGTCCGTGCCCGCCGCCGTATGCGGGCGCCGACGAAACGCCCGTGTCTTCGGGCCGGAACGCGCCCAAGGCGGCGTCCGCGACCGTGGTCGACGCCCGATGGCCGGCCCCGGTGAGCGCGTGACGAAGCGCGCCCACGATCAATCCGCGCACGAGGCCCGCGTCGCGGAACCGGACCTCGGTCTTGGCGGGGTGCACATTCACGTCGACGGCCGCCGAAGGTACGTCCAGGAAGAGCGCCAGCATTGGATGGCGGTCGGAGGCGAGAAAGTCGCGATAGGCACCGCGGACCGCGCCGAAGAGCAATTTGTCGCGCACCGGCCGGCCGTTCACGAACAAATACTGGGCGCTCGCGTTCGCCTGATTCAGCGTCGGCAAGCCGGCGTGACCGGTGAGCCGGAGCCCTTCGCGTTCCGCCTCGACGGGAATCGCGTTGTCGGCGAACTCGCGCCCCATGATGGCGCCCAGGCGATCGAGCCGCGAGGCGAACAACTCGCCTTGCTGGCCGGCCAACCGGATGACGGTGCGGGTTCCCTCGCTCAAGCTAAAGGCAATCTCGGGGTGGACCATGGCGAGCCGGTTGATGGCGTCGACCGCGTGGCCGAGCTCGGTCCGCGCGGTCTTCATGAACTTGAGCCGGGCCGGGGTCGCGAAGAAGAGATCGCGCACCTCGACGCGGGTGCCTTTCGCGTGCGCCGCCGGGCGCGAGGTCGATGCGCGGCCGCCTTCCACGTGGATGCGCCACGCCCCGTCGGCGCCGTCGGCGCGGCTGACGATGTCGAGGCGGCTGATGGCACAGATCGACGGCAGCGCCTCGCCCCGGAACCCGAGTGTCGCGATGGCGCCCAGATCGTCGCCCGCGAGCTTCGAAGTGGCATGACGCCGGACCGCCAGCGCCAGCTCGTCGCCGGCGATACCGCCGCCGTCGTCGGCGACCGAGATGAAGCTGCGCCCGCCGTCGCGCAACGCGACCTCGATCCGCCCGGCGCCCGCATCGATGCTGTTTTCGACCAGCTCCTTGACGGCGGACGCGGGCCGCTCGACCACTTCGCCGGCGGCGATGCGGTTGACGACGATCTCGGGCAGCACGCGGATGGTCATGGGCGTCGGCTCACCAGATCCTTGTAATGGTTGACGAGGCCGTTGGTCGAGGTGTCGTGGCCGCCGACCGGATCAGACCCATCAAGCTCGGGAAGGATGGCGCGCGCGAGGTCCTTGCCGAGCTCCACCCCCCACTGATCGAACGGGTTGATTCGCCAGATCATGCCTTGCACGAACACCTTGTGCTCGTAAAGGGCAATAAGCCGCCCGAGCGTGAAGGGATCGATACGGCGCACCAGGATCGCGTTGGTCGGGCGGTTGCCGGCGAACACCTTGTGGGGCAGCAGCGCCGCGAGTGCGTCGCCCTCGAAGCCGGCGGCCTCGAGCTCGGCCCGGGCTTCCGATTCGGTCTTGCCCCGCATCAGGGCTTCCCCTTGGGCGAAAAAGTTGGCGAGCAGGATCCGGTGGTGGGAATCGAGGGGGTTGTGGCTTTCTGCGGCGGCGATGAAGTCGGCGGGCACCAGCTTGGTCCCCTGGTGGATGAGCTGGTAAAAGGCGTGCTGGCCGTTGGTGCCGGGCTCGCCGAAGACGATCGGGCCGGTTTGATGCACGACCGGGTTCCCGTCGCGAGTAACGCCTTTGCCGTTGCTCTCCATATCCAACTGCTGGAGATAGGCAGGAAGGCGCGCAAGCGATTGATCGTAGGGCAGGACCGCATGAGTCTGGGCGCCGAAGAAATCGTTGTACCAGATGCCGATGAGCGCGAGCACGACCGGCATGTTGGCCTCGAGCGGTGCGGCCAGGAAGTGCTGGTCCATGTCGCGGGCCCCGGCGAGTAGGTCGGCGAAGCGATCCATCCCGACGGCGATCGCGATCGTGAGCCCGATCGCCGACCACAGCGAATAGCGCCCGCCTACCCAGTCCCAAAAGGGAAACATGTTCTCGGGCGCGATGCCGAACGCGGCGACGGCGTCGGCGTTGGTCGAAAGGGCGACGAAGTGACGGGGCACCGCGTCCTCGCCCAGCGCCGCAATCAGCCACTGGCGCGCCGATTGTGCGTTGATCAGCGTTTCGGTGGTCGTGAAGGTCTTGGAGGCGACGACGAACAATGTGGTGGCGGGATCGCAGCGATTGAGCGCCTCGGCCAAGTGGGTCCCGTCGACGTTGGAGACGAATTCCACCGTCAGTCGTTCGTGGCGGTAGGCGCCGAGAGCCTGAACCACCATGGCGGGCCCCAGGTCCGAACCGCCGATCCCGATGTTGACGACGGTCTCGATCGCGCGCCCCGTATGCCCCGTCCAACCGCCGTCGCGAACGTCGTCGGAGAACGCGCGCATGTGTGCGAGCACGCTTCTCACGTCGGCCCGCGCGTCGCGGCCGTCGACCACCAGCGGCGGCCCGTCCGGGTCGCGCAGCGCCGTGTGCAGGACGCTCCGCCTTTCGGTCGTGTTGATCCTCTCGCCCGTGAACATGCGATCGCGCCAGACCTCAACCCGGGCCTCGCGGGCAAGGGCCGTGAGCAGGCGCGCGGTCTCGGGCGTAATCCGGTTCTTGGCGTAGTCGAGGAGCATGTCGCCGAGACGGATCGAGAACGCCTCGAAGCGGTTCGGGTCTTCCGCGAACATCGCCCGCATGTGGACGTCCCCGATCGCCTCGAAATGGGATCGAAGCGCCATCCAGGCGGGCGAGTGGCAGGTATCGGTCATGGCATGGGCGCGGGCGCGAGAGCGCGGGCGAGACTAACAAAGAAGGCGGCCCCGGACCAGGGCGCGAAGGTAGGCGCGCCCTTACCCGCCTTCCGAGAGGCCTTCGGGCTCGCCCACGATGACGGTGGTGAGACGCCTGGGCGCGAGCAGCTCGCGCGCCACCCGGTTCACGTCGTCCAACGTCACCGCCTCGATCAGGCCGTCCCGCTTGTCGAGATAGTCGATGCCGAGATCGTCGAGTTGGATGGCGACGAGGATCGCGGCGATGCGCCCGCTCGCCGAGAACCGCAAAGGGTACGAGCCGGTGAGGTAGGTCTTGGCGTCGCTCAATTCGGCCTCGCTGATGCCGCTTTCCGCCATGCGCCGCCACTCGGACCGAATGACGTCGACGGTCTCGGCGACCCGCGCGTTGGCGGTGCCGGCGCCGCCCGAGACCAGGCCGGCGTGCTTGAGCGTGACGAGGTAGCTGTAGACCCCGTAGGCGAGGCCGCGCTTCTCGCGCACCTCGCCGTACAGGCGCGAGGTAAAACCGCCGCCGCCGAGGACGTAGTTCATCACATAGGCGGCGTAGAAGTCGGGGTGCGTTCTTTTCAGGCCGGGCTGGGCGAAGGCCACCGCGCTCTGCGGAACGGGCTTGCGGACGACGACGGTTTCGCCCGAAGCACGGGGTTCGGCCTCGGGCACGGTCCACCCGTCAGCGGTGGCGCGGAGGTTCGCGAAGGTGGACTCCAACAGGGCCCCGAGTTCGTCCGCGCGGATGTCGCCAACGACGCCGACGACCAGGTTGTCGCGCGCGAAGCGGGCGCGGGCGAACGCCGCGAGCTCGGCGCGCGTTATCCGGGCGACGCTTTCGGGCGTCCCGGCCACCGACCGCCCGTAGGGGTGGTCGGGAAAGAGGAGTTGCGAAAGCCTTTTCCGCGCCAGCGTGTCGGTGTCTTCCGCCTCGCGTTTCAGGCGCGCGATTATTTGGCCGCGGATCCGCTCCACCGGTTCGTCGTCGAATCGCGGGGCCGTAAGCGCCAGGCCGAGGAGCGCGAACGCCGCGTCCCGGTTTTCGCTGAGCGTCGTCATTCGGCCGCCGAAGCTATCGCGCCGGGCATCGAAGCTGAGGCGAATGGCGAAGTCTTCGAGCTGCCTTTGGAAGCTCTGCGAATCGAGCGCGCCCGCGCCCTCGTCGAGGAGTCCCGAGACCATGTTCGCGAGACCGCCTTTGGTGGGGGGATCGAGTGCGGCGCCGCCGCGGAACGCGAAGCGGATCGCGATGATGGGATTCGTGTGATCGCGCACGAGCCAGGCCTCGATGCCGCCAGGCGTCGTCACCCGTTCCACCTCGACCGCGGCAGCCGGTTGTAGGGCGGCGCCGAGAATGATCGCCGCCGCGAGCGCCGCACCGAGGAGCCCGTACCCCGACGCCAGTGCGACAACCCGTCTCATTGGGCGACCGCCGGCAACAGGATGGCGATCACCGAGCGCTGCTTCGCGAACACAATGCGGGCGGCGGCACGGACCTGATCGGCGGTAACGGCCCCGATCCTGTCCGGCCAGGCCTCGACATCGGCGATCGTTCGACCCGAAGCCAGCGCCGCGCCGAGAATCCGCGCTCCGGTTCGCAAGGAATCGCGGGCATAGACCGATTCGGCGCGAAGCCGCTTCTTGGCGCGATCCACGTCTTCGTCGGTGACGGCGCCGTCCCGGACCGCGCCGATCTCGGCTTCGACGGCAGCGGCCAGATCGTCGACGTCCACGCCCGGTCGGGGGCGGGCGAAGACGACGAACCGCGACGGCCCCATGCTATCGGCGCCGTAGTAGCTTCCGGCGTTGGTCGCGAGCTTCCTCTCGACCACCAGCGATCGGTACAGGTGGCTGGTGGCGCCGCCGCCGAGCACATCGGACAGAATCTGGAGCGCATACGCATGCTCTGTGGCGCCTGAGGTGTAGCTCGGGGCGAGGAAACTGCGGCTCCATGAAGGCTGGGTTACGCGGGCGTCACGCAGGACGACGGTGCGCTCGGCGTTCTGGGGCGGCTCCTGGGGGCGGGCGCGCGGCGCAACGGACTGGGCGGGGATGGCGCCGTAGTACTTTTCCGCCAGGGGCCGGACGGCATCCGCGGTGACGTCGCCGGCGATCGCGAGGACCGCGTTGTTGGGGGCGTAGTGGCGGCGGTAGAACGCCGCGATGTCTGCGCGATCGAGGCCCTGAACCTCGTGCGCCCAGCCGATGATCGGAATGCGGTAGGGGTGATTGAGATAAAGCGCGGCATTCACGTGCTCTCTGAGGATCGAAGCCGGATCGTTGTCGGTGCGCGATCGACGCTCCTCGAGGACGACGAGCCGCTCGGTCTCGATCTCGTCGTCGGCGAGCACCAGGTTCCGCATACGGTCGGCCTCCATCTCCATGACCAGGGGCAGACGGTCGGCCGCCAGGGTCTGGACGTAGGCCGTGTAGTCGTACGAGGTGAAGGCGTTGTCACGGCCGCCGTTGCGCGCGACGACGCGTGAGAACTCCCCCGACGGCATGGTCTCGGTGGCCTTGAACATGAGGTGCTCGAGGAAATGGGCGACGCCAGAGGAGCCGACGGGCTCGTCCGCAGAACCCGCCTTGTACCAAATCATGTGGACAACCACAGGCGCACGGTGGTTCTCGATCACTACGACCTGCATGCCGTTGGCGAGCGTGAAGGTATCGGGCTCGAACATGGCCGCGCCCGCCGGGGCCGCGAATACCTCCAGCGCGATGCAGATCGCCGCCAGGGAGCGCAACAGTCGCTGGATGGAGGGTATGATCACGTGGTCCACGTCTGCGTCGGTATCGCCATGCCCCGGCCGGATGCACCGAAGTAAGCGAGGCTCGCGAGGCTAGCGCAGCGGACCGGCGAAGGGAAATCACGGGTTCGCGACCCAGGGCGGATCGCGCCGGGTAGGATCCGCAATGCGGTTGCGATCAAGCGCGCCGATACGCACGGCTTCAATATGATGGACCGGATAACGGGCCGGATTCAGGTTGCCGGCGGATTGCGGCTGCGCGATTCCTACCGCCCGAGATCCGACCCGGGAGCGGTCTCGACGGCCGGTGGGATGCTAGTCGAATACGCCCTCGAAAAGCGCCTCGCGCTTGCGCGCGATGGTCGGGACCTCACCCGTGGTAATGGCGCGCCCCAGGGCTTGGTTCTCGCGGATCCGGCGGGTTTCCTTCGCCGGATCGACGACGGTTTCATAGCCCGGCGGCTCTTTCCAGAATATGAGGGCGTCGGCGAAGGTTTCGCTTTCTTCGGCCAGCACGAACGAATCGCGGTTGATCTGCGCGCGGATGTCGGGATCGGCGTCGACGGCGCCCGTGGACTCGAGAATGGCCCGTAGGCCGGGGCTCGCGTCGCCAAAAGCGCTGCGGCCGCTTTGGTCGGCGCGCTGCCGGGCCGGCGCCCCCACCAGCGATTGCTGGGCGCCCGCGCGCGGGTTGACCTCCTGAAGTGGCGGCGATCCCGGCGCCGGCGGGCGCAACGTGAATTCGGGCGGCATGCTCAGCGGCGGGCGGGCATAGACGGCAAACTCGTCGGGCGGCGTCTTGGCGTTGAAGAGGCGGCGCGCATCGTCGCAACCCGCGAGCACGCCGACGACGCCCAGCGCGAGCGCCAGCCACGCGATCCGCGCCGCGGTTCCGGAGCCGGCATTTCGTTCGGAGTGCACCGTTGCCATTGCCAGCTTGATTCTAATGCGATTTCGCGCGCCCAAACAAGGACTGAAGCATGAGCACCGTGGCGCCAAGGCTGATGGCCGCATCCGCCACGTTGAAGGCCGGCCAATGATATCCGAACAGGTGAAAATCGAGGAAGTCCATCACCGCGCCGTCGAAGTGAAGTCGGTCGACGACGTTGCCGATCGCGCCGCCGATGACCATCCCGAGCGCGAGCGCGAGCAGGCGGCCTTCGGCGCGGCTGAGCCAATAAGCGAGTACGGCGACGATGACGACCGCGATGACGGGCAGAAGCCATGCGTTCCAGCTCTGCTGCGAATCGAAAAGGCCGAAGCTGATCCCCCGGTTCCACGCCACCACCAGGTTAAAGAACGGGGTCACGGGGATGGTTCGGGGCGGGTCCATAATCCCAATCAGTACCCACCCCTTGATCGCCTGATCGGCGGCGAATACCAGGACCGCCACCGCCACGCCCCATCGCCACGCGCGCCCGTTCCCCACGGGCCGGCCGCCGTCGCCGGCGCTCACGCGCTAGCCGTCTGAAGGCGCTCCACCACGTCGACGCAGCGCCCGCAGAGGCCCGCGTGGCCCGGGTGCGATCCCACGTCTTCGAGCACGCGCCAGCAGCGGGCACATTTCTCGCCCTCGGCCAGATGCGTGACGACGGCGACGCCCGGGACGTCGTGCAGAGTAAATGCGTCCTCGGGCGCCGTCCCTGCATGCATGCTCGCTCGCGATGTAATCGCGATCTCTCCCGGATCCAGCCCGTCGAAGGCCTGGCGGAATCGCTCGTCGGCGAAGATCTGGACGTCGGCTTGGAGTGACGCGCCGATCCTTTTCGCCACGCGCTCGACCTCCAAGGCCCCCGTGACCACCCGGCGGACGCTCCTGATCTCGTCCCACTTCGCGGCCAAGGAGTCATTCCGCCAGTCCGCAGGCACGTCGGGAAACATGCGCAGATGAACGCTTTCCTCGCGCCCGGCGTCGCGGGCCAGCCACGCCTCCTCGGCGGTGAAACAGATGAACGGCGCGAGCCAGGCGCTCAAGGCGTCGAAGACGATGTCGAGGACGGTCCTGACCGCGCGCCGCTTCACCGATTCGACCGCGTCGCAATAGAGACAGTCCTTGCGGACGTCGAAGTAGAACGCCGACAGATCGAGCGTGCAAAAGTTGTGCAGCTCGGTGAAAAGCGGGTGGAACTCGAGATCGTCGCATGCCGCGCGGACGCGGCCGTCGAGCTCGAAGACGCGGTGCAGGATCCAGCGTTCCAGCTCGGGCATGGACGTGGGCGCGATGCGCTCGGTCTCGGAAAATCCGCTCAAGTTGCCGAGCAGGAACCGCAGCGTGTTGCGCAGACGTCGGTACGCGTCGGCGTGCTGGCGCAGGATCTCGGGGCCGATACGAAGGTCCTCGGCGTAGTCGGAGCCGACCACCCACAGCCTCAGGACGTCGGCCCCGTGCTCGTCGACCACGTCTTGCGGCGAGACGATATTGCCGAGCGATTTCGACATCTTCTGGCCGTCCTCGGCCATGACGAAACCGTGGGTCAGCACCGTCTCGTATGGCGCCCGGCCACGGGTCCCGCATGATTCGAGAAGCGACGAGTGGAACCAGCCCCGGTGTTGGTCCGAACCCTCGAGATAGAGCGAGGCCGGCCATTTCAGGTCGTCGCGCGCTTCGAGGACGAAGCTGTGGGTGGAGCCTGAATCGAACCAGACCTCGACGATGTCGGTCACCTGTTCGAAACGGTCCGGATCGTACTCGGGCGCGAGAAACCGGGCCGCATCAGAGGTGAACCAGACGTCGGCGCCTTCGCTCTCGATCGCGTCGGCGATCCGCTCGAGGATCGCGGGATCGCGAAGTGGCTCGCCGGTTTCGGTATCGACGAAGACGGTGATCGGCACGCCCCACGCGCGCTGGCGCGAGACGCACCAGTCGGGCCGGCTCTCGATCATGCCGCGCAGCCGGTTGCGCCCGGCGGCCGGCACGAAGCGCGTCTCGTCGATGGCGCGAAGCGCGGTCTCGCGAAGCCCGGTCCTGTCCATGCTGATGAACCACTGGGGCGTGTTGCGGAAGATTAGCGGTGCCTTGGAACGCCACGAATGGGGATAGCTGTGGTTGAGCTTGGCCGTCGCAAGTAGGGCGCCGACGTCGGCGAGCGCGGCAAGAATATTCGCATCCGCCTTGAACACGTGGAGGCCCGCGAACAGCGGCACGTCGGCGACAAACAGGCCGTCGCCGTCGACCGTCTCGGGGACTTCGAGCCCCAGACGGACGCCCACCTCCCAGTCGTCTGTACCGTGCCCGGGAGCGATGTGGACGCAACCCGACCCGGTGTCGACGTCGACGAAGTCGGCGCCGACCACCGGCACTTCGAATTCATAGCCCTTGGCGAAGAGCGGGTGGCGGCAAAGCGTGCCCTCGAGCGTCGGCACGCGCGCGACCCGGCGCCAGGATTCGATCGCCGCGGCGGTGCGGACCGATTCGGCAAGCGTCTCGGCAACGACGAGCTTCTCGCCGGCGACCGCCATGCTGCCTTCGCCGACGCTGACGACCTCGTAGACCGCGTATTCCACGGAGGGCCCAAACGCCACCGCGCGATTGCCCGGTATTGTCCACGGTGTGGTCGTCCAGATCAGGATCGAGGCCCCTTCGAGCTCGGGCGTCGCCGACCGGGCGACCGGGAAACGGACGCTCACGGTGGTCGAGACGTGGTCGGCGTACTCGACCTCGGCGTCGGCGAGCGCCGTCTTCTCGACCACCGACCACAGGACCGGTTTGGCGCCTTTGTAGAGGGCGCCGCTCATCAGGAACTTGCCGAGTTCGCGCACGATCTGCGCCTCGGCCGCGAAGTTCATGGTCGTGTACGGGTGGTCCCAGTCGCCAATGACGCCGAGACGCTTGAACTCGTCGCGCTGAATCTCGATCCAGTGCTCGGCGAATTCGCGGCACTCGCGGCGGAACTCGACGATGTCGACCGCGTCCTTGTCACGTCCTTCGGCACGGTACTTCTCCTCTACCTTCCACTCGATGGGAAGACCGTGGCAGTCCCAGCCGGGAACGTAGTTCGAATCCTTGCCGCGCATCTGCTCGGCGCGGCTGATCACGTCCTTGAGGATCTTGTTCAGCCCGTGCCCGATGTGCAGATGGCCGTTGGCGTAGGGGGGGCCGTCGTGAAGGATGAATTTCTCGCGCCCGGCCGCGCTCTCACGCAACCGGCGGTACAGATCGAGCGTGTTCCAACGCGCCAGGATTTCGGGTTCGCGTTGGCTGAGACCGGCCCGCATCGCGAAGCCGGTCTGCGGCAACGACACCGTCGATCGGTAATCGGTGCTCATGGTTTCATCCGCTCGATCCGGGGCGGTCCGCTTTCATGCGGCGCGTCGGTGTCACGGCGCGCCAGGATCTCAATCGCCCGCGCGCAATCCTTGGCGATTTGTGCCTTCAACGATGCGATCCCGTCAAACTTCTTTTCCTCTCGAAGGTGTTCGATGAGCGCGACCCGCAGTCGGCGCCCGTAAAGCGTGCCCTGGAACGCCAGCAGATGGACCTCGAGGACCAGATCGTTGCCGGCGAAGGTGGGG
>JASLLV010000109.1 GCA_030746935.1 Rhodospirillales bacterium | reverse complement strand
GGCCCAGAACTTCATGGCCGCCCTATGCCTCGCAGCCATCGTCTGCTATTGGATTTGAATGAGTCTGGACCCTAGGGCGCGCGCAATCCGATCGCGTCACAATTCGGTGACTCGCGTGTTAGCAAGCGGCGTTCGGGGTGGCGGCTTTCCGGTCTTGGGGCGAGCTGATAGGCTCGGCACCATGTCGTCGATCACGCGTCGCGATCACCCGCAATCCGGCACCAGGGGCGGTCGTCGGACGTCGAGCGGGGGCTGCGTATGAGTCCGCCATCGCGCGCAGTGTGGGCTTATCGGACGTTGGCGTGGCCGTTCTTGCGCCTTCTCGATCCGGAAACCGCCCATGAGGCGGCCATCCGGGCGTTGCAGTGGGGCATGGTGCCGCGGCCGAGGCGACGGCGCTATGACGTTCTCGGGTGCAGGCTGTGGGGATTGGATTTCGAATCCCCCGTGGGCCTTGCCGCGGGGTTCGACAAGGACGCCCTGGTGGTCGACGCCATGCTCGCCCAAGGCTTTGGTTTCGTCGAGGTCGGAACCGTTACCCCCAAGCCCCAGACCGGAAACCCGCGACCACGGGTATTTCGCCTGACGCGGGATGGGGCTGCGATCAATCGCCTCGGGTTCAACAGCACGGGCGCGCAGGCGGTGGCGGCGCGGCTGGGCGCGCGAAGGCGCACCGGCATTGTCGGCGTCAACATCGGCAGGAACGCCGAGACCGCGGATGCCGTCGCCGACTACCGGGCTGGCGCGGCGTGCTTTTCGCACCTCGCCGACTACCTGGCGATCAACGTCTCCTCGCCGAATACGCCGGGTTTGAGAGACCTCCAGGCGCGCGACGCACTCGAGGGCCTTTTGCGGGCCGTTCGGGACGCGCTCGAGCGCGAGGGCAGGGGGGGCGCGCCGCCCTTGCTTCTCAAGATCGCGCCGGATCTGGACGAGGAAGGGCTGGACGCCGTCGCCCAAGTCGCGTTGGCAGAAGGCGTCGACGGCATCATTGCCACCAATACGACGCTCGCGCGTCCCGATTCGCTGATCGAGCAGCGCCGAGACGAGGTGGGCGGCCTGAGCGGGCGCCCGCTTTTCGCCCTTTCGACGGCCGTCCTCGGGGGGCTGTACCGGCGAACCGGCGGAAAGATTCCCCTGATAGGCGTCGGCGGCATGGAAACGGGGCGTGACGCCTATATGAAGATCCGGGCGGGCGCGTCGCTGGTTCAGCTGTACACCGCGTTGATCTATCACGGACCCGGTCTGGTGGCGTCCATCATCGGCGAGTTGGCGGCCCTCGTCGAGGCGGACGGATTCGCAAACGTCGCCGATGCCGTTGGCGCCGATCATCGGAGCTGAGATTGCCGCCGCCGAACGGGCGAGTTTCAGCTCTTGCTCTCGTTTCCGGACCCGAGGCGCGTCTCGACGATGCGGAAAAAGACGGGCGCGAAAAGCATGATCGCGGACAGGCGAATCAGATGATGGGTAGAGACGAAGGCGGTATCGATTCCGAGTGCCAAGCTGATCAGCGCCATCTCGGCGAGCCCGCCCGGAGCGAATGCCAGCAAGAGGGCGGCAAACGATAACCCCGTCGCGTGGGAAATCGCGCCCGCGGCGGCCGCAGCGACCAACATCATCACGATCCCCATCACCGCCCCGATGGCCATCAGGTTCGCTACGTCGCGGATGCTGACGCCCGTGAACCGGCAGCCCATGCTGGTGCCGATCAACACTTGAGCAATGGCGACGAGAATTCCGGGTGGGCTCGCGTCCGTCAGCCCCGTGACGTGGGCGGCGGCGCTGAGAAGCATGGGTCCGATCAGGAACGGGGCGGGCACCCGGGCGAGATTGGCGACCCAGAATCCGAGGACCGCGCAGACGCCGAGCACGAGGGCGTCGTCGAGGCCAATCGTGTTCGCGGCGGGACCGGGCACGGCAAAGCCCGCCGGCTCGTAGCCCTGGAACAGTCGGAACCAAAACGGGATCGTGATCACCGTCAGCAGCGCGCGGGTGTTGTGAATCAGAGAAATGGTGCGGGCATCGCCCCCCATGGCGGTACCGACCGTGTACATGGCGACGTTGCCGCCCGGCACGGACGAGAAATAGGCGCTCGCCGCGCCGAAGCCGAACCGGCGGCGGAGCAGCGTGGAGAAGACGCCCGCCATCAAGGCTGCGTACAGCAACAGTGCGATAACGCTTGGCCACCAACCGGCCAGGTCCGCGAGCGTTTCGGGCGTGAACGCGCTTCCGAGCATCACGCCCAGGACCGGAACCACGACCGCGTTCGAGCGCCGCGGAACGTGGATCGGCGCGCCGGCAAGCGCCGCGGCGGTGGTTATCGCCGACGCACCGATCATCCATGGAAGCGGCGCGCGAAGATAGGCGAACAACGCGCCGCCGGCGGCGCCCAGTCCCACAGCCAGAACGACGCGCGCGGCGGGCGTACGCGTCAGCGACGGCGGAATCGGCAACGGTTCGGTCTCCCCGTCACGGCAGATATTGTTCGTTGATGATCCGCTGTTCCAGGTTGTGCTCGGGATCGAAGAGCAAAACCGAGGTCACCGTGGCATCCTCGCGGACGATGACGCGGGCGACATCCCGGACCTCGGTGTAATCGGCGACGGCGCTCACCGGGCGCTCGCCCGGATCGAGAACGTCGAACGTGACCACGGCGGTGTGGGGCAGCAAGGCGCCGCGCCAGCGGCGGGGACGGAACGCGCTGATGGGCGTGAGGGCAAGCACGCCGGCGCCGATCGGGATGATGGGCCCGTAGGCCGACACGTTGTAGGCGGTGCTGCCGGCGGGCGTGGAAACCAGGACCCCGTCGCAGATCATCTCTTGGATCCGGACGAGTTTGTCTTCCCTGACTCGCAATTTGGCGGCGAGGCGGGTCTGGCGAAAAAGCGAGACCTCGTTGATGGCCACCGCCCGGCGCGTCTTTCCGCGAGTATCGATCGCGGTCATTCGTAATAGAGGTAGCCGGATAGGTTCGGCTCGCGCAAGCCGGTCGAGAACGGCGTCCTCGGAATAGTCGTTCATGAGAAATCCGACGGATCCCCGGTTCATGCCGTAGATGGGAATCCCGCGGCGCAGGTACCTGTGCAGGGTTTGAAGCATGAAACCGTCGCCCCCGATGGCGACGATCAGGTCGGCCTTGTGGGCTGCGACGTGGGGATAGAGGGACTTCAGGCGCTCGCCGGCTTCGTGAGCCCCCTTCTGCGGAGACGCGACGAACGCGACGGTTTTGAATTTCATTTTTTTCGGTTCCGCCGGTGGGATCACCCGCCATCAGGTGCACCCGAGTATAGCGAAGGCCCCGGCAGGCGCTACCCGGGGCGGTTGCGGGGTTCAGGCAGTGCCCCCCGGGTGCCGGAAAAAGTGCCAGAGCAGTCGCGCGGCCGCGCTCCGGTACGGACGCCAGCCCTCGGCGATCTCGATCATGCGGGTCCGGCCGACGCCGCTTGCCTGCATGAGATGCTCGATCACCCGCTCGTCATCCATGGCCGCCACCGCGCTTAAGTCGATTCGCCCGTCAATGATGTCGGCGGCGAGCGCCAGAAGGGTGCGCGTCTTCTGGCGGCTGAGTCCCACGGGGACGAGCGCCTCGGGTTTGCGGCGGAGCAGGTTTTGCGGGGTCAGCGGGCGGACCTGCGATTCAAGCCGACCGATGATGGCGCGCGCGGACGCGGTCGAAAGCTGCTGCTCCACGACGATTCGTGCGAGGCCCGCGAACCCTTGCGGTTGGCGTCGCACGCGGGGAAGTCCGCACGCGGCATAAGCTCGCGCCAGATCGGCATCTCTGCGGCCAAGGGCTTCGAGGGCGGGGCCGAGCGACGTGTCGGGACGCGGCGACGCGGCGGCGGGAGCAGGCGTCTGCATGGGCCTATGAGGAAGCAGCCTCAGCGTGCGTGATAGAGGATCCGGTTTTCGATGAGGCCCCTCGAGACGCACGCGGGCGTGCCGGCGCCGTCATTGGCAAGCGGATCGTCGGTGGTGAAGTGGAAGATGATGCCGTTGCCGCCCGAAACGCGCCCGTCCAAATCCGAGTACTCGAGAAAGATACGCCAACTGAAGAGCACGCGCACGGTGACTGTGGTGCGCTGTTGCGCCTCTTTGACGGTGACGACGGCGCGGCCGTCCAGCGACGAAAGCCGTGCGACGTTGTAGCTGTCGCCCTTGGAGCCCTGGGTGAGGTAGTTGGTCGAATCGGCGGTCGCGTATTCGAAATGTCGCTGGCTGTTGTCGCCGGCGAAGCTTCGCTTCGTGCGGCCGCAGTCGATCAAGTTTCCCGGATCGGTCGATTCGAACTTGACCTCGATGATGTCGTAGCCGTCGTTCTCCTTGACCTCGCGAAAGGTGTCGGACCGAAGGTTGCGAATCAGTCGGTCCCAGACGACGCTGCGAGCCTGCTCGATCACTATTTTGTTCTCGACCTCGTATGGCGCGGGTTCTTCGTACGAGGCCTCTGCACCTGCGGGCGCCCACCAAAGGACGCCGGCGACAAGCATCGCCGCGGCAGCGATTCGGATGGACAACGAACCTCCCTCGGCGTCCACGATCGGAAAAACGTATCCACTCGGAGGCGTTCGGTCCATGGTCATTGCAGCCCGTGCGCGGTGGCCCGAAGCCGCGAATCAGCGCAGGCGTTCAGCCGCCAGTGACGCTCATGTGTCGGGGTACGGACGGGCGGTTCTGGCGGTCGATCACGAAATCGTGGCCTCGGGGCTTGCGCCCGATCGCAGCGGTGATGGCGGCCACCAGGGGCGCATCCGATTCGCTTTCGCGCAGCGCGGCGCGTAGATCGGCTGAATTTTCCTGGCCGAGGCACATGTACAGGGTGCCTGTGCAGGTCAAGCGGACTCGGTTGCATCCCTCGCAGAAATTATGGGTCAGCGGCGTGATGAAACCGATCCGCTGGCCGGTCTCGGCGACGCGGACGTAGTGCGCCGGCCCGCCAGTCCGTTCTTCGACGTCGACCAGCGTCCATCTTAGTTCGAGGCGCTCGCGGACCGTCGTCAAGGGAAGGAACTGATCCAGCCTTTGCGGGCCGATCTCGCCCATGGGCATCACCTCGATGAACGTGAGGTCGAAGCCCTCGACGCCGCACCAGCTCGCCAAGTCATCGAATTCGTCGTCATTGACGCCCTTGAGCGCGACGGTGTTGATCTTCACCCGGAGCCCGGCCGCCTTGGCCGCCTCGATCCCCTCGAATACGCGATCCAGCCGGCCCCAGCGGGTGATCGTCCGAAACCGCTCCGGATCACGGGAATCGAGCGAGATGTTGACCCGTTTGACGCCGACGTCGGCGAGCTCGGTCGCGAAACGCGAAAGCTGGCTCGCGTTGGTGGTGACCGTGAGCTCGTCCAACGCGCCGGCGCTGAGATGTCGGCCGAGAGCGTGAAACAGGCTCATGACGTTGCGCCGGACCAGGGGCTCACCGCCGGTCACCCGCAGCTTGCGAATACCAAGGCGGACGAAAGCGCCGCACAGCCGATCCAGTTCCTCGAGCGTCAGAATCTCGGCCTTCGGCAGAAACGTCATGTCTTCCGACATGCAGTACATGCATCGGAAATCGCATCGGTCCGTCACAGAAACCCGAAGATAGGTGACCGCGCGGCCAAAAGGATCGACCAACGAGCTTGTGCGTTCTTGGGGGACCATGGCGAATGCGTTTCCCAGCGCCGTCTTCACCGAGAGCATAGCCTTGCCGACGCGCGATTTCGACCCCAACTTTGCTGTGGGTAATTCCACCCTTGGTGCGGCCGCGAATCGACGATTCCGGCGTGCAGGCGTTTCGGGATGCCGGTTTTGATCGTATACACCTATTGACCCGATACATATCGTACCGTAATATAATGAACCGATAGGAATGGGGATCGCGGCGAAGCGATATCCGGCCCGTGGGGACGTGGATCAGCCGAGCACGAGGAGCATTGATCAAATGGACGTTCGAACGTTATGCCTCGGTGTGCTCAGCCTTGGCGATGCCAGCGGTTATGAGATCAAGAAAGCGTTCGAGGCGGGGCCGTTCGCCCATTTCCACCAGGCGGGCTTCGGCTCGATCTATCCGGCTCTCGGCAGTCTCCACGACGACGGTTGCGTGAGTTGTACCGAGGTGGCGACCGACCGGCGGCCCGCGAAAAAGGTCTACGCCATCACCGAGAAGGGGCGGACGGCATTTCGCCAGGCGCTTACCAAATGGCCGGCGCCGGACAAGATCCGCTCGGAGTATGTCTTCATGCTGTTTTTCGCCGATCTCATGGACGAGGACCACCTCGGCGATGTCTTCGATGCCTACCTGGCCCATTACCGACGCCTCGTCGAACAGATCCGCTGTGCCGATTCGGCAGGCATGCCGCGGGGCCGACTCTTCGCCCGTGGGTTCGGCCTCGCCTTCTACGAGGCGGCCGTCGGGTACCTGGAGGCGAATCGAGCGCTTCTTCTCGACGAGCGAGGCGACGCGACAGGGCGCAAGAGAGGCACCGACAGATGAAACGCTCGTTCCTCGTTGCCGCGACGCTCGCTTTGGGCGTTGCCGGTTGGATCATGTCGGGCCAGTTCGGCGGTTCCGAGGTGCAACCGTCCCAATCGGTGGTCGGGGCGAGCTCGACCCCGTCGATGTTCGAAGTTCAGGTGAGAACCGTGGTCGCGCGCGAGCGCACCAAGGAGATTGTGCTGTTCGCCAGCACGGAAGCCGACCGGGCGGTGCAAGTCCGGGCCGAGACCGCCGGCCGCGTGACGACGCTTGGCGCCGCAAAGGGGGACCGGGTCAAACGAGGCGACATCATCGTCCGTTTCGCCGTGGAGGATCGCGAAGCCCGCCTCGCCGAGGCGGAAGCGAACCTGGCCCACTACACGCTCGCCTACGACGCCACCCGAAAGCTATCGGAACAGGAGTTTCGTTCGCGCGTCCAATTGGCCGAGGCCCGTTCGCGGCTGGAGGCGGCGAACGCGGTGCTGGCCGCGATCCGCAACGACATCGAGCACACCGTGGTTCGCGCGCCGTTCAACGGGATTATCGAGGATTTACCAGTGGAGATCGGCGATTACCTCGGCATCGGCGAATCGGTCGGCCGGATTGTCGATTTCGACCCCGTCCTCATCGTTGCCGAGGTCTCTGAACGCGAGGTGGGCCTCGTGAAGAAGGGGTCGCCGGCGCGCGCGCGGCTGGTCACCGGACAAGAGGTCGCCGGAACGGTTCGGTACGTTTCGCGGGTCGGGACGGTGCCGACCCGGACGTTTCGTGTCGAGGTGGCGGCGGACAACCCGGCGCTGACGATCGGCGAGGGTTTGACGGCCGAGTTGTGGCTCACCACGGGGCGCGTGCGTGCGCACCGTGTCTCGCCTGCGGTGCTGACGCTTTCCGAGGACGGCGTTCTCGGGATCAAGATCGTGGGACCCGCCGACAGGATCGTCTTCCATCCGGTCGACATCGTCGCCGACACCCCGGACGGCGTCTGGCTTGCGGGTCTTCCCGAACGCGTCGACGTCGTGACCGTGGGGCACGAATTCGTCCGCGCCGGCCAAATCGTCAAGCCACGATTCGAGGAGATATCCCCGCCCGGGGCCGGGAGTGACGGCGATGGCACGGTCCGCTCGCCCGAAGGAAGCGGGGCGGCATCGTGAGGGCCGTGATTGATTCGGCCATGGGCCGCTCGCGAACGATCATCGCCACGCTCGTACTCGTTCTGGTGAGCGGGACCGTGGCCTACGTCGAGATTCCCAAGGAATCGGATCCCGACATCAGCATCCCCATCATTTACGTGCTCTTGAGCTTCGACGGCATCTCGCCCGAGGACTCCGAACGGCTCTTAATCCGGCCCATGGAGGAAGAGTTGCGAGTGATCGAGGGGCTCAAGGAAATGCGTTCGTCGGGCTACGAAGGGGGCGGGAGCGTCGTCCTCGAGTTCGAAGCGGGATTCGACGCCGACGCCGCCATGGATGACGTGCGCGAAAAGGTCGACCTCGCGAAGCCCGAGCTTCCGGACGATGCCGACGAACCGACGGTGCACGAGGTCAACTTCAGCCTGTTCCCGGTCCTCGTCGTGATCCTCTCGGGCGACGTCCCGGAACGGACGCTCTTGCGGCTCGCGCGCGAGCTCAAGGACGCCGTCGAAGGCATCTCAAGCGTTCTCGCGGCCGAAATCGCGGGCGATCGCGAGGATCTGGTGGGGGTGATCGTCGATCCGATCCGAATCGAGAGCTACGGTCTATCGGCCGGCGAGGCTATCGCCGCCGTCCGCAACAGCAACTTGGTCGTCGCCGCTGGAACCCAGGATACCGGCCTTGGCCGGTTCTCGATCAAGGTCCCGGGGCTATTCGAGGCGGTCGAGGACATCCTCGACATGCCGCTCGTGGTTCGGGGCGACGCCGTCGTCACTGTGCGCGACATCGCCGAGGTTCGAAGTTCGTTCGAGGACGCCAAAGGGTTTGCGCGAGTCGAAGGCCGCCCGGCTGTGGCGCTCGAGGTCTCGAAGCGCGCGGGTGAGAACATCATCGAGACCATCGAGCGCATCCGCGCGGTCGTCGAGGCCGAACGCGCCGTCTGGCCGGATTCGTTGCGCCAAGCGGTGGCCGTGACTTTTTCCCAGGACAAGTCCGACGACGTCCGCACCATGCTGGGCGATCTCAGGAACAACGTAATCAGCGCCG
>JASLLV010000108.1 GCA_030746935.1 Rhodospirillales bacterium | reverse complement strand
CCCACACTTTCTTCTCAGCCATATGCATCGCCGCTTTCGTCATCTTCTATCTCAATCAATGAGTCCTGAGCCTAGCGCGGTTTGGTACGTAAGTTCAGGGGATATGTGCGTACGGGCGGGGATTGTAACCTCGCGTGAAGGAATCTCCCCCGTTGGGCGCGTCGCGCCCCCGCCCCGCCTCAGCCGGCCATCACCTCCTTCACCTTGCCGGCGAGCGAGCGCAGCGTGAAGGGCTTGGGCAGGAAGTGGATCTGGGAATCGTGCTCGATATCGCCGGTCATCGCGTCGTCAGCGTAGCCGGAAATCAGGATGATCTTGACGGCGGGCAGCTCGTGGCGGACGAAGCGGACCAGGGTGTGGCCGTCCATCCCCGGCATCACCACGTCGGAGATGATGAGATCCAACGGCTCGTCGAGGCCGTTGATCACGTCCAGCGCCCCTTCGCCGTTGTTCGCCTCCAACACCCGGTAGCCCTTGTTGCGGAGTGCGCGCGCCCCGAACAGCCGCACCGCGTCCTCGTCCTCGACCAGAAGCACGGTCCCGGTCCCGGTGAGATCGGGCGCCGCCTCACCGCCCAGGCCGTCCGCGACCTGGGCCGGCGCCGCCGCCTCGGCCGCGCCGTCGCCGGCACGCGGCAGATAGATGCTGAACGCGGTGCCTGCGCTGGGGGCTGAATCGACGAATACGTAGCCGTCGGTCTGGCGGATGATCCCGTAGACGGTCGAAAGCCCGAGCCCGGTGCCCTCGCCCACTTCCTTGGTGGAGAAGAAGGGCTCGAAGATGCGCCCGATGTCCTCCTTGGCGATGCCCGAGCCGGTGTCGGTCACCGTGATCAGCGAATACTCGCCCGCCGGCATCAGATCGGGGCCGCGCTCGACCGCTTGCTCCACCACCTCGGCCGAGGTTGTGATGGCGAGCGTGCCGCCGCCCGGCATGGCGTCCCGCGCGTTCACCGCCAGATTGATGATCACCTGGTCGAACTGGCCGGCGTCGACGCGTACCAGGCCGACATCGGCGCCGTGCTCGAGTGCCAGCTCGATCTTCTCGCCGATCAGCCGGCGGAGCAGATTCGAAAGCTCGGTCAACGAGGCGCGCACGTCGAGAAAGACGGGCTTGAGCTTCTGCTGACGCGAGAACGCCAAGAGCTGGCGCACCAAATTCGTCGCCCGGTTGGCGTTCTGCTTGATCTGCATGATCTCGGCGAACGAGGGGTCGTCCGGCCCGTGGCGCTCGAGCAACAGATCGCAAAACCCGATCATCGCGGTCAACAGGTTGTTGAAGTCGTGGGCGACGCCGCCCGCGAGCTGACCCACGGCCTGCATCTTCTGCGATTGGTTGAACTGGGTCTCCAGGTGCTTGTGCTCGGTGGTGTCGATGAAGTGCAGGATCAGGCCCGTCACCTCGCCGTCGGCGTCCTCGAAGCGGCTGGCGTAGACCGACGCCGCCACCTCGGAATGGCCGGCCGCCGGCATCCGAACCTCGAGATGGGCCGCGCGCACCGTTCCCATCACCACCTTCGAGAGCTGCGCGGCGACGTCGGCCTGGTCCTCGAGGCTGATCCTTTCGGCGATCGCGCGCCCGACGACGGCGTCGCGGTGCAGGCCGAGAAGCTTGAGGAAACGGCGATTGCAGTCGGCGACCCGGCCCTGGAGGTCGAGGAACACGATCCCCACCGGCGCCTCGTCGAACAGCCAGCGCAGCCGTTCGGGCACGATGGCGTCGTCGCGGGGCATGAAATCGCGAAGCACGACCGATCGGGTGTACACGAAGCTTCCGTTCGCGTTGCGGTGCTCCGATTGGACGAGGATGGCGGGAAAACCAGCGCCGCTGCCTGTGCGAAGGCGCACCGCGCCGTCCGCGTCCGCATCCCTCGACTCGCCTTCGCCGGGCTCGCCGGGGACGACGAAATCGCTGAACGGGCGGCCCCGGATCTCGGTGCCTTCGAGATCCAGCCATTGGGCGAGGGTTTGGTTGGCATAGACGACGCGCCCGTCGGCGTCGGCCGAGAAGAACCCGACCGGCAACCGGTCTAGGAGATCGGCCAGGTGCTGCTCTTCGCCGCGGCGGATCGCGTCGAGTTCGTGGCGTGCGGTTACGTCCTCGACCCGCCAAAGCACGAACCCGGGATCGCGCGCCCGCCCGCCCATCGCGACCGGCGAGACCGAGATGCGGCGCCACTCCACGGCGCCTTCCCGCGCCATCATCGGGATCTCGGCTTGTGCCGGAATGCCGGCCTTGCGGATCCGGGCGAATGCGGCCGCGGCCTCCTCGCCCAGGGTGTCGAACAAGGCGAGGCGGCGGGAAATCGACTCGACGCTCAGGATCTCGCGTTCCGAGGGCCCCAAAAGCTCGCGGAAAGCCGCGTTGACGTGGACGAAGACGCCGCCCTCGGCGATCGCCCGGCCCTCGACGTCACCGTCGTGGGCGGCGGCGACGACGTCGGCGATCGCCGGGCGTTTGCGCAGCCCCAAGCTGGCCCAGGCGGCGGCTGCGAACGACGCCGCCGCAAGCGCGCCCAAAAGGAGGGATTCGAAGTTGGATTGCGCGCCACCGGCAAAGAAAAACGCCGCCGCCGCGACCATGAACACCAGGCCGATCGCCGTCCAGACCACGCCGATTCCACGCCACCACAGGTGCCGCGACGGAGCGCTCATCTCCCGCGCGCTTGGAGAAATCTCCGAGGTGGCCAACGCCTCACCCATCCATGGCGCCCGTTTCCGCATTCGCCGGCGGCAATTCGCTCCTCAGGCGCATGACGAATCCTATCACTTCGGCCACAGCCTTGTAATGCTCGGGCGGAATCTCCTGGTCCAGCTCGACGGCGGCATAAAGCGCGCGGGCCAGCGGCGGATTCTCGACGACCGGAACGTCATGTTCCTCGGCCACCGCCCGGATGCGGTGCGCCAAACTGTCGATGCCCTTGGCGACCACCTTCGGCGCCACCATGAGCTCCATCTTGTATTCGAGCGCTACCGCATAGTGTGAGGGGTTCGTGACCACCACGTCGGCCTGGGGCACGGCGGCCATCATGCGCCGCTGGGCACGTTCGACCCTGAGCTTGCGAATGCGTGAGCGCACCAAGGGATCGCCCTCGGTCTGCTTGTGCTCGTCCTTCACCTCCTGCTTGGTCATGCGCATCTGCTTGAAGAAGGCATACTTCTGGTAGGCGAAATCGAGAATCGCGATCACCGTCATCACGGCAACGGTTCCACCAATCAGCGCGAGCGCGACGGCGTTCAGCCGCTCGAGGGTGCCGATGATCTCGCGCGACGGGATCAGCTCGACGTCGCTCATCATCGGTACCGCGAGACCGAAGGCAACCGCCGAAACCACGACCAGCTTGAGGATGCCCTTGAGAAACTCGTTCAGCGCCCGGAACGAGAACAGGCGCTTGAACCCTGAGCGCAGCGAGATCTTCTCGAGCTTGGGCCGCAGCTTCTTGGGCGCGAAGAGCAGTCCCGACTGGCCGATGTTGGCGGCAAGCGCGAGCACGACGAAGAGACCGATCAGCGGGCCAAGCGCGAGCGTCAGTTCGCCCAGCAGATTCCACAGCACGAGGCGCAGGTGAGCGAAGTCGGCGGGAATCGAGTGCGCCTCGAAGACATAGGTGCGGCCGATCGCGCTCACGTCCTTCATGACGCTCGGCGCCATCACGACGGCGGCAAAGGTCGCGCCCAAGAGCATCATCCAACTCTTGATCTCCTGGGATTGGGCGACCTGGCCTTCGTCGCGGCCGCGCGCGAGCTTGCGTGGGGTCGGGTCCTCTGTTTTCGAGAAATCGTCTTCGGCCATGGTGCGGCCCTAAGGAACAAGGAATCCCGTAAGTCCTTCCTGGAAGCGGGTCAGGAAGACGATCATGATCCCCGACAGTGCGAGCGCCAGCACCGAAATCTGAATCGTGACCTGGATCGGCAGGCCGACGAAAAACACCGGCATCTGCGGCATGAGCCGGGTTAGAAGGCCGAGGCCCAGGTAGTAGGCGAATCCGGTCACCACCAGGGGCGAGGCGAGCTGCAACCCGAGCGCGAACGCGTCGGCGACGCGACGGGCCACCATTTGGGTCATGTCGCCCATCATGAGCGGCTCTCCGGGCGTGAACAGGGAGTAGCTGTCGACGACCGCGCGCAGCATGAGGTGGTGGAGGTCGGTGACAAACAGCAACAGCACCCCGAGCGTGCTGAGGAATCCCGCGATCACCGAGCTTTGCTGATCCGCCAACGGGTCCTGGATGAAGGCGTTGGCCATGGACGAGACCAGCGAGATGATCGTGCCCGTAACCTGGAGCGCCGCCACGACGAAACGCGCCATGAGGCCGAAGAAGGCGCCGATCGTCATCTCCGCGAGCAGCATCAGCGACAGCTCGGCCGGTGTCGCCGGCAGGCCCGGAAGCATGCCCGCCACCACCGGCGTGACCACGAGGCTGACCGCAAGCGCCATGAGAAGGCGCATCCGCGGCGCGACGTATCCGGCGCTGAATCCCGGCAGCAGGACGAACGCCGTACCGATCCGGGCGAAGACGAGAAAAAACCCGAACAGATTGAGGGTCAGGAGTTGTTGCAGCATGCCCCGTCAGCCCAGCGCGATGATGCGGTCGAACAGCGATTGCGAGAACTCGATCATCGTCGTCATGATGAAGGGCAGGAACAGGACGATCGAAAGAAAGATCACGATGATCTTGGGAACGAACGTCAGCGTCAGCTTCTGGACCGACGTCAATGCCTGGAACAGGGCGACGATCAAGCCGACGACGAGGCCTGCGAGCATGATCGGGGTGGCGGTTCGCAGGACGACGAACACGGCCTCGCTGCCCACCTCGAGAACGGCGAGCTGGTTCATGGCCTACATCGGCATCCGGAGGATTTCCTTGTAGGCGTCGATGACCTTGTCGCGAACGGCCACCACGGTCTCGAGCGTGAGCTCCGCTTCGGCGACTGCCGATATGACCTTGTGGAGATCGGCCTCGTCGCGGACCGCGTCTATAGACAGGGACTCACCCGCCTTGCCGTTGTCGACGGACTGATGCATCGCCCCCTTGACGAGATCGGCGAAGGTGTCCTTGGCACCCGCGTCGCTCGCGCCGATCTCGGTCCGCTCGCCCCGCGTCGCGGCTCGCGCCGCGTCGGCGTATGCGGCGAGGGCGTTCGAAATGCCTTGCGTCGGATTGGCCATGATGTGTTTTCTCCTTCCCCGTCATGCCCGGCCACGGCGGCGGCGCGCCTGCTATCGAAGAATGTCGATGGTGCTGCGAAGCATGCTTTTGGACGATTGGATGACGCTCAGGTTCGCTTCGTAGGTTCGTTGCGCCTCGCGCATGTCCATCATCTCGGTCAGCCGGTTGACGTTCGGAATCTGCACGTAGCCGTCGGCGTCGGCCGCCGGATGATTGGGATCGTACGTCTTGTCGAAAGTCGAAGAGTCGGTCCCGATCGAGTGGACGCGAACGGTCTCGAGCCCAATCGTCCGGTCGAGTTCGTTCTTGAAGGTGATGGTCTTGCGCCGGTAAGGATCGCCGTCCGGCGTTTGGGCCAGTGAATCGGCGTTGGCGATGTTCTCCGAGACGACGCGCAGGCGCGTGCCCTGGACCTTCATTCCGGCCGCTGAAATGCGTAGCGTCTTGAACAGATCGTCCATGGTCTGGCTCGCGGACCTCAGCCCCTGCCGATCGCGGTGCGGAACATCTTCAGATGCTTCTTGTAGAGCTCGGTCATCAGCTTGTGCTGGATCCCGGTTTCATTGAGCTTCATCATCTGCTCCTCGAGCACGATGGCGTTCCCGGCCGGGGCAGTCTCGTAAGGTTTCCGGGTCTCGTCGGAGGAGTAGTCCCGGACGCTCTTGCGACGGCCACCCATGTGGTCGTCGCGGGTCGACGTCATGGTGAGCTGCGCCTTTTCCCTGCGGATCAGGCGCTCGAAGGAGAAAGGTTCGAGATCCCTTCGCCCGCGCGCCCGGGGTATCGGCGTTGGCGATGTTCTGCGCCAGCACCTCCTGGCGCTGGTTGAGCCAGGCCACGCGCTTCTTCATGGCCTGAAACAGCGTGATCTTGGTGAAGTCCATCGAACCGGCGGTCCTGCCTTGGCGTTCGCTCGCCCGAGGGCCCGAGTATCACCGTCCCCCCTTAAGAATCCGTAAATCGGGACGGCGCAGTGGCGGCGGTCCGTTTTGGCGGAAATCGGTGAGTGCGATATGCTCGCCCGCGCCTTCGAGATTCCATTCCGTTCCATCCGTTCCATCCCATGGAGTGCCGAAACATGGCGAACCGCACGCCCGAGGCCGAGAAGCTCTTGATATTTTCCCCCGAGCCCGAGGAATACGCGCCGACGGTGGCCGAGCGCTGCCCCGACCTCGACGTCGTCATCTGCCGCGACTTCGACGATCTCGGCAACGCGCTCGCGGCCGAGCGGCCTTCCTACGTGCTCGCCACGACCTTCAAGGGACAGGTGTTTCCGCGCGACGTCCTGTTCGCCGCACCCTCGGTGCGCTGGGTTCATAATGCCGGCGCCGGCGTCGACCACTTGGTTCCCTGGGACCCCGAAGCGGTCGCGGTGACCAACGTTTCCGGCATTCACGTCGAATGCCTGTCCGAATACGTGATCTGCGCCATGCTGACGCTGAATCTCAATTTCCTCAGATTCGCCGAGCAGCAGCGCCGCCACTATTGGCACAACGAGCCGCTTCCCAGCGTCGTCGGTAAGACGGTCGCGGTGGTCGGCTTCGGCAAGATCGGCCAAGGCGTGGGTGTGCGGGCCCAGGCGCTGGGCATGCGGGTGATCGGGTTCCGGACCCAGGCCGCATCGTCGCCTCACGCCGAGCGAGTGCTGGCAATCGAAGATTTGCGCACGGTCGTGCCCGAAGCCGATTTCGTCGCGTTGACCGTCCCGCGCACGCCGCGCACGATCAGCCTGATCGACGCGGCCATGATCGAGGCGTTCAAGCCGGGCGTCTACCTCGTCAACATCTCGCGCGGACGCATCGTCGACGAAGCGGCGTTGTTGGCGGCGCTTTCGTCCGGGCACGTCGCGGCGGCCGTGATCGACGTATTCGCCACCGAGCCGTTGCCCGCGGACAGTCCGTTCTGGGATCTGCCCAACGTGTTCGTCACCCCGCACACCGGGGATCCGGAGCGCTGGCAGACGCGGGTCGCCGGTATTTTCTGCGACAATGTGGAACGGCGTCGCCGCGGCGACGACATGGTCAACGTGGTACTGCCGGACCGGGGCTACTGACGCCGCCCAGCGCCCCGCTCGACGCGGATGCCGGGCGGCTTATGCATCGAAGCTAATTACGCTGGGAGCGTCGCCGGCCGATCAACGCCCGCGCATGATCTGCTCGAGGGGATACCCCCACCAAAGCTTCTCGCCGACATCACAGGGCGGCGGGTTCGCGCCGCGGCCAAACGGACACCGCCCAGCGCCGGCATGGGGACGCCGTGGAGAATTCTACCTGGCGCCCGGGGCGGGGTCGCATCGCCGATTTCGTAGACCAGTTTGGTGACGATGGCGCGTTCGATGTCATCGAAGCTGCGGGCGACGACCATGAACGAGCGCGATCCCCCGATCACGCAGTTCTCGAAGTAGAGGTCGAGATCGACGAGCGTCGGGCCCCCTTCCATGCGCGGCTCGCCGTTCATGACCGGAAGGCCATTGATGGTGATCCCGGCCGCCACCGCCCGGTCGCGGGCGAGCACAACGTAATCGCCGAAATTGTTGGGGCCGTCGCCGGAGATGTCGAGGATGCGGCGCGCGAAATGGATGGCGCCGCTGATCGAGGTGCGGCGCGCGGTCTCGATGGGCGCGTTCGCGAGCGCCAGCGAAAAATCGAGCGCGCTTTCGGTATCGTGGATCACATGCCAGCCGACGATGACCTTGTTATGTTCGAATCCCGCCCATTCGAAATAGCTGACCGCGATCCGGCCCAGATATCCCGATTCGATGGATCGGACGACGCGCGGGTGGGCAAAGGCGGCGACATAGCCGCGCCGCTGCACCTTGGCCTCTTCCTTGTCGATGCTGCCGGAGACATCGATTCCGAGCGCCAGTTCCAGATCGACGGGCACGCGTTCGGCGGCGCTCGGCCCGTTGTCCGGAGTCGCGAGGAAGAACAGGACAAAGAAGGCCGTCCGCAGGGCGCCCAATGGTGTGCTCCGATGTCGGATTTCGCAATTACACGTCACCGCGGCGCACCCGGCAAGCGCGAACCCGGCGAGGCGTCCCCGGTAGCACCGGGTGTCACCGTAAGAACCCATCGAAGCCCTGAAGTTGGAACAGTTCCTGCCAGCGCCTCTCGCCGACGTCGCAAGGCGGCACGACCCGGCCGTCGAACTGGACCGGGACGACCCCGAGTTTCGGGTCGCTTGCCGGCACCCGACCAGCGATCTCGAGGATCAACTTCCTGAGGATCGTGCGGGCGATATCCTTGAACGACTCGGCAAGCACGTAGAAGGCCCCGGGTCCGCCGATCACGCAGTTCTCGTAGTAGAGATCGAGCTCGCGAAGGCTCGGCCGGCCGAATGGGCTCGGACGGACGTTGACGACGGGAAGACCATTGATGGTCGCGCCGGCGGAAAGGGCGTCGTCGCGCGCGAGAGTCACTAGGGTCAGGACCCATTAATTTTCTGTTCAGCATTTTTGCCGATGATGATGATCTGTCCCCCGTCAGCACCTGTGAGACAGATTTAGCGGGTTGAATAAAGGAGGA
>JASLLV010000107.1 GCA_030746935.1 Rhodospirillales bacterium | reverse complement strand
GCGTTGTTCGCCCACGTCGAATCCGTTGCCGAACGCATCGAGAATATTGCCGCGCGCCTCGAACAGTCGTAGGTTCCGCGGTGGGCGGACGCTGAACGGTACGTCAGGCCAGAGATCCCTGGGGCCAATATCGAACCTCTCGGGAGCCGTCACTGCCGGACTCGTGGGTCCGGTACATGGTGCCCACCTGTGTATGCAGGCCGCAGAGGAGATCATGGTCGACGGCCGGCCCGGCGCCGCCCCTTTTATTGCCTGCGGGCCGCCCATCGGTGGGGTTCGCACGGATGAACCGTCTCCGCCGACCGGTCATGGCACACCCGACAGATGAGGAAAAGAAGCGCCTTCGTCGGCGCATGAGCGAGCTGCGCGCGGGCGTGGACGAACCTGCTCGACGCCGCGCCGCCGAGCGGGTCAAGGCGAACTTTCTGGACGCCATGACCGAGATGGGGCTGCCCTGCGACACGGCCGAATGCCGGGCGGCATTCGCGGGATACTGGCCGAAAGCGAGCGAGCTTGATCCCCGACCGTTGCTGGTTGCGCTCGATGGCCGCGGCTACGCCTGCGCCCTGCCGGTCGTGGTTGGCCGCCGCCAGCCGCTTCGATTTCGGCGCTGGTCCCCCGGCATGGCGCTCGAGCCCGCGTCGTTCGGGCTCCGCGAGCCACCGGAAACGGCGTCCGAGATTTCGCCGGACGTGATATTGGCGCCGCTTCTTGCGTTCGATTTGGGCGGCAATCGGCTCGGGTACGGCGCCGGGTTCTATGACCGAACCCTCGAGCGTCTCCGCCAGCATTGCCGAGTGCTCGCGGTGGGCGTCGCCTATGCCTTTCAATGCGTCGACGCCGTTCCATTCGGGTCCGGCGATCAACCGCTTGAGTGGGTGGTTACCGACGAGGGCGTTCGGAGATCGGTTCCGTCATGAAGGTCCTCTTTTGCGGCGACGTGGTGGGGCGCAGCGGGCGCCAGGTTATCGAGAAGGAAATTCCCGAGCTTCGCCGGGCGCTGGATCTCGACTTTGTCGCGGTCAACGGCGAGAACGCCGCCCACGGTTTCGGCATCACGGCGAAGATCTGCGAATCGTTCTTCGCTTCCGGCGTCGACGCCATCACCACCGGGAACCACGTCTGGGCCCAGCGCGAGATCGTCGAATACATCGGAACCGAGCGCCGCGTGCTCCGGCCCGTGAATATGGATGCCGGCGCGCCGGGGCGCGGCGCGCAGGCGTATACGATCGCCGATGGCCGCAAGGTTTTGATCATCCACCCCATGGGAAAGCTTTTCATGCCGCCCGTGAGCGATCCCTTCGCGGCGGTGGCGGCGAATCTGGAGAGCTGGCGCCTCGGCCACACCGTCGAGTGCGTCCTCGTCGACGTGCACGCCGAGGCGACGAGCGAGAAAGTGGCGTTGGCACACGCGTTCGACGGCCGGGTCTCGATGGTGGTCGGCAGCCATACCCATATCCCGACCGCCGACGCCCAGATTCTTCCCGGCGGCACGGCGTATCAGACCGACATGGGGATGTGCGGCGACTATGATTCGGTCATCGGCATGGAAAAGTGCGGCGCGGTCCAGCGGTTCCTCGATCCGGGTTCCGGCCCTCGGCTCGAACCCGCGCGCGGCGAGGCGACGCTTTGCGGCGTCTATCTCGAGACCGACGACGAGACCGGGCTCGCGCGCCACATCGCGCCGGTGCGCCTCGGTGGCCGCATCGCCGCGGCGTGGCCGGTCTGAAACGAATACTGCGCGCCCGATTGGGGGCGCCCCATTGTTGCCATATTGATCCGCTAGCGATCTTGCATGAGCGGTGCGTCAATACACAATATATGGTATGACCGTTCAAGACTAACTACCCAATCTGTACCCAACCACTTCGAGACCGACGATGGCCGGCCATTCCCAGTTCAAGAACATCATGTACCGAAAGGGCGCGCAGGACGCCCGCCGCGCCAAGCTGTTCACGAAATTGATCCGCGAGCTCACGGTCGCGACCCGATCCGGCAGCCCGGAACCGGCGATGAACCCGCGTCTGCGTTCGGCGCTTGCCGCCGCCAAGGCGGCGACCATGCCCAAGGACCCGATCGAACGCGCCATCCGCCGCGGTGCCGGCGGTGATCAAGACGCGAGCTTCGAAGAGGTGCGTTACGAAGGCTATGGCCCCGGCGGCATCGCCATCATCGTCGAGGCCCTGACCGACAACCGCAACCGCACTGCGGCCGAGGTTCGGGCGGCCTTCGGCAAGCACGGCGGAACACTCGGCGAAAGTGGCAGCGTCAACTTCTTGTTCGAACGCATCGGCCTGATCCATTACGGCGCAGACGACGTCGCCGGCGACGAGATATTCGAGGTCGCGGTCGATGCCGGTGCGCTGGATGTCGAATCGGGTGAGGGCGGCCACGACATCGCCTGCGACCCCGAGGATCTTGCGCTGGTGCGCGATTCGTTCGAGGCGCGGTTCGGCGCGCCGGATTCGGCACGCCTCGACTGGCGGCCGCACGCGACGATTGCGGTCGTGAACTCGGATGCCGAGACCCTGTTCCGGCTGCTCGGAGTTCTCGACGAGAGCGACGACGTTCAACACGTCGCCGCCAACTATGAGGTGGCGGACGAACTTTTGGCGCGGCTCGCGAACTGACGTGTAGCGGACGGGATTTGAACGCATGAGGATCCTCGGTCTGGATCCCGGTCTCAGAGCCACCGGTTGGGGGATCATCGAGACCGATGGAAATCGGCTGCGCCATGTCGGCAATGGCGATGTCGCCACCGACGGGCGGCGCACATTGGCCGAACGTTTGGTCCAGTTGTTCGAAGGACTGGCGGACCTCATCGCGCGCTATCAACCCGTCGAGGCCGCCATCGAGGAGACCTTCGTCAACATGAACCCGGCCTCCACCCTGAAGCTCGGCCAAGCGCGTGGCGTCGGTATGCTGGCGGCCGCGCACGGCGGACTTCGTGTGGTCGAGTACTCGCCGCGTCTCGTCAAGAAGACCATCGTTGGCACCGGCAAGGCCGCCAAGGCGCAGGTCGAGGCGATGGTGCGCACCCTGCTTCCCGGTTGCGCCGTCGCCGGTTCGGACGCGGCCGATGCACTTGCCGTCGCCATCTGTCACGCCCACCACCGGCCGCCGGCGCGCGATCGTGTCGGCTGGGGCGGCGACGCGTCGGCCGCGGAGGGGCGCTCGTGATCGCCAAGCTGAGCGGCGTCGTGGATTCGGTAAGCGCGGAGTCCGCGGTTATCGACGTGAACGGCGTCGGCTATCTGGTGTTCGCTTCGACGCGCACGCTCGCGGCCCTCGATCCGGGAGGACCTGCGAGCCTGCTCGTCGAGACCCAAATGCGCGACGATCGAATCCAGCTCTATGGGTTCGCCGAGGCCGCGGAACGCGATTGGTTCCGCAGGCTCGCCACCGTCCAGGGTGTCGGAGCCAAGCTCGCGCTTGCGATCCTTGCGGTGCTTCCCCCCGATGATCTCGTCGCCGCCCTGGCGGCCGGCGATCGTGACGCTATCGTTCGCGCGCCCGGCGTCGGCGCCAAGCTCGCTGGGCGAATCGCAGGCGAATTCAAGGACCGGATCGGCGCGATCGCGCTCGCGCCGACGCAAGATGCCGCTGCGCCCGGTCCAGGCCGGATCGATACGGTGGCGCGCGAGGCAATCTCGGCGCTGGTCAATCTCGGCTACAGCGCGACCCAGTCGTTCGGCGCCATCTCGGGTGCCGCGCGCCGGCTCGGGCCCGACGCCACGCTCGAGGAACTGATCCGGGCAGGTCTCGCGGAATTGGCGCCGAAAGAGCCGCGTCAAGGCGACGCGGGATCGCTCGCGGGTGAGGCACGATGACCGGGGACGGTATCGTAAGGCCGGCCGCGGACGCCGGCGATCTCGCCGAGGTCACCCTGCGTCCGCTCGCATTGGATGGCTTCGTCGGGCAGGAAAGGGTGCGCGACAACCTGCGGGTCTTCATCGACGCCGCGCGCGCACGGTCCGAGCCGCTCGACCACGTGCTCATACACGGGCCGCCCGGGCTCGGGAAGACGACGCTCGCCCACATCGTCGCCCGCGAGCTCGGCGTCGGGTTCCGCGCCACCTCGGGGCCGGTGCTGGTCAAGGCCGGTGACCTGGCCGCGATCCTCACCAACCTGGAGGCGCGCGACGTCCTCTTTATCGACGAGATCCACCGCTTGAGCGCGGCGGTCGAAGAGATCTTGTATCCGGCCATGGAGGACTTTCAGCTCGACCTCGTAATCGGCGAAGGGC
The DNA here is from genome assembly GCA_030746935.1 of Rhodospirillales bacterium. Lineage (GTDB taxonomy): Bacteria > Pseudomonadota > Alphaproteobacteria > Rhodospirillales > JASLLV01 > JASLLV01. The sequence continues at coordinate 4,719 of JASLLV010000107.1, read as the reverse complement.
CGGCAGCGCGCTCGGTCCGCATCGAGTTGCCACCGTTCACCCTCGTCGGCGCGACGACACGCTCGGGCCTGTTGACCAACCCTTTGCGCGAGCGGTTCGGGATTCCGCTCCGCGTCGTCTTCTATTCGGCGGCCGAGCTCGAAGACATCCTTGGCCGCCAGGCCCGGGCCCTTGACATGGAGCTCACGCCAGACGGCGCGGCCGAGATCGCGCGCCGTTCGCGCGGCACGCCCCGCATCGCCGGACGCCTTCTGAAACGGGTGCGCGATTTTGCCGCCATCGCTGGCGACGGCGTTGTGAACACCGCGGTTGCCGACGGGGCGCTTAAGCGGCTCGAAGTCGATGCCGGAGGGCTCGACGCCATGGACCGGCGCTATCTCGTGTGCATGGCGGAACAATACGGCGGCGGTCCGGTCGGCGTCGAGACCATGGCCGCGGCGTTGTCGGAGCAGCGCGACACCATCGAAGAGGTGATCGAGCCCTACCTCATGCAGCAGGGCTACATTGTGCGAACGCCGCGCGGGCGGATCCTCGGCGAGCGCGCGTACGGCCACCTTGGCTTGGAGCTGCCGGCTTCGGGTCCGCAACTGGAGCTGTTGCGCGGCGGGGAGGGACGCGATGCCTGAGACCGGCGTCCGGCTTCACTCAGCCGGTTTCGTGAATGGTGCCCACGTCCTGGCGGTGCGCGTTTATTACGAAGACACGGATGCAGCCGGGGTCGTCTACCACGCGAGTTTCCTGCGGTTCGCGGATCGGGCGCGCACGGAGATGCTTCGTGACCTCGGCGCCACGGGCGTCGCACCGATGGCGAACGAGGGCCTCGGGTTCGTGGTTCGCCATTGTTCCGCCGACTTTCTGAAACCGGGGCGGCTCAACGACCTGCTCGAGGTCCACTCGCGTTTCCTCGAGGTGGGCGGCGCGTCGGTCACGGCGGCGCAAACGGTCAAGCGGGACGGGGCCGATCTCGTGTGCATGCAGCTCACGCTCGTGTGCACGACGCCGGCGGGGCGACCGGCGCGATTGCCGCCAGAGTTGTGGACCCTGCTTCGCGACGCCGGCGCCCAGACGGTAAGGGACTGATCCATGGAGCAAAGCGCCATCGAAGCGGCCACGCTTGCCGGTTCCGTTTCGGCTTACGACTTTTCAGTCTGGTCGTTGTTCCTGCGCGCCGACCTGATCGTCAAGGCGGTCATTATCATGCTGGTTCTGGCGTCGATCTGGTGCTGGGCCGTCATCATCGAAAAGACCCTTTGGCTGCGCCGCCTCAACGCCTTGGCCGGAGACTTCGAAGCGACGTTCTGGTCGGGCGGCTCGCTCGACGTTCTCTACGATCGGATCGGGCCGCGTCCGAAGGATCCCATGACCGCGGTTTTCGTCGCCGCGATGCAGGAATGGCGGCGCTCGGCGGCCAAGGGGCCTCGACCCGCGGATCGGCCCATTGGCGGATTGCACGAGCGCATCGACCGCGTCATGCAGATCACGGTGACGCGCGAGATGGACCGGGTCGAGCGGTACATGACCTTTCTCGCCTCGACCGGGGCGACGGCACCCTTCATCGGTCTGTTCGGGACCGTCTGGGGGATCATGAACAGTTTCCAGTCGATCGCGATGTCGAAGAACACGAGCCTCGTGGTTGTCGCGCCGGGCATTGCCGAGGCGCTGTTCGCCACCGCGCTCGGCCTCCTTGCCGCGATCCCCGCGGTGGTCGCCTACAACAAACTCTCCAAGGAACTCGACCGTTACGCCGGCCGGCTGGACACGTTCGCGGGCGAGTTTTCGGCGATCCTCTCGCGTCAGTCCGAGGAGCGTGCCTGACCATGGCCGTCTCCATGCCCCGCGCCGAACGACGCGCCCGCCGCGCCCGCCACCGTCCCATGAGCGACATCAACGTTACGCCGATGGTGGACGTGATGCTGGTGCTTCTCGTGATCTTCATGATCACCGCGCCGTTGCTTACCGTCGGGGTGCCGATCGACCTGCCGCGAACCAAGGCCGCGATCATTCCCGGCCAGGACGAGCCGCTGACCGTATCCGTGGACGCTGAAGGCCGCGTCTATTTGCAGGAGACCGAGATAGAGCTTGGCGCGCTTGCGCCTCGCCTTGTCGCGATCGCGGGCAACAATCCGGACGTTCGCATCTTCGTCCGCGGCGACCGGGCCATAAATTACGGCCGGGTGATGCAGGTGATGGGCTCGGTCAACGACGCCGGATTCAAGCGCGTGGGGTTGGTCACCGAATCCCAGGGCGGGGCATTGAGCGCGCCGAGTGTGGAAAAGAAGGCGCAATAGCCGCCATGGGCCGAAGCATCGCCTTGTCGGTCTTTCTGCACGTCGCCATCATTGCGTTCGCGTATTTCGGCGTCCCGATCCTGCACAAGCCGCTGGTGGTGAGCGACGTTCCGATCATCGTGGAACTCGCCGTCGTGGCCGCGAAGACCAACCAACCGCCGCCGGCGCCTGAACCAAAGGAACCGGAGCCGGAGGAAAAACCGCCGCCGGCCCCGCCCCCGCCTCCGCCTCCGCCGCCGCCGGAACCCGAGCCCGAGCCGGTGACCGAACCCGAGGTCGCGGCGCTGCCGCCGACGCCACCCGAGCCCAAGCCGAAAGCGAAGCCCAAGCCGCAACCCAAGGCCGAACCGCCGCCGCCGCGCCTGCTTGAGGGGGTCAAGCCGAAGCGCAAGCCGAAGCCGCCGGACCCCTTTGCCTCGCTCCTGAAGACGGTGGCCGAGCTGAAGCGGGAGACGCCGTCGCCGAAGCCCGAGAAAGAGAAGAAAAAGGAGGAGGCGAAGCCCGTTCCCTTCGATCAACAGATCGCGCAGGCGCTGACGGCGCGGCCAAGGTCCTTTGACGCCACGCGGCCGCTCACCATCAGCGAAATCGATCTGGTGCGGCGCCAGATCGCGGAATGCTGGAATCTGCCCGCGGGCGCGAAAGACGCCGAGGATCTGGTCATCGAGATCGCGCTTTCGATGAACCCGGACGGAACGGTGCGCGACGCGCGAATTCGCGACCAAGGGCGCATAAACCGCGACCCGTTCTTCCGCGCCGCCGCCGAGAGCGCCTACCGGGCGGTCCTCAATCCGAAATGCAGCCCGCTGAAACTGCCCCTGGACAAGTACGAGCATTGGAAGTCTATGGTGCTGACGTTCAATCCCAGGGAGATGTTCGGGGCATGAGGGTTCCGGAAAGGAACGCCATTCGGCCGATCCGCGCGTTGATCGTCGGGTTTGTAGCACTGGCCGCCGCGGCGCCGTCCGCCTGGGCCGAACTCCGGATCGATATCACCCAAGGGCGTGCGGAGCCGTTGCCGATCGCGATCACCGAATTCGCAGGCGCAACCGCCGAGGACGCCCAGTTCGGCCGCGACATCGCGCGCGTCGTATCGGCTAATCTCGAGCACTCGGGATTGTTTCGACCGCTGGATGCGCGCGCTTTCATCCGCACCGAGGCATCGGTCGACTTTCTGCCGCGTTTTGCCGACTGGCGGGTGATCAACGCCCAAGCGCTCGTGCACGGGGTCGCGAAGGTGCTTGCCGACGGACGTTTGCGCGTCCAGTTCCGGCTTTGGGATGTCTTTGCCGAGCAACAGATGGCGGGCTTCGTCTATCATTCCTCGCCCGCAGGCTGGCGGCGGCTGGCCCACCTCATCGCCGACGCCGTCTACGAACGGATCACCGGCGAAGCCGGATACTTCGACACCCGAATCGTCTACATCGCCGAGCGCGGGCCGAAAAACCGGCGCGTCAAGCGCCTCGCCATCATGGACCAGGACGGCGAGAACCACCAATTCCTGACCGACGGCGGCAACCTAGTGCTGACGCCCCGGTTTTCGCCGACCCTTCAGGAGATCACCTATCTTTCGTACTTCCGCAACGTTCCGCGCGTCTATCTGCTAGACATCAATACCGGGCGCCAAGACGTCCTTGGCGACTTCCCGGGGATGACGTATGCGCCGCGTTTCTCGCCCGACGGGAAGAAGGTGATCATGAGCATGGCCAAGGACGGCAACTCGGAAATCTTCTCCATGGACGTACGAACCCACGATGTTGTGCAGCTTACCCATCATTCGGCGATCGACACCTCGCCCGGCTATTCGCCCGATGGCGAGCGCGTGGTGTTCAACTCCGATCGCGGCGGAACCCAGCAACTTTACGTAATGGACGCCGACGGATCCGACGTGCGGCGGATCAGTTTCGGCGGCGGCCGCTTCGCGACCCCGGTGTGGTCGCCGCGTGGTGATCTGATCGCGTTCACGAAAATTCACCGCGGCACCTTCTACATCGGAGTGATGCGCCCCGACGGAACCGGCGAGCGACTGCTAGCCGAGGGTTTTCTCGTCGAAGCGCCGACCTGGTCGCCGAACGGGCGGGTCCTGATGTTTTTCCGCCAGTGGCCGTCGGATAAGACCGGGGCCGGCAACCGCTCGAAGGTCTTCTCCATCGACCTGACCGGACACAACGAGCGCGAGATCATCACCCCGCTCGACGCCTCCGATCCGGCGTGGTCCCCCTTGATTCCGTTTTGATGGCGAGGGGGGTCGAATCGGTGCGGGATTGGCGTCCATGGCGGGCCAGTACGGTTGCGCTTGATCCCGCTCTGTTCGCGCAATATAGTTGGAATTCCAGAGAGTTATTGACACTTGTGGGGCGCGGCCCTATTTCTCCGGTATTCGAATCGTCACTTCGAATCGAGGCGTAATTGGAAAAGTGGTTCCGCTGAT
>JASLLV010000106.1 GCA_030746935.1 Rhodospirillales bacterium | reverse complement strand
CGACAAGCTGATCCTCGATTACCTCGCCGACGAGTTCAAGAAGGAGAGCGGGATCGATCTGCGCGCCGACCGACTCGCCCTGCAGCGCCTTAAGGAGGCCGCCGAGAAGGCGAAGGTCGAGCTTTCCAGCACCATGCAGACCGAGGTCAACCTGCCCTTCATCACCGCCGACGCGAGCGGGCCGAAGCACCTCAATATCAAGCTAACCCGGGCGAAGCTAGAGGCCCTGGTCGACGAACTGGTGCTCAGGACCATCGGACCGTGCAAGGCGGCGCTCAAGGACGCCGGACTATCGGCGGGCGAGATCGACGAGGTGATTCTCGTCGGCGGCATGACGCGGATGCCCAGGATCACCGATGTGGTCAAGGAATTCTTCGGCCGCGAGCCCCACAAGGGCGTCAATCCCGACGAGGTCGTCGCCATCGGCGCCGCCATTCAGGGCGGCGTGCTGAAGGGCGACGTCAAGGACGTGTTGCTCCTCGACGTGACGCCGCTTTCGCTGGGTATCGAGACCCTCGGCGGCGTGTTCACGCGCCTGATCGACCGCAACACGACGATCCCGACGCGCAAGGGTCAGATCTTCTCGACGGCCGAGGATCATCAAAACGCGGTCACCATTCGCGTGTTCCAGGGCGAGCGCGAAATGGCCGCCGATAACAAGCTCCTCGGCCAGTTCGACCTGGTGGGGATTCCGCCTGCGCCGCGCGGCGTGCCCCAGGTCGAGGTGACATTCGACATCGACGCCAACGGAATCGTCAACGTCTCGGCCAAAGACAAAGCGACCGGCAAGGAACAGCAGGTCCGAATCCAGGCGTCCGGTGGGCTTGTGGACGCCGACATCGAACGGATGGTGAAGGAGGCCGAAGAGCACGCCGACGAGGACCAACGCCGGCGCCAGATCGTCGAGGCGCAGAACCAGGCCGACGCGATCATCCATGCGACGGAGAAGAACGTGAGCGAATACGGCGACAAGGTCTCGGACGAGGACAAGTCCGCGATCGAGGATGCCATCGCCGCGCTCAAGGAAGTCAAGGACGGCGAGGACGCCGACGCCATCACGTCGAAGACCGAAGCCCTGGTTCAGGTCTCGATGAAACTGGGCGAAGCGATCTACAAGGCCAGTCAGGAAGAGGCCGTCTCCGGTGGGCCCGAGGCGCCCGAGGCGACGGACGAGGGGGATTCGACGACGACAGAGGACGACCCGACCGTCGTCGATGCCGAGTTCGAAGAGGTCGATCCCGACAAGAATCAAACCGACCAGGACAAGAAGGCGAGCTGATCCGCGGCGCCGCGACGCCTCGGGAAACTCGAATGACGGCCGCCCCGGAATGTTGCGTCCCGGACGGGCGGCGTTCCCATTTTTGAGCACGGCTTGATGGCGAAGGAAGACTATTACGGCCTTCTCGAAGTCTCGCGGGACGCCAGTGCCGACGAGGTCAAGAAGTCGTACCGCAAACTCGCCATGAAGTTTCACCCCGATCGCAATCCGGGCGACGAGGCGGCGGAACAGAAATTCAAGGAAATCAACGAAGCTTACGAAGTCCTCCAGGACGACCAGAAACGGGCCGCCTATGACCGGTTCGGCCACGCCGCCTTCGAACAAGGCGCGGTGGGCCCCGGCGGCGCCGGGTTCGACACCGGCTTCGCGTCGGGCTTCGCCGATATCTTCGACGAGATGTTCGGCGATTTCGTCAATCGCGGCGGCGGCGGGCGCCGACGGGGCGGCGGTCGGGCGCAGGGCGCTGATCTTCGCTACAACATGGAAGTCACCCTCGAGGAAGCGTTTCACGGCAAGAAGGCGAAGATCCGGATTCCGACGTCGGTGCTGTGCGAGACCTGCGCCGGGACCGGGGCCGCCCAGGGTTCGGGTCCCGCGACGTGTACGACTTGCCACGGTCACGGCCGGGTCCGTTCACAGTCGGGCTTCTTCACGGTGGAGCGCACCTGCCCGAGTTGCGGCGGCGCCGGTCAAGTCATTCGAGACCCATGCACGAATTGCGGCGGCGCGGGCCGGGTGCACAAGGAGAAGTCGCTTTCGGTCAACATCCCGCCCGGCGTCGAGGACGGAACCCGCATTCGCCTCGCCGGCGAAGGCGAGGCCGGATTGCGGGGCGCCCCCCCCGGAGACCTCTATATCTTTCTGATCGTCGCGCCCCATCGCATGTTCGTTCGCGACGGCGCCAACATCCACTGCCGTGTTCCGATCCCGGTTACGGTCGCGACCCTGGGCGGCGCGATCGACGTGCCCACCGTGGACGGTGGACGGGCCCGGATCACGATCCCATCGGGAACGCAGAACGGCCACCAGTTCCGCCTGCGGGGCAAGGGGGTTCCGGTGCTGCGGTCCAGCGCCACCGGCGACATGTTCGTCGAGGCGGCAATCGAAACACCGGTGAACCTCACGAAGAGGCAGAAGGAGCTGCTGCGCGAGTTCGAGAAGGAAGGCAAGAGCGAACGCTACAGTCCTCAGTCGCACGGCTTTTTGACCAAGGTGAAGGAGCTGTGGGAAGACTTGAAGGAGTGAGGGCGGCCGCGATACGCTTGTGCGCTCGGATCCCGCAAGCCCAGGGGGCGAGATGAAAATCGGAATCTTCGGGTGCGGCGGAACGATCGGACGGCTGCTCGTCCGCGAGGTGGTCGCGACCGAAGGCTGCGAGCTTTCCGGCGGAACGAGCCGTCCCGGCGGCCCGCATATAGGCATCGACGTGGGCGAGCCGGCGGGACTGGAGCCCGTGGGTCTCGCCATTTCCGACGATCCCCGGGCGGTGATGGCGGCGTCGGACGTGATCATCGATTTCTCGCTGGCGCCGGCGACCGCTCAGCACATGCTTCTTGCCGCCGAGACCGGTATTCCGGTGGTCCTCGGCACGACCGGCTTCGACGCCGACGATTACGCGGCCATCGACCGGGCCGCGGCCGATGCGGCGATCGTCGAGGCCCCCAACACGAGCGCCAACCTCAATTTCCTGTTGATGCTGATCGAGCGGATCGCCGGCGTCCTCGGGGATGAGTACGACGCCGAAGTCCTCAGCATGAGCGAGCGGCGGCTACCGTTCGCGCCGTCCGGGACCGCGATGGAGGTCGCCAAGACGGTGGCGGCCGGTCGCGGCGCGAACATCGACGACGTGCTGGAAAAGGTGCGCGACGGAGTGATCGGACCCCGGCCGCCGGGCACGATTGGCATCGCGGTCGTTCGCGGCGGCCGCGTCTCGGGCGGGCAACGCGTGATTTTCGCGGGCGACGACGAGATCGTCGAAGTGGCCTATCGGTCCACCGATCCGGCCATCTACGCCAAGGGGGCAGTAACCGCGGCGCAATGGGTGGTCGGTAAGCCGCCGGCAAAATATTCGATGCGCGATGTCTTCGGTTTGGCATGAGCGGGGTGTGGCTGCCGTAGTCCCACGGGCGGCACGGAGGCAAGCATGAAGATCGGCGTGGTCGGTTGCGGCGGGCGCATGGGGCGGATGATAGTTTCGACGATCGCCACCACCGAAGGATGCGAGATCGCGGGCGGCACCGAGCCGCCGCTGAGCCCGCTTCTCGGCCAGGACGTGGGCGCCCAGGCCGGGCTCGCGCCCGCCGGACTCGTGGTTGGCGACGACGCACAAGCGCTGTTCCGGGCCGCCGACGTCGTGGTCGATTTCACGGCGCCCGACGCGACCGCCCTGCACGCTCGTCTGGCCGCCGAGATGTCCGTCCCGCTGGTTGCCGGAACGACCGGGCTGACCGCCGATGAGCAGAAGGCGGTCGAAGACGCCGCGAGGTCCGTGGCGATCGTCCAGGCGGCGAACATGAGCGTCGGGATCAATCTTCTTCTCGGCTTGACCGAAGAGACGGCGGCGAAATTCGGCGACGACTACGACATCGAGATCCTCGAGATGCACCACCGCCACAAGGTGGACGCGCCCTCGGGCACTGCGTTGGCGCTCGGCCGGGCCGCAGCCAAGGGCCGGGGCGTGGAGCTTGACGCCGTTGCCCAAAGGGTTCGTGACGGCCACACCGGCCCGCGGCGCGCAGGCGACATCGGATTCGCTACCATGCGTGGCGGCGACGTGGCCGGCGAGCACACCGTGGTCTTCGCGACCGAGGCCTCGCGAATCGAAATCGTTCACAGGGCGATCTCGCGGGCCGTTTTCGCGGGCGGCGCGCTTCGTGCGGCGCTGTGGCTCGATGGCAAGCCGCCGGGTCTCTATTCCATGCGTGACGTTCTCGGGCTCGGCTGAGCCGCGGCGCGGACCCCTCCGGTCAGGCGGAACCCGACCATGGCGAGCCTGAAACGCGCCGAGGCCGAGGCGTTCTACGAGCGTCTCGCGGCCGCCATACCCGAACCGAAGGGCGAGCTCGCGTACATCAATCCCTATACGCTGTTGGTCGCGGTCGTGCTGTCGGCGCAGGCGACCGATACCGGTGTCAACAAAGCGACCAAGCCGCTGTTCGCGGTCGCCGATACACCGGCCAAGATGGTTGCGCTCGGCGAGGCGCGCCTGAAACGCTATATCCGGGCGATCGGGCTCTACAACACCAAGGCGAGAAACGTTGCCGCGCTGAGCCGCATCCTGCTCGATAAGCACGGCGGTCGCGTCCCCGAGACGCGCGAGGAACTCGAGGCGCTTCCCGGCGTCGGTCGCAAGACCGCCAACGTGGTCCTGAACGTCGCCTTCGCCAAGCCGACGATCGCCGTCGATACCCATATCTTTCGGGTTTGCAATCGCACCGGCCTCGCGCCCGGAAAGACGCCGGCGGCGGTGGAAAAAGGGCTCGAAGCGATTACGCCCGAATCGCGCAAGCGCCACGCGCACCACTGGCTGATTCTCCACGGCCGCTATGTCTGCAAGGCGCGCAAGCCTCTTTGCGCCTCATGCGTTGTCGACGCGATTTGCCGTTATGGGGCAAAGACCGCGGCTTAGAGCACGCTCCAAGCCCGCCTCAACCCGATACACCGGTCGTGCGCGCGCGCAACAGATCGAGGAAGCACGCCTTCGCGGCCACCTGGAAAACGGTTCGGCCTCGGGCCTCGACATGGATGACCACGTACTCGCCTTCCTGGCGAAAGAAGAAGACATCGAGGAAGCATTGACCGTTCGCGTACCGCCAGACGATCGCCGGCTCGTCACGGCGCACGAAACCGGGTCCGCCCAACAGTGCCTCGATGCGTACGCGGCGAAGGCCGAATAGGCGCGCCGGTTCGATCACGTCCTCGGTGCGAAGCCCGGCGAGCTTGTCCGGCACTTCGTGGGCGAGCGCGAACAGCGGTACGCGGGAATATGCCGGCCCCTCCGTGCCCGTGTCCGGCGCCGGTGCCTCATCGGGCGGCGGATTGGCCACGGGCTGCGATACGGGGCTCGGACCCGAGTCGGTCTGCGGAGGGATCGTTCGCGGGCCTCCGCAGGCGCTCACGGCGATGGCAAGAAGAACGGCGAGGCCGGCCGCACGCGCCACCTCGAAGCCGGCTCAGGCGGCGCTGGCCGAAACGGGCGGATTCGGCCCCAAATCAGTCACGTCGAAGACGCGTACGGCGCCGCTTTGTCGGCTTCCCCGTCCCGTTTCGCGGACTCGGTGTCGGTCGTCACCTCGCGTTCCGGGCCGAGGGCCTGCATGTCGCCCGTGATTTCGCCACCCGATTCAATGACGATTCGGCCGTAGCGAATCGACCCGCTGACCCGGCCGCCGGCGCGGATGATCAATTTGTCGCGCGCGATCAGCGTCCCTTCGTACCGGCCGCTGATGTCCGCCTCGTTGACCTGCGCATCGCCCTTGAAGTAGCCGCTGGGTGCGACCTCGATCGCGTGCGCGTCGGCAAGCGCTGCCTCCACCTTTCCTTCTACCACCAACTTGTGACAGGACGTGATCTCTCCTTTGAGGTGGAGGTCGCGACCGACGGTCAGCTTGTTGCTCTCGCTCTGTCCGGCACGGCTCCGGTCCGCTCGTCGGGTGGGACCCGGAATTTCGAGCGAGGGCCGGGTGACGCTGGGTCGAAGATCGGCGGTGGATGACGGTTTGTTTGGGGCGTGCGAGCCCTTTTTCGAAAACGGCTTTATCGGCGGTGCCTGGATGTCTTCCGCGCCCGCCTCGCCGTCCGCCGGGTTCCCGCCATCACCGTCCTTGCTACGCCGAAACATGGTCTTTCGCCCCTTTCAGGTCCTCGAATACGCGCCCGTTTCGCATGGCTTGGCGGCGTCATGTCGTCGGCGTCCGCCGCCAGGCTTCGAACAGGTGCACCATCGCCGCCGTGGCCACCACCGGCGCCACCAAGTTGACCACCGGGATGGTGAGAAGAAAGGCAACCAGCGCGCCGGCAAGAATCAGCGGTCCTCGACGCGCCAGCCTGAGCGCTCGGGCTTCCCTTGCGCCGAGTCGGCGAAGCGCGACCAATTCAAAGTACTCGCGCCCGAGAAGATAGCCGTTCACGCCGTAGAAGACAAAAGGGAAAACCGGTGGAATCAAGAGGAAGGCCAGAAGCACGATGTTGAAACCGAGCATGATGGCAAGAAACCTCAACGCAGCCACCAGCGCCGTCGTCGCCGGCACGTCCGCGGCCGGCCCGAGCTCGGGGTAGTGCCGGCGCTCGACGGCCTCGGCCACGCGTTCCAGGAAGAGAGCGGTCGCCGCGCTGATGACGCCCGGGAACAAGAGCCACGTCATTGCGGCCGTGGCGACGCCCCCGAGAACGTCGAGCGCCCATTCGAGCCACGCCCACGCGAACAATTCGGTTTCGGACAACAGCGCGCCGACGGCGGTCCAGAGCGCGACGAACACCAAGATCGCGATCGCAACGCTGATCCGAAGCACGCCTCGCACCGCCGGATCGGAGAGCTGTGCAATGGCCTTGGCGAACGCGTCGATCACGTGTGATCCTACTGTGATAGGGGGCACTCGTCCCCCCGCCCCGCGCATCTCGCGCCCGTACCGCATGCTCCGGCCGTCGGTTCGAGATCGCACCCACCGGGCGCGACCGGCCGTCGTTTCTTGTTGCTCGCGCGTCCCCGACTATACTCAGCGCCCTCGCACCGCTCAGGCGGGAGGAAAATCGTGGCGGAAACGCGCTTCCATGTACTTGGCATCGGCAACGCCATCGTCGACGTGGTGGCCTACGCCGATGACGAATTCCTTGTCAAGCACGGCCTCGACAAGGGACGGATGACGCTCATCGACGCGGACCGGACCAAGGCGCTCTACGGCGCCATGGCGCCGGCGGGCGAAAGTTCGGGCGGGTCCGCCGCCAACACCGTCGCCTCGCTCGCCTCGCTCGGCCTCGCCTGCGCCTTCGTCGGCAAGGTGCACGACGACCAGTGGGGCGCGGTGTTCCGTCACGACATCCGGACACTCGGTGTCGCCTTCGACACCCTTCTTTCGCGAGGCGGCGCCCCGACCGCGCGATGCCTAATATTCGTCACGCCGGACGCGCAGCGCACCATGCAGACGTTCCTGGGTGCCTGCGTCGAGCTGGGACCCGGCGACGTTCACGAGAACGAGATCGCGGCCGCCGAGATCACCTATCTCGAAGGCTATCTTTGGGACCCGCCCGGGGCGAAACAGGCGTTCGTCAAGGCCGCCGGACTGGCGCACGCGGCGGGCCGGCGGGTCGCTCTTTCCCTATCCGATCCACTGTGCGTCGCCCGCCATCGCGAGGACTTTCTCGATCTCGTGAACGACCATGTGGACATCCTGTTCGCCAACGAAGCGGAGATCACCACGCTCTACCGGGTCGACGAATTCGACACGGCCCTTCAAAGCGTCCGCGGCCACTGCGCGATCGCCGCGCTCACGCGCAGCGAACAGGGCTCGGTCGTCGTATCGGGCGACCAGGTTCACGTGGTCGACGCCCATGTGCCCGCGCGCCTCGTCGACACCACCGGCGCGGGAGACGCCTATGCGGCCGGTTTCCTTTTCGGCGTCGTCCAAGGACGCGATCTGCACGATTGCGCGCATCTAGGGGGCGTCGCCGCCGCCGAGGTCATCGGCCATTTCGGCGCGCGCCCCGAAATCCCGCTAAAACAAGTGATCGCGGAGAAGGACCGGTGAAACCGGCGGACTTCCCGGCAACCGAGCACGATCCGCGCGCGATCCCCGGCCACCGATTCGTCACCTCGTGGTTCTGGCGCGCGCTGCCCGCGGCGATGCGCAGGCGCTGGTGGCTGTTCCGGCCCTTCGACCTCGTGGCCCGGAACTGGCCGGTCTTCAAGCGCCGCCACGGCCTTCTCGTCGTGCGCATGGATGGCATCGGCGACATGGTGCTGTTTCGCCGCGCCCTCGATCACTACGCGGATGCCTTCGGCGTCGCGCCGGCCGACATCACGGTGCTCGGTTGCGCCAGCTGGAGCAGCGTCGCCGACGTGGTGTTCGCCGGATACCGGGTGCATACCGTCGACGAGCACGCGCACGCCCGTCAGCCCCTTTACCGGTTCCGAGTGTCGTTGTGGGTGCGAAGGCTGGCGCCCGAGATCGCGGTCTGCGATTCGTACATGCGCCGGGCGCTGATGGCCGACAGCCTGGTGATGGCGTCCGGCGCCCGGCGGACGGTCGTGTCGCTGCCCTATGTCAGCGAAGCGACGCGGGCCGAATTCACGTACTACCTGAGCCAGAACGACGAGATCATCGACACCGGCCCTTATCCCACCCACGAGGTCGTCCGCCACTACCGGTTCGTCTCGGCGCTCTCGGGACACGCCGTTCCGCCCGAGCCACCGCGCATCGCCTGGCGGGAGTGCGCGCCGCCGCTGGAAGCCGGCCGGCCCTACGTGGTCTTGAACCCGGGTAGCAACGAGCCCGGGCGCCGCTGGCCACTGGAATCGTATCTGAGCGTCGCCGAGCGCCTTCTCGATCGGGACTTTCGTGTCGTTTTCGTCGGCGGCGCGGACGAGCGGCCCGAGAGCCCGGAACTGGCGGCGTTGACGGCTCGGCCTGCGGTCGTCGATTTGATCGGGCGGACCACGCTCGCGGCGCTCATGGACCTCATGCGCTCGGCGTCGGCGGTCCTCAGCAACGACAGCGGACCGGCGCATCTGAGCATCGCGCTTGGAACACCGACCGTGGTCGTCGTCGGCGGCGGGCATTTCGGAAGCTTCGTCCCCTATCCCGACGAAGTGACGCCGGCAAACGCCCGGTTCGTCTACCACAAGATGGAGTGCTACCACTGCTTCTGGCGTTGCCATAAGCGGACGTCGAAGTTCGAGGTCTTCCCGTGCATCAGCGCCGTCGGTGCCGAG
>JASLLV010000105.1 GCA_030746935.1 Rhodospirillales bacterium | reverse complement strand
CGCCTGAGACGCTGACGCGCAGCATCAGCGCGTCGTTGCCCTCGATCTGCTTGAGCTTGGCAATCCGTTCCGCCGCGCTCGGCGAGATGGTCAGACCATCCGCGATCCCAGGCTCGGTTCCGTCCGGCACCATATTTCTCCGCGATGAAAGCGTTTCGCCTAGTTTATGTAGTTTCCCGGGTCTTCATGTCAATCGCGACCGCTTCGCAGCCGGAACTGGGCCGTTGCCTGCGTCAGCCCGCGCAAGTACCTTCCCGCCATGACCGGCTTTCAGAATCTTGCGCCCTTTGCCTGCAAGCCCGATGAAAGCCGAGGGCGATTCTTCCCTGAACCGGAAAGCGCAACCCGAACCTGCTTCCAGCGGGATCGCGACCGAATCATCCACTGCGGAGCGTTTCGCCGGCTCCAGTACAAGACCCAGGTCTTCGTCAATCACGAGGGCGATTTTTTCCGCACCCGGTTGACCCACAGCCTCGAGGTCTCGCAGATCGCGCGCTCCATATGCCGGAGCCTCGAGCTCAACGAAGATTTGGGCGAGGCGCTGGCGCTCGCCCACGACCTCGGCCATCCGCCCTTCGGCCATGCCGGCGAGGAGGCGTTGGCAGCGGCGATGGAGCCCTTCGGAGGATTCGACCACAACGTCCAATCGCTGCGCGTCGTAACCAAGCTCGAGGAACGTTACCCGGATTTCGACGGGCTGAACCTGACGCGCGAGACTCTCGACGGAATGATCAAGCACAACGGCCCGCTCATAGGCAAACGCGCGAAACGGCCGTCGCAAGGCGACATCTCGGCGTTTGCCGCCGAACACAGCTTCGCGGCCGAAACGCAGGCCTGCGCCGAAGCGCAAATCGCCGCCCTTTCCGACGACATCGCTTACAACAACCACGATATCGAGGACGGCCTGAGGGCGGAATTGTTCACGATCGAGGATCTGTTGGACGTTCCGCTGGTCGGGCCGGTCTTTCGCGACGTCGCCCGACGCCATCCAGACATTGATCCGGCGCGGCGGATTCACGAGGCGGTGCGCGATCTCATCGGCGCCATGGTGCGCGATCTCTTGGACGAGACCGCACGAAGGATCGCAGCGCTGAAGCCGATATGCGCGGACGACGTGACCCGAGCCGAAACGCCGCTCGCCGCGTTCTCGGACACCATGCGCGAGCACGACCGAGCGCTCAAGGCGTTCCTGTTCGAAAACATGTACCGCCATTACCGGCTCAACCGCATGACCAGCAAGGCGCGCCGGGTGGTGGACGAGCTGTTTCGCCTGTTCATCGACGAGCCCGACTGCCTGCCGACGGAATGGCGCAGCCGCACGGCCGGGCCCGACGACGCCCAGACCGCGCGCCTGGTGGCCGATTACATCGCCGGCATGACCGACCGCTACGCGTTGGACGAACACCGGCGCCTGTTCGACGTTCAGGCGCGGACATCATGAACGTCTTCGGGCGCTTCCGCGGCCACGTGGTCGCGGTCATCGAACGCATGGCCGAGGACGGCGCTATTCCCAGCGGCTTGGACCTGGCGCGAGTCGCGGTCGAACCGCCGCGCGATGCAAACCACGGCGACATGACGACCAACGCCGCCATGGTGCTTGCCGGCCCGGCGGCGATGAAACCGAACGCGTTTGCCAGCCTGCTGGCCGAGCGCCTCGCGCGCTTGGACGATGTCGCGGACGCATCCGTCGCCGGACCCGGCTTCGTCAACCTGCGCCTCGAGGATTCGTTTTGGCACGCCCGCTTGGCCGAGACCCTGCAAAGCGGTCCGGCCTACGGCGATTCGTCCGTCGGCGGTGGCGAAGCCGTGAACGTCGAGTTCGTGTCTGCCAACCCCACAGGGCCGCTGCACGTGGGCCACAGCCGGGGCGCCGTGGTCGGCGACGCCCTGGCGGCGCTGCTCGAAAAGGCGGGCTACGACGTCACCCGCGAATATTACGTGAACGACGCCGGTGCCCAAGTGGACAAGCTCGCGCATGCGGCCTATTGGCGCTACCTCGAAGCCCTCGGCGACAAGGTGTCCGAAGACGTCATCGACGGGTTCGTTCGCGATTCTGATCTCGAATACCGCGGCGACTATCTGATACCCGTCGGCGCGCGGTTGGCCGAAAGAGATGGCGTCAAATGGGTCGAAGCCGCGCGCGACGAATGGTTGCCCGAAGTGCGCGCTTTCGTCATCGACGAGATGATGGGCCTGATTCGCCGGGATTTGGACGCGCTCGGCATCCGCTTCGACGTCTTCACCTCCGAGCGCGGCCTCGTGGCCGAGGGAAAGGTGGAAGATGCGCTTCGCTTTCTCGAAGCGCGCGGCCTGATCTACACCGGCGTGCTCGATCCGCCCAAGGGCAAGAAGCCCGACGACTGGGAGCCGCGTCCCCAAACCCTGTTCCGCGCAAGCGCGTTCGGCGACGACGTGGATCGGCCCTTGCGCAAGTCCGATGGCGCGTGGACCTATTTCGCCACCGACATCGCCTACCATCTCGACAAGGCGCGGCGCGGGTATCAAACCATGATCGACGTCTGGGGCGCCGATCACGGCGGTTACGTGAAGCGCATGCAGGCCGCGGTCAAAGCACTGACCGACGGTCGTTGCGCCTTGGACGTGAAGCTCTGCCAGATGGTGGGCCTTTTCGAGAACGGAGAGCCGGTGGCCATGTCGAAGCGGGCTGGCGCCTTCGTCGCCGCCGCCGACGTGGTCGAGCGCGTCGGCAGGGACGCGGTGCGCTTCATCATGCTGACGCGGCGCAACGACGCGCATTTGGACTTCGACTTCGCGAAGGTGACCGAGCGGTCGCGCGACAATCCCGTCTTCTACGTCCAGTACGCCCACGCTCGGGTGCGTTCGCTCTTTCGCCACGCGGCCGAAGTGTTCGGCTCGGGCGGCCTGGATGCGGACGCGCTAGCGCGTGCCGCGATGCACCGCTTGACCGACGCCGACGAGGTTGGTTTGATCAAGGTGCTGGCCGGCTGGCCGCGGGTCGTGGAAGGCGCGGCCGAGGCCCACGAACCCCATCGCGTGGCGTATTATCTCCACGCGTTGGCGGCCCAATTCCACGCTTTGTGGAACAAGGGCACTGACGACGCAAACTTGCGCTTCCTGGTGGAGGAGGATCCGGAGCTGTCGCGGGCCAGGCTCGCTTTGGCTCAGGGCGTGGCCACCGTGGTCGCGTCCGGCCTTCGGATCTTCGGGGTAACGCCGGTCGAGGAGATGCGGTGATGGCCGCAGGCGAGCGCGTGGAACCGGGCGAGGCGGACGAATCACTGGATTTCGAGCCCGTGGTGTTGCGTCCGCGCCGTCGCCGCTCGGCCTTGACGCTTTCGCTTTCGGCGCTCGTCCTTATGGCGGCCGGCGCCGGCGCCGGGTGGTACGCGTTCGAGAACCTGTTGGAACCCGAGGATCCGTTCGACGTTCCCCTGATCCGGTCCGACGCCGGCCCCATCAAGGTGCGGCCCGCCGAGCCGGGCGGAATGGAGGTGCCGCACCGCGACAAACTCGTCTACGAGCGCTTGCTTGGAACCGAGCCGGAATCAAGCGAGGAGCGCCTGATGCCGCCCGCCGAGACGCCGTTGGCCCTTCCGGGTGCACCCGCCGCCTCGGAGACGGGAACTACGCCGCCCGAAGCCTCGGAAGTGGACGAACCGGTGGCCGAAACCGAGCTGCCGCCGGCCACGCCGACGGCCGCCGAGGTGATCGGAGCCAAGCGTCCTGAACCGCCACCGCCACCGCCGGACGAGCCGGTCGCGCCGGCGCGGGCGCAAGCACGCGCGCCCGTATCCTACCAAGTCCAGTTGGCCGCGATCCGCTCGTCACCGGCGGCCGAGGACGAGTGGAACCGGCTGCGTCGCCGGCATGCCGATCTCTTGGGCGGTTTCGGGCTGACCGTCATCCGGGCCGACCTCGGGCCCGCCAAGGGGATCTTCTACCGGGTGCGCGTCGGGCCGCTCGACGATGAGGCCGCGGCCCGCGGATTGTGCGCTCAACTCGCCGAGCGCAAGGTTGGGTGTCTGGTTGTCTCGCCGGGACAATAGGACCGGCGGTACTCGGCCTTTGGCCGCGATCCTGGGCTGCTCGGGCCGGGCGTTGGGTAATTCAGAGAAGGCGTTCTTCCGCGGCGCCGATCCGTTGGGCTTCATCCTGTTCGCGCGCAATTGCGCCGCGCCGGATCAGCTGCGCCGCCTCGTCGGCGAGCTTAGGAACTGCGTAGGCCGTGCCGACGCCCCGATCTTGATCGACCAGGAAGGCGGACGGGTCACGCGCCTCGGTCCCCCTCACTGGCGCAAGCCCCCGCCGGCGGCCACCTTTGCCCGGCTTGCCCGCGCCGACGAGGGGGCGGCGATCGAAGCCGCACACCTGAATGGGCGTCTGATCGCAGCCGAGCTGCACGACCTTGGTATCACGCTCAACTGCGCACCGGTGCTCGACGTGCCGCAGCCGGGCTCGCACGCCGTGATCGGCGACCGGGCCCTGGGATCGAGCCCGGCGCTGGCGGCGCTGCTGGGGCGGGCCGTTTGCGAGGGCCATCTGGATGGCAGCGTCCTTCCGGTGATAAAGCACATCCCCGGTCACGGACGGGCGCTCGCCGACAGCCACAAGGTCCTTCCCGTGGTCGACGCTGCGCGCGCGGAGCTGGAAGCGGTCGATTTCGCGCCGTTCAAGGCGCTTCGCGACATGCCCTGGGCGATGACGGCGCACGTTCGCTACGAGGCCTTCGATCGGCAGGCGCCGGCCACAACGTCGAAGTCCGTGATCCGGCGCGTCATCCGCGGCACGATCGGGTTCGACGGCGTCCTGATCTCCGACGACCTGTCGATGGCGGCGCTGGGCGGCGGCGTGGGCGAACGCGCCCAGGCCGCGCTTGCCGCCGGATGCGACGTCGTTTTGCATTGCAACGGGGTGCGGGCGGAGATGGAGGCGGTGGCGGCGTGCGTCTCGCCGCTCGACGCCCGGGCGCAAGCGCGGCTGGGCCGCGCCGAGGCTATGCGGGCGTCGCCGAAACCCTTTGAGCGCAACGGCGCGTTGGACCGGCTGCGACTCCTCATGGAAGGAACGGTAGTCCAATGATCGCGGAAGGTTCGTCCTTTGCGGACTCGGTGGTGCCGATGTTGCTCGCGGTCTCGGTCTGGGCGGTGCCGGTGCTGCTTGCGGTTACGCTGCACGAGGTGGCGCATGGTTGGGTCGCGTGGAAGCTGGGCGACGATACCGCGCGCAAGCTGGGGCGGGTCTCCTTCAACCCTTTGAAGCACATCGATCCGGTGGGAACGTTGGCGTTGCCGGCGCTGCTGCTGTTCGCTTCGGGCGGGCGGATGATGTTCGGTTACGCACGGCCGGTACCGGTGAATATCGGGCGCCTGGGTTCGCCGAGGCGCGACATGGTTCTCGTCGCCGTCGCCGGTCCGGCGACCAATCTCGTGCTCGCCTTCGTCTCGGCGCTCTTGTTTCACGCACTGCCGCTGGTTCCCGACTGGGCGCATGAATGGGTTCGCCACAACCTCTTTAACTCCATCTGGCTGAATCTGCTTCTCTGCGTTTTCAACATGCTGCCGATGCCGCCGCTGGACGGCGGCCGAGTCGCGGTCGGCCTGCTTCCCGAGCGTCTGGCGATCCCCTTGGCGTGGCTCGAAAGAGCTGGAATCTTTATTGTTCTGGGTGCGATGTTTATCCTGCCCTGGATCGGTGGCAAACTCGGCGTGGATCTGAACGTATTCGTTTGGCTGGTGGGCCGGCCGGCCGAATACCTTTTGCAGATCATCGCCACGGTGACCGGAATTAGATAAGGCCAATGGCATGACTTCGACGGTCGGCGAAGATTCGTTCGATGAAGGCCCGGTGCCCGCCACGGCGGACGCGGCGACGCGGTTCGTAGTCGACATCGACGGCTTCGAAGGGCCGATCGACGTCTTGCTGGCGCTCGCGCGCGACCAAAAGGTCGACCTTGCGCGGATTTCGATCTTGCAGTTGGCGGACCAGTATTTGGCGTTCGTGGCCGCGGCCAGAAGCGCCAGCCTCGAGTTGGCGGCCGATTACCTGGTCATGGCGGCGTGGTTGGCCTATCTCAAGTCCCGCCTTTTGCTGCCGTCGGCGGAATCGGACGACGAGCCGAGCGCGGAAGAAATGGCCGCGGCGTTGGCAATGCAGCTTTGCCGGCTCGAGGCCATGCAGGAGTCCGGCGCCCGGCTGATGGCCCGGACCACGCTGGGCGAGGATTTCTTCGCCCGCGGGGCGCCCGAGGCCCTCGCGCCCGCGCGGCGGAATGTGATCGAGATCTCGCTGTTCGAGCTATTGAAGGCCTACGGCGACTTCCGGCGCCGGAGCCAGGCCCAGGTCCTGCACATCGAGCCCGCCGAGTTGCACACGGTCGAACGCGCGCTCAGCCGGTTTCGCCGTCTTCTTGGCGCGAGCACTGACTGGGAGAGCCTGTGGCGCTTCCTGCCCGACGACATCGGCGTGGGCCTCGTCGCCAAATCGGCGATCGCGTCCACCTTCGCCGCGGGCCTGGAGCTGGTGCGCGAGCAGCGTCTCAACCTTCGCCAGGACGCCGCCTTCGGACCTATTTTCTTGCGCGCCGCGCACGCGCCGGCCGCGCCGGCCAAGATCGTCGACGGGCGCGAGCCCGAGGGCGAATGAACGCCGAAGATGGCCAGCACCTGCGGCTGATCGAGGCCTTGCTCTTCGCGTCGCGCGCTCCGGTGCCGGCCCGCGAGCTGGCGGCGCGCCTGCCCGAAGGCGCCGACGTCGACGGCCTTCTGGCGAAGCTGGCCGAAGCCTATGCCAATCGCGGCGTCAACCTCGTCAAACGCGGCGGGACCTGGACATTCCGCACGGCCCCCGATCTTGCCGCCCATCTCGCGGGCGAACGGGTCTCGGTCCGCAAGCTTTCGCGCGCGGCCGTGGAAACATTGGCGATCGTCGCCTACCACCAACCGGTGACGCGCTCCGAGATCGAGGAAGTCCGGGGTGTGGGCTTGAGCAAGGGGACGCTCGACATCCTATTCGAGGCGGGGTGGGTTCGCCCGCGCGGCCGTCGGCGCACGCCCGGACGCCCGATGACATGGGCGACGACGGACGCCTTTCTCGACCACTTCGGCCTCGAGAGCCTGGACGAGCTTCCCGGACTCGACGAGTTGAAGGCGGCCGGGCTTTTGGACACGGGTCCGGTCGTTGCGGGCCCGCGGGCATCTGCGGAACGGCCGCCGCCCGGCGGCGAAGAGGACGAAGACGACGAAGCCGACGCAGGCGACGCCGTAGGGCTCGGACCCGACGCTTAGAGCGGATCGCGTTTGATTCGAAAAGCAACGCGGTCGCAATCAAACGCGCCGACCCGCTCGATCTCAGGTGTGCCGACCAGATTTGTGCGCCCGCGCGAGGCGGCAATTGGCGAACGAATGTTGCGGATGCCAACCTTTGCCCAGGGCGCGCGATCGCGCCCGAAAATTGGCCGGCGTTGCGGCGTCAGCGCGTTTCTGCCATTATCAGCCCGAGCCTTCGGGAAATGAGGTAACGAAAGCAAGGACATGGGTACTTTCAGCATCTGGCACTGGCTGGTGGTTCTGGCCGTGGTCCTCATCCTGTTCGGAGGCGGCGGGAAACTTTCGCGCCTCATGGGTGACTTCGGCAAGGGTTTGAAATCCTTCAAGAAAAGCATGAAGGAGGAAGAAGTCGGCGGCGCCGAGGACACGAAGGCGCTCGAGACCGACACGCAGGCGATGGCCGAAGAAACGGTCGAGAAGAAGCAAGCCTCGAATTCTTAAGGGTCGCGGGCCCGGGCCCGCTTTCTTCAGCGGAAAACTGTCGCTGCCATGTTCGATCTGGGCTGGCAAGAGCTGTTCATCATCGCGACCCTGGTGATCATTGTCATCGGACCCAAGGACATGCCGCGGACGTTGCGTGCCGTCTCGGGATGGATCCGAAAGGGTCGCGAACTCGCCCGCGAGTTCCAAGGCGGCGTCAACGACATGGTTCGCCAGGCCGATCTCGACGACATCAAGCACCAGATCGATGCCGAGCGGCTGACCCGGGATATCGAGAACCGAATCGACCCGGACGGCGCGATCTCGCGCGAGGTTCGCAACATCCAGACGGGAGCGATCGAGGCGGGGCTGGACCCCGACCAGGTGAAAGCCGCGGTCTCGGACGAGGCTTTAAGTTCGGCGCCAGAGCCTTCGGCCGAGCCGGAATCGGCCCCGGTCTCCGCGGACGCGAAGAAACCAAAGGCCGCTCCTCCCAAACGAAAGGGTCGTGCCGCCGGAAAAGCGGTCGTTGCCGCAAAGGCGAAAGGGCCGGAAATGGCGTCACCGGCAAAGCCCCCGCGCACTCCGCGCGTCTCGCGGAGCCCGGCGGCGAAGAGGCGCCGTTCGTCGGCCGACGAACGGTAGGGTCCCGTGAACGACGAAGAGCGCGACGAGAAGACGATGCCGCTGATCGACCATTTGGTCGAGCTGCGCGGGCGCATGCTTTATTCGTTCGGCATCATCGTGGTGCTGTTCTTCATTTGCTACTACTTCGCCGCCGACATTTACGGCTTTCTCGTGCAACCGCTCGCGGACATTCTCGAAGAGCTGGGGGGCAACCGCAGGCTCATCTATACCGCCCTTCACGAGGCGTTCTTCACCTACATCAAGGTGGCGTTCTTCGCCGCGCTCTTTTTGTCGTTCCCGTTCCTCGCCGCCCAGATCTGGATGTTCGCGGCCCCGGGGCTCTACAAGAACGAAAAGAAGGCCTTCGTGCCGTTCCTGGTGGCCACTCCCATCCTCTTCTTCCTCGGCGGCTCGCTCGTTTATTACTTGATATTTCCGCTCGCCTGGAAGTTCTTCGTCAGCTTCGAATCGGCCGGCGGCGTCGGGACGATGGCCATCCAGCTCGAGGCAAAGGTCGACCAGTACCTATCCCTGGTCATGCGTTTGATCTTCGCCTTCGGGCTGTGTTTCGAGCTTCCGGTGGTCATGACGCTGTTGGCCCGGGCCGGCATGATCACGTCGAAGGGCATGTCGGAGAAGCGAAAGTACGCCATCGTGATCGCATTCATCGTGGCGGCAATCTTGACTCCGCCCGACGTGATCAGCCAGATCGGGCTCGCGCTACCGACCCTCGGCCTCTACGAAATCTCCATCCTGTGCGTCCGCATTGTCGAGAGAAGCCGAGCACGCGCGGCGCAAGAGGCCGAGCGCGAGGATGACGCCGAGGCCGCCGAACAGAAGAACACCTAGTGTTGCGATTCCAACGCTCGTTTCCCACGGTTGACCTTTTCGATGATGGAACTGGCGGATGCGGCCCAGACA
>JASLLV010000104.1 GCA_030746935.1 Rhodospirillales bacterium | reverse complement strand
TTCAGGCCCAGGTCCTGGTTCCGCTGGTCACCAGCCTCGCCTTCGGGTTATTGGCGGCGACCGCGTTGGTGTTCCTCGTGGTGCCCGCCTTTTACACGGTTCTCGACGATTTCGGCCTGACCGCATTCGTCGAGACGGACGCCGGTCCACCCGTGGCGCAAGCCGCACCGGCGGACTGACTGCCCCTGTAGGGCGTCAGCCGAGCCCGTTCTTTCCCATCGCCAGGAACTTCTCGCGCCGTGTTGCCTTGAGGGCGGGGCCGCTGAGCGTGGCCAACGTCTCGAGAGCGTTTTCGAGCGCCTCGCCGACGGCGGCGATCGTCGCAGAACGGTCGCGATGGGCGCCGCCGAGGGGCTCGGCGATGATCGTGTCGATGACGCCAAGCGCGAGAAGGTCACTGGCGGTCAGCTTCAGGGCCTCCGCCGCCTCTTGAACCGGCTCGCCGTCGCGCCACAGGATGGACGCACAGCCTTCGGGCGAGATCACCGAATAGATGGCGTGCTCCAGCATCATCACCGTATTGGCGGTAGCCAGCGCGATGGCGCCGCCCGAGCCTCCTTCGCCGAGGATGACGCTGATCAGCGGCACCTCGATCTCGAGACAAGTCTGGATGCTGCCGGCAATGGCCTCGGCTTGGCCGCGCTCCTCGGCGTCGACGCCGGGATAGGCGCCGGCCGTGTCCACCATGGTGATCACCGGCAGGCCGAAGCGGTTGCCGAGTCGCATGAGGCGCTGCGCCTTGCGGTATCCTTCGGGACGGGCCATCCCGAAATTGTGGTAAAGCCGCGATTCCGTGTCGGCTCCCTTTTCGTGCCCGATGATCACGCAACTGCGACCGCGAAACCGTCCCAGACCGCCGATCACGGCCCGGTCCTCGGCAAAGGTCCGGTCACCGGCCAGCGGCGTGAAGTCTTCGACAAGCGCGTGGACGTAATCGACCATGTGGGGCCGATCGGCGTGGCGCGCGACCTGGGTCGTCTGCCAGGGCGTGAGTTTGGCGTAAGTCTGGCCAATCATCTTTTCGAGCCGCGACTGAAGGCGTGCGAGCTCTTCCCAGTCGGTCTCGGCGTCGCCACTATCGCCGCGCTTGAGCTCTTCGATCTGGCCTTCAAGGACCGCGATCGGTTTTTCGAAATCAAGGAAGTTGCGCATCGATCAGTCCTGATCGCGCGCGTTCGACGCGGCGAGTGGATGCGCGGTTTCGACGAGTTCGACCAGTCGTTCGTCGAGAACCCGGGTGTAGATCTGCGTCGTGGCGATGTCGGCGTGGCCCATCATCTGCTGCAGCGACCGCAGATCGGCGCCGTTCGCCAACAGATGGCTGGCAAAGGAATGACGGAGCACGTGCGGCGAGACTTTGCGCGCATCCAGGCCGGCGTCGCGGGCGAGGTCCTTAAGGAGCTGCGAAAAACGAACCCGGGTCAGGTGGCCTTGGCGCGAACGCGAGGGAAACAGCCAGCGGTTCGCAGGTCCGGCCGCGTGGGCCGTGAGGAAGCGATCGCGAACCCCCAGATAGGCGGCGGTTGCCGCCCGGGCCTCTTCGGTCAGCGGAACCATGCGTTCCTTTCCACCCTTGCCGGTTACGACCAAGGTCTCGGCGTCGCGCGCGACGGCCGAAAGCGGCAGGCTGATGAGCTCGGTCGCGCGAAGTCCGGTCGCATATAAAATCTCCACGAGCGCCGCCAAGCGCAAGCCCTTGGCATCCTCGCGTCGATGTGCCGCCGTAAGCAGCGAGGTCACCTCGGGTTCGGACAGGGGCTTGGGCAAGCCGCGCGACTGCCGTGGTCGGTCGAGGGTCGACATCGGATCGTCGTCGCGACGACCGTCGGCGACCAGGAAGCCAAAAAACTGAGCGAGCGCGGACAAGCGTCGTGCGATCGTCGCGGGCGTCATACCGCCGCGCGAAAGCCGCTCGAGGTAAAGGCGAAGGAGGCGCGCATCGGCGTCTTCGATGGCGCGTCGGCGGGTTACCATGAAGCGTGTGAAGTCGTGGAGATCGCGCCGGTAGGAGTCCACGGTATTGGCCGCCGCGCCCCGCTCGGCGGCCATCATCTCGAGAAATATCTCGCCCATCGCCGACAGCGCCGTGACGTCTTGGTCCGCGGATGCCATCAAAGCCCTGTGGCAAGCGCCGCTTCGACGGCGATCGCCCGCGCTTCATTTTCGAGCCCGATCGCCACGAGGCTTCTGAGTACGTGACCGAGAACCACGGGATTGGCCTGCCCCGGTCCGCCCTCGCCCAGCGATAAGAGCGCCAGCAGGACCGTCTCTCCCACCCGCCCGGATTGGGCCGCGGCAGCCTGCCTCGACCAATGGGCCGGGCTCGGGATGGCGGCCGTCACCAGCGGTGCGTCCATCAGCAGTTCCTCCCACAACGGCGTCGGAACCTCGGCGCCCAACGATTCGAAAAGGGTGAACAGCACCGCCGCGTCGCCCGTGGCCGCGTCTCCCTCGCCACGCCACCAGCGCTCGAGGACGGGATCAGCCCCTTCGGCCCGTTCATCGAGCCCGGCGAGCAGGATGAGGACCGCAAGCTCGTTCATGATCGCGGCCGAGTTCGGGTTGAACATGGCGTCGCCGCGCAGCAACTCGTGCCAATCCAACGCCGATTCATGCTCGCCGGCGCTGAGGAAGGCGCGGATGGCCTCGGGTGCGAACCACACGAGTACGGTGGACGGGGAAATCTCGTGGATCACGGGCAGAAACGTCCGGACGGTCGAGGAATAGCGATCCCCTTCGCGCCCCAACTCCAGCGCCCGCACGACGACCTCCGCCTTTGCCGTCGGAACCGTTTGCACCAGCGCGGTGCGATAGAGCAGCGCCCGGCTCAACGGACCGGTTTCGGCTTCCGTCTTGGACAGCGGGTTGGCGAGCTCGTCTTCCGAGAACGCGACGCTCGTGTAGAGCTGGCGCAGGGTTTCGACGGTTAGGGCGCCGGCGGCCTCGGCCCGTTCCGCCGCTTCAAGGCGCAGCTCCACCGGGGCGTTGGGGCTGGTCGCAACAGCCTGGAGCACACCCGGTCTGTTCGAGGCGACGACATCGGCGGGAAGTTGCGCCTTCGCCGCGCGCGCCATCGCGAGGTGAAGCGGCGAGGCGTCCGGAAGGTTCTCGATGACGACCCCGTGCCCCACCGACAGGGCGTCGACGAGCGCGAAGAACGCGACGTCGAGTTCGCCGGCGTCGCGCATCAACGCCACGCCGAGCGCCGCCATGTCGTGCTGGTCGGCAAGCGCTTGGCAGAACACGTAGGCCTTCTGCCAATAGGGGCTGTCGCCGAGACCGATCTGCCCGGCGGCGAGCGTGCAGGCGCGAGCGTTGTCGTTTGCGAGAAAACGCGAATCGGCCTCGATGCGCACGAGTTCGTCGTTGGTGAGCGGACTTGGAATGGCTTCGAGAAGCGCGTTGACGCCCCCGAGGTCCCCCATGGCCGCGAGCGATTTCGCCCGCAGCGCCAGGAAACTTCCTGGCGCGGCCTCGCCTTCCGGCGGCGTCGCGGCGGAGAGCAACAAACGCCGCATGAGGGCGCGCATGGCGGGCGAGGTCGTGCCGACCGGTAGTCTCGCCATTAGTGCGTCGGCGAGCGGACGCGGCGTCCCCTTCCAGGTCTCGACGCCGAAGCCGCCACCGGCCAGCGACAGTGCCCCCGACGAATCGGGGTGAATCGTGCGCAGCGCGTTGACGTCTACCCCGGTGGCGCCCTCGCGCACCGGCGACTGGTTCGCCGGCACATCCGGAAACGTTCGCGCGCGGCCGGGCACGGGCGCGACGGCGGGTGCGCCCAGCACCGGTTCCGCTTCGCCGGCGGGCCCCACTGGGGACGGCGATGTGGCGGGCGGGCGCAGCAATAGCGGGCCACCCGTTGTTTCGCCCGAACCGCCGTCCTGAGCCAGGACCGCCGGACCGGCGCCGATGATCGCGAGGACGCCGACGAACAGACCGGCGCCGCGCCATCGCGTCCTGCGATCAATGCGGGAATCGGTCATCCGGAAGGACCTTTTCGATAGTCTCGAGGGGGGCGGGAATGTCCCAAGTCACGAGAAACACCGCTCCACCCGCGATAACGGCGGCGATCAGAAAGAAAACCAGTCGCGAAATCTTTTTCATTCCCGCACCCGGGCTTCGTCCGTTGATACCAACGCCCGCCCTCGCCGGATCATCGGGCGTCTCCGCGCGGCGCCGTCGGCACGCGAACGCATGCTCTCCCTGGGACCACCGTCATTGCCGTCTGAAGCGGGCGATTCGCGGCCACGCGTCGGGGGTTTGACGACAGTCGAATGCGTTTATGCTAGGTTCCGATCATGGCAATTTTTCGGCAGTGTACCGGGTACGTTGGCCGCATTCAACGGCCGGTCGGGCGCCGCGAAGGGAACTTGTGAGGGTGATGACCACGTCTCCGTCCCGACCGTTTCCCAAGACCGTAGTTCTGGTGGGGTTGATGGGCTCTGGGAAGTCCAGTGTCGGACGTCGCCTCGCGCGGCACCTCGGATTGCCGTTCGTCGACGCAGATTCCGAAATCGCCGAAGCGGCGGGCTGCTCGATCGAAGACATCTTCGAGGTCTATGGAGAGGTCGCCTTTCGCGAAGGCGAACGACGGGTCATTTCCCGACTCCTCGAGGGCGAGCCCAAGGTGTTGGCCACGGGTGGCGGCTCGTGGATCGACCGCCAGACCCGCGAAAAGGTGGCCGAGCGGGCGATATCCGTATGGCTTCGCGCCGAACTCGAAATCCTGGTCAAACGGATCGGCCGGCGCGGTGGACGTCCGCTTTTGAAAGACGTCGATCCCAAGACGAAACTCGAGCAACTGATCGAGGAACGCTACCCTGTCTACGCACGCGCCGACATCACCGTCGATACCGGCGACGAACCCCCGGAAAACACCGTGAATCAAATTCTCGATGCCCTTGAGGACGTCGATGTCGCGGCTGCCCAGGGGGACGAGAAGCGGTCTTGAATCTATCCCGCGAAAGGCCCGCCGCGGATCTCGAGACGGTGCGCGTCGATCTGGGCGGGCGCGGCTATGACATCCTCGTCGGCCAAGGGCTGCTGGCGGATTCCGGTCGCCATGTGGGCGCCGTAGCCAAGGGTCGCCGCTGCGCCATCGTGACGGACGAGACGGTTGCGCCGCTTTACTTGGACACGGTTCAAGCGAGTCTCGAAGGCGCCGGGATAAATGCCGAAGCGATCGTGCTTCCGCAAGGCGAGCACACCAAGGATCTCGGCCACTTGGGCGATCTCACCGATCGCCTTCTCGATCTCCAGCTCGACCGCGCGAGCGTTCTGGTGGCGCTCGGCGGGGGCGTGATCGGCGACATCGCGGGATTCGCCGCGGCGATCGTGTTACGCGGAATCGACTACGTTCAGATTCCAACGACGCTTCTCGCCCAAGTGGACAGCGCCGTAGGTGGCAAGACGGCGGTCAACACCCGCCACGGGAAAAACTTGCTCGGCGCCTTTTACCAGCCGCGCCTGGTGCTTGCGGACATCGGAACCCTGGAAACGCTTTCGAGGCGCGAATTTCTCGCCGGGTACGCCGAGGTGGTCAAGTACGGCCTTCTCGGCGATGCCGATTTCTTCTCGTGGCTCGAACGAGAGGGAGCGGCGCTGTGCGATGGCGACGCTGGCGCACGCCGCCAAGCGGTGATGACGTGCTGCGCGGCCAAGGCGGCCGTCGTCGCCGACGACGAGCGCGAAGCGGGCCGCCGTCAACTCCTCAATCTCGGACATACGTTCGCGCACGCATTCGAGGCCGAAACCGCCTACGGAACGACGTTGCTCCACGGAGAAGCGGTCGCGATCGGCATGGTCTGTGCGTTCGAGCTGTCCGTACGCCTCGGCTTCTGCCCCAGCGAAGACGCCGAACGGGTCCACCGCCACCTTGCCGAGAGGGGCCTTAGGGTCGGGCTCGAGGACTTCGCGGACGCGTCATGGACCGCGGACCGCTTGCTCGAACACATGGCGCACGACAAGAAGGCGCTCGGCGGCGTGCTTACGTTCGTGCTTGCACACCGTGTCGGCGAGGCGTTCACGAGCTCGGACGTGGAGATCGGAGCGGTGCGCGCCCTGCTCGAAGACGCGTTGCGCGTTTGACCACGTGCCGCCGGCGAGTGCGCACGGTCCCGCCGGCACCGGGCGCGACCACGAACAATTTCGCAACCCCGAGAGTTGACCCATGCTCGTATCACTGAGTGCCATCGGCGTCCTTCTGGTCTTGTCGGCGTTCTTCTCCGGCTCGGAAACGGCGCTGACAGCGGCTTCGCGGCCCCTCATGCACCAAATGGAAAACAACGGCAACCGACGCGCGCGAATCGTCAATCGCCTGCACCAACGAAAGGGCCGACTGATCGGTGCGATCCTGCTCGGCAACAACCTGGTGAACATCACGGCCTCGGCGTTGGCAACCGGGTCCATGATCGCGCTCTTCGGCGAGGCCGGCGTTGCGTACGCCACCATCGTCATGACGCTGTTGATCCTGATCTTCTCCGAGATCCTGCCCAAGACCTACGCGTTCCGATACGCCAACCGTCTCGCGCTCTACGTGGCGCCGGTCGTGAGCGCGGTGGTCTTTCTCTTTGCGCCCGTGACCCGCGCGATCCAGCTGATCTTGTCCGCCCTGCTCAAGCCGTTTCGCATCGACTTCCGCGCCGACGAAGAAGCGCTGGGCAACGGCCTCGAGGAACTTCGCGGCGCGATCGAGCTCCACGCCCGCGAAACCGGCACCATCGCACACGAACGCGCCATGCTTAGAAGCGTGCTCGATCTCGCCGAGGTTCAAGTCGGCGAGATCATGATCCACCGCAAAAGCGTCACGCGGATCGAGATCGACCAGCCAATCGAGGACGTTGTCGGCGAGGTGCTGGACAGTCCGTTCACCCGGATTCCGCTTTGGCGCGGTGAGCCCGACAACATCGTCGGCGTGCTGCACGTCAAGGAGCTGCTGAGAGCGGAAATGACGCGCAAGAGCGATCTCGACGCCCTCGACGTCGGCGCGCTAGCCGCCGAGCCGTGGTTCATTCCCGATACCACGCTGCTGTTGGACCAGTTGCAGGCCTTCCGCGCACGCCGGTCGCATTTCGCGCTTGTCGTCGACGAGTACGGCAGTCTGATGGGCATCGTCACGCTCGAGGACATCCTCGAGGAGATCGTGGGCGACATCTCGGACGAGCACGACATCCAGGTGATCGGCGTCCGCTACGCGGGCGACGGCAGCTACGTCGTCGACGGCAACGTCACCATCCGCGATCTGAACCGCGAGTTCGAATGGGGCCTGCCGGACGAAGAGGCGGCAACGGCGGCGGGGCTCGTTTTGCATGAATCGCGCCGGATCCCAGAGGTCGGCCAGATTTTCCTTTTTCACGGCCTGCGCTTCGAGATCCTGCGCCGTCAACGCAACCAGATCACGGCCCTTCGGGTGACCCCGCAACAAACCGATCCCGAGACGCCACAACCCCGGAAGTGACGCAGGCGCGTATTGACGGCATGGCCCCAGGCCCTATTTTGGCCGCCGATCCAAGAAGCCACGAGGCCGCCATGCCGCTTTCGAAATCGTCGCCGCGCCGCCACGTCCACACCCGCGAGATCCGGTGCCAAGGTTACAAGAGAGACGACGGTCTATGGGATATCGAGGGGTCGATGACCGACACCAAGCCCTGCCCCGTCGAGAACCGGGACCGCGACGGAATCAACGCCGGCGAGCCCATTCACTTCATGGAGATTCGCCTGACGATCGACGACGACATGGTCATCCACGAGGCCGAGGCGACGACGAACGCCGGTCCATTCCACGTCTGCGGTGCGATCACGCCGACATACGCGGCGCTCAAGGGATTGCGCATCGGATCGGGGTGGCGACGCACGGTCGCGGAACGGCTGGGCGGCGTGCGCGGCTGCACGCACATCACCGATTTGTTGCTGGGACCGCTCGCCGTGACCGCGTTCCAGACCCTGAGAGCGGTCCGCTTCAAGCAATACGCCGAACGGGCGTTCGGAGAGAAGCCCCCGCACTTGAACAGTTGTCACGCGTTCGCGAGCGACGGTGCGATTGCCAAGGAAAGATGGCCTGAGTTCTACACGGGCAACTGACGGCCGCATGACGGCGGGCCGGTTCAGTCCTCGGCCGGCGTAAGGGTCCGAAGCGTGAGCGCGTGGACGTGTGACGCCATTTCGTCTGCGAGTACGTCGTAAACCATGCGCTGGCGATCGACCCGGGATTTGCCTTCGAAGGCGCGCGATACCAATTCTATACGGAAGTGGCTTTCGCCCTCGGGCCGGGCGCCCACATGTCCGACGTGACGGTGGGATTCGTCGACGATTTCGAGGCGCACAGGCGAGAACGCGGACGAAATCTTCCGTTCGATCGTTGCAGCGACGCCTAACGGCGCCATCGTCGTTCCCGCCATGGCGATTCTTCATCGGTTCCAAATTCGGCGGCGAAGGCTATCCGAACACCGAAGAGCGCCGCAAGGGCAAGAGAAACCGCGTCCGGCCCGCCTTGCCACGAGACTTGTGAACGACCATAGTGATTCGATGACGAGGCGAACGGCATTCAAACCAAGGCCTGCGGTACGAGAGACGAACGGCGGCGATCACTCGTGCGAGTGGCCGGGGTGCCTGGATGACGGTGAATTCCGGGCGCCGAAATCGCCGAACGCGCTACGCGAGTACCGGTGGTTCTGCTTGGCGCACGTCCGCCTCTACAACGCGTCATGGAACTATTACGCGGGCATGAGCGAGGCCGAAGTCGAAACGGAAACGCGCCGCGATTCGGTTTGGCGCCGACCATCTTGGCCGTTCAGCGGAACCGCCCGAATCGACGGACCTGGGGGGCCGCTCGACGATCCCTTCGGGCTTTTCGAAGAGGCGCGGGCGGGCGCCAAAGAACGATCTCCGCGGGCCGCCGAGGAACAGGCGATGATCGTCCTCGATCTCAACCCGCCGGTCACGACGACGGCCCTCAAGGCCCGCTACAAGGAGCTAGTCAAACGCCACCACCCGGATGCCAACGGCGGCGACAAGGCGTCCGAAGAACGTTTCAAACAAATCAACAGCGCCTACGAGACGATCATGAACAGCTTGGGCGCCTGAGCAACCGCCACAAACCCCAACAAGTGCTGTGACAACGGATCCGACGCGATGACTGCGACTGACACGATCGACACCAAGAACACGTCCTTCCCGCTCGACGCCCCCGACATCACCATATCGGTGCGTCAGACCTTTGGGATCGACAGCGACATGGAAGCGCCGGCCTTCAGCGAAGGCGACGAGCACGTGCCCGACCTCG
>JASLLV010000103.1 GCA_030746935.1 Rhodospirillales bacterium | reverse complement strand
ATGTGATGTCCTCCTTGAACAGGATCATCATCATCGGCAAAAATGCTGAACAGAAAATTAATGGGTCCTGACCCTAAATGTCTGGCACTCTCGATTGAACAGTGCCAAAACGGGCTGCGAACGGCCCGTTCAGCAGGACCGGGACGCCGGACGGACGGGAGGCGGCGCGAGCGATGATCGTCATTTCGGACCTGACCAAGCGGTTCGGAACCATCACTGCGGTCGATGGGGTTTCGATGACGGTCGCCCGCGGCGAGGTGCTCGGGTTCCTCGGCCCCAACGGCGCCGGCAAGTCCACCACCATGCGAATGGTCACCGGATATCTTCCGCCGACAGCGGGAAGGATCGAGGTCTGCGGGCACGACGTCGCCGAGAACCCGATCGCTGCCCGGCGCCACATCGGCTACCTGCCCGAAGGCGCGCCGCTTTACGGCGACATGTCGCCGATCACCTATCTCAACTTCATCGCCCAGGCCCGCGGATTCGCGCGTGGGGCCATCACCCCGCTCGTTCAGCGCGCCGTGGAGAAGGTCGAACTTCAAGGCGTCCTTCATCAGCCAATCGATACGCTATCCAAGGGCTTCAAACGCCGGGTAGGCCTTGCCCAGGCAATGCTGCACGATCCCGAGGTCCTGATCCTCGACGAGCCCACGGACGGGCTCGATCCCAACCAGAAGCGCCAGGTCCGGTCCCTGATCCGCGATATGAGCCCCGACAAGGTGATCGTGATCTCCACCCACATTCTCGAAGAGGTGGAGGCGGTCTGCACGCGGGCCGTGATCATCGCCGCGGGGCGCATCGTCTTCGACGGCTCGCCCGCGGAACTGCGGCGCCGGTCGGCGCGCCACAACGCGGTTTCCATTCGTCTCGGCGCCGAAATCGCGACCGAAGCGAAAGGCCTGATCGAGCAGATGGCGGAGGTCGCTGAGGTCGAGGTCGGCGAACCCGAGCCCGGGACGGCAACGCTTGTCGTGGTTCCCCGCGATGGCAGGCCGATCGTCCACGAGGTCGGCGAACGGGTCCGAAGCGCCGGCTTCGCGGTCAACGAGTTGTATACCGAGCGCGGCGAGCTCGACGAGGTGTTCTACCGCCTCACCGTCGCGCACTGACGCGGCGCAAACGGAAAGACGCCCCATGGCCAACACGCTCGTCATTTTCCGTAGGGAGTTTCAGGCCTACTTCTCGACGCCGCTCGCCTACGTGTTCATCGTCATCTTCCTTGCGCTGACCGGCGCGCTCACATTCTACATGGGCAACTTCTTCGGTCGCGGACAGGCCGATCTTCAGTCCTTCTTCTTTTTCCATCCTTGGCTCTATTTGTTTCTGATCCCCTCGGTGACCATGCGCCTTTGGGCCGAGGAGCGGAAATCGGGAACGATCGAAGTGCTGATGACGCTTCCCGTGACCACGACGCAGGCCGTCCTCGGCAAGGTTCTCGCTGCCTGGGCCTTTGTCGTCGTCACGGTGACGCTCACTTTCCCGGTATGGATCACGGTCAACTACCTGGGCGATCCGGACAACGGCGTCATCGTGGCGGGCTACGTGGGGAGCTTCTTGATGGCCGGGGCCTATCTCGCGATCGGCGCCTGCGCCTCGGCGATGACCCGGAACCAGGTGATCGCCTTCATCGTCGCGGCGGTGCTCTGCTTTCTGTTTCTCACCAGTGGGCTCGAGATCGTGCTCGCGTTCTTCCGCGGCTGGGCGCCGGCGTTTCTCGTCGACGTGATCGCGAGCATGAGCTTCCTCACCCACTTTGCGAACATCGCCAAGGGGGTGATCGATCTGAAGGACCTGATCTACTTCGCCTCGGTGATCGGGTTCGCGCTGTTCGTCAACGTCGCCATCGTCGAGTTCAGGAAGGGGGCTTGAGCGATGCGGGGTCTCAAATGGCTTTATTCACTTGAGCGCGGTACGCTGGCTGGTGCTGGCGTGGTTCTGGCCATCATCCTGTTCGTCGCCCTGAACGTATTATCGACGACCACGATCCCGCCGCTGCGGCTCGATCTCACCGCGAACCGCCTGTTCACGGTTTCCGACGGCACGAAAAAAGCGCTCGCCGCCATCGACGAGCCGATCAAGCTGCGCTTCTACATCTCGCGGACGATTTCCGAGGACACCGGTTTCGGGAGCTATGCGGCGCGCGTGCGTGATCTTCTCGACCACTACGTCAGTCTCTCGGACGGAATGCTTTGGCTCGAGGTCTACAACCCCGACCCTTACTCGGCCGAGGAGGACGAGGCAGTCTCGTTCGGCCTCCAGGGCGTGTTGGTGAACGATGCCGGAGACCGTGGCTACTTCGGCCTTGCGGCGCGGAACAGCACCGACGACCGCGAATACATCGCCTTTTTCGATCCGGCGCGAGAGCCGTTCCTCGAGTACGACTTGACGCGGCTCATCTTCGATCTCGCGAACCCGGATAAGAAGGTGGTGGGCATCGTCGGATCGCTGCGCCTCGAACAGGATCCGGCGAAGGGCTATATGCCGTGGCCGGTGGCCCAGCAGATGAAGCAGTTCTTCCAGGTCAGAGCGCTGGGCGCCGAGGCGGATGCGATCGGCGAAGACGTCGGCGTGTTGATGGTCGTCCATCCCGGCCAGCTCGCCGGCAAGACCCTTTACGCGATCGATCAGTACGTGGTTGCCGGCGGCAAGGCGATGTTCTTCGTCGATCCGCACTACCAGTCGGCGCCCCAGCAGGCGGTCCAGCAAGGTACGCTCTCGAACAAATCGGATCTCGCCAAGCTTTTCGACGCCTGGGGCGTGAAATTCTCGGCCGACGAAGTGGTGGGCGACCGCACGACCGCCATTCGGGTCAACATTCCGGGCGCCCGCGCCTCGGCCGCCGACTTCATCCTTTGGATGGACCTGCGGGCGCCAAACTTCAACGCCGACGACGTTGTCACCGACCGCATCAACAGCGTGATCCTGGCCGGCGCCGGGCACCTGGAGGCGAAGGAAGGCTCGGCGCTGCGCCTCACGCCGCTGATCACCTCCGGCACCCAGGCCATGGGGATCGAGGCGGATGCCGTGCGATTCGGACCTCCCGATCCGGTGCAGCTCCTCAATGAATTCAAGACCGAAGACCGCGCCTTCACCCTCGCCGCCCGATTCCAAGGTCCCATCGCAAGCGCCTTTCCCGACGGGCCGCCGCCCGCCGAGGCCGAGGACGGCGACGCGGCCGCCGAGAAGACCGAGGATGCCGCGGCCCCCGAGACGGCGGACACGCCGGCGCTCTCGCACCGCGCCCGCTCCGACGGTCCAGTCCATCTGGTGGTGGTCGCCGATGTCGACATCCTCGAAGAAAGATTCTGGATGCAGCCGCGGAACATGTTCGGCCAAGGCATTTCGGTTCCCATCGCCAACAACGCCGACTTCGTGATCAACGTGCTCGACAACCTGGCCGGCAGCGACGCGCTCATCGGTCTCAGGAGCCGGGGGCTGTCGGTACGCCCCTTCCACCGGGTCGAGGCCATGCAACGCGACGCCGCGGAGCGGTTTCGCAAGACTGAACAGGAGCTGCTGGCCAAGCGCGAGGAAACCGAAAAGAAGCTCGGCGAGTTCCAGATCGATGCGGGCCGTGGCACGATCGTTCTCACCACCGAGCAACGGACGACGATCGACAACTTCCGCAAGGAATTGGTCTCGATCCGCCGCCAGCTCCGCGATGTCCAGCACGAGTTGAGGAAGGATGTCGAGGCCCTGATGACGCTCGTTCGTATCGTCAACATCTGGGCCGTTCCCGCGCTCGTCTGCGTGGTCGCTGTGATCCTCGCCGTGGCCAGGCGACGGCGGTACGGCCGGGGCGCCCCCGCCGGATGAGGCCGAAGGCGCCAAGGATGATTCGGAAAGGTTCGCAAGCATGAGGCCCAGCACGATCATCGGACTCGCCGCCGCCACGATCCTGATGGTGGTGGCCGCAGCCTTCGGCGTCGCCCAGCACTATCGTTTTGCGGTATCGCCCCTGGCCGAAGAGCGCTTGTTCCCGGGGCTCGAGGACGGGCTCTCCGACGTCGCACGCATCGAAGTCGAACACGCGACCGGCAAGCTCACGATGACTCGCACGGAGGCGGGCTGGGTGGTCGCGGAAAAGCACGCGTACGCGGCGAACGCCGAGATGGTTGGGAAGGTGGCGCTCCAGCTATCCCAACTCCGGCTGGTCGAGCCCATGACCCGGATGGCGGAGCGTTTTCCGCGCGTCTGGCTGGACGATCCGTCGAACCAGGGTTCGCGGGCCAAGCTCGTGCGCCTCAAGGACACGGGCGGCGCGACCCTGGCCGAGGTAATGGTGGGACGCCCGCGCTACAACCTGGGCGGCGGCGGCCTCGACGGGATTTACATTCGCCGGCCGGGTGAGGATCAGGTTTGGCTCGCCCAGGGCAGCCTCGAGTTCGGCAAAACCGAGCGCGAGTGGCTGCAACGCCAGATCACGGACGTGGCCAGCAAGCGCGTCCACAAGGTGAGCGCGATCGACGCCGACGGCACCGCGTTCGTCGCCGTCAAGGCCAAACCGTCGGACGAGCACTTCGAGATCCAGAACCTGCCCGAGGACGCGAAGCTCAGGCGCAACTGGTATTGGGACGTGGACGACACCGCCCGGGCGCTCAGAGGCCTCGAGTTCGACGACGTCGTCCCCCACACAGACAAGCAGATCGCGGGTTCCGAGGTGCTGTTGACGGCCGAGGTACGCACCTACGACGGGCTCATAGTCACCCTCACCATGCTCGAGGACGCAGAAGCCGAGCAAAGCTGGACCCGGATCACCGCGTCCGTCGACCCCGCGCCCGTGGGCGTCCCGGACGGCGAGGATACCGAAGGCTTCAAGACCGCCGACGAGGTGAAGCGTGAAGCCGACGCCATCAACGCCGCCGTCGCAGACTGGACCTACGGCATCGCCGACTGGCGCTTGAAATCGCTCAAGCTCCGCCTCGTCGACGTGCTCGCCAAGCCCCAGGACGACACGGGCTCCTGAACACCACGCCGGTGTGCGGCTTCGTTGACAGACCCCGGGACCGGCTCTATCTCTTGGGCCAAATGGGATTCGCGCGATTCGCGGTCCCTATCGCGCCATCATCCGAGGGCCATTCATGATAGGCGCCATCGCCCGGCGCGTGTTCGGCACCGCCAACGAGCGCTACCTCAAGACCTTGCGCTCCTACGTCGATGCGGCCAACGCGCTTGAGCACGAGCTGGAAGTGTTGAGCGAGGACGCGCTCCGCGGGCGCACGCCTTGGCTCCGCGAGCGCCTCGAGGCCGGCGAGTCTCTGGACGAAATCCTGGTGGAAGCCTTCGCGACCGTGCGCGAGGCGGCCAAGCGCACCCTCGGCCAGCGTCATTTCGACGTCCAAATTCTCGGCGGAGTCGTCCTCCACCGCGGCCAGATCGCCGAGATGAAGACCGGCGAGGGTAAGACCCTGGTCGCGACCCTGCCGGTCTATCTCAACGCCCTCAAGGGCGAGGGCGTACACGTGGTCACGGTGAACGACTACCTCGCCCGCCGCGATGTCGAGTGGATGGGCGCAATCTACGGATTTCTCGGCCTCAGCTCGGGATGCATCGTCCACGGGCTTTCCGACGATGAACGCCGCCGCGCCTACGCCGCCGACGTCACTTACGGTACCAACAACGAGTTCGGCTTCGATTACTTGCGCGACAACATGAAGTTCCGCCTCGAAGACATGGTCCAGAGGCCCTTCAATTTCGCGATCGTCGACGAGGTCGATTCGATCCTCGTCGACGAGGCGCGCACGCCCCTGATCATCTCCGGCCAGACCGAGGATTCGTCGGCCCTTTACCAAGCGATCGACAAGCTGATTCCCAAGCTCTCGGACGAGGATTACGAGAAGGACGAGAAGGTCCGCGCGGTTACCTTCACCGAAGTCGGCACCGAGCGCCTTGAAGAGCTGTTGCGCGAATCGGGGCTGCTGACCGGCGGCAATCTGTATGACCTC
This sequence comes from Rhodospirillales bacterium, assembly GCA_030746935.1. Lineage (GTDB taxonomy): Bacteria > Pseudomonadota > Alphaproteobacteria > Rhodospirillales > JASLLV01 > JASLLV01. Next base: position 3,531 of record JASLLV010000103.1, on the reverse strand, counting down.
GCCAACATCTCGCTGGTTCACCACGCCAACCAGGCGCTACGCGCCCATAAGCTTTTCGCCCACGACACCGACTACATCGTCAAGGACGGCCGCGTCGTGATCATCGACGAGTTCACCGGGCGCATGATGGAGGGCCGGCGCTATTCCGAGGGCCTGCACCAGGCGCTCGAGGCGAAGGAAGCCCTCGACATCCAGCACGAGAACCAGACCCTGGCCTCGATCACCTTCCAAAACTACTTCCGGCTCTACCCGAAGCTCGCGGGCATGACCGGCACCGCCATGACCGAAGCCGGCGAATTCTCGGAGATCTACAAGCTGGAAGTTGTCGACATCCCGACCGACCTGCCGTGCATCCGCGACGACAAGGACGACGAGGTCTATCGGACGGCGAATGAAAAGTACGACGCTATTCTCGATTTCATCGAGGACTGCCGCGCCCGCGGCCAACCAGCCCTCGTCGGAACGATCTCGATCGAGAAGTCCGAGCACCTCTCGCGGCTTTTGAAGAAACGCAAGGTCCCCCACCAGGTCCTCAATGCCCGCTTCCACGAACAAGAGGCCTCGATCATCGTCCAGGCCGGCGTTTCGGGCGCCATCACCATCGCCACCAACATGGCGGGGCGCGGAACCGACATCCAGCTCGGCGGCAACCCCGACATGCGCGTCCGCCAAGAACTGGAAGGGATCGACGACGAGACGGAGCGCGCCAAGCGTGCGGACCGCATCCGCGAAGAGGTCACCGAGGACAAGCGCAAGGTGATCGAGGCGGGCGGGCTTGTCATCATGGGGACCGAACGCCACGAAAGCCGACGCATCGACAACCAGTTGCGGGGCCGTTCGGGCCGCCAGGGCGATCCCGGCGCGTCGAAGTTCTTCCTCTCGCTCGAGGACGACCTCATGCGAATCTTCGGCTCCGAGCGCATCGACGGCATGCTCCGAAAGCTCGGGCTCGAAGACGGCGAGGCCATCGTCCATCCGTGGGTGAACAAGGCGCTGGAGAAGGCGCAGCAGAAGGTCGAGGCGCGCAACTTCGAGATCCGAAAAAACCTCCTGAAGTTCGACGACGTCATGAATGACCAGCGCAAGGTCATTTACGAGCAGCGCAAGGAGTTGATGGACGCCGAAGACGTTTCGACGACCGTGAGCGACATGCGCCACGAGGTGCTCGACGATATGGTGGCGCGCTGTATCCCCGAGAAGGCGTATCCCGAGCAATGGAACACGGACGCCCTGCACGAAGAGGCGCTGAGGGTATTCGGGCTCGACGTGGCCGTGGCCGACTGGGCCAGCGAGGAAGGCATCGCCGATGCCGAGATCCGCGAGCGCCTGGTCGACGCAGTCGAGCGCAAGATGGCGCAAAAGGCGGCCAACTATGGCGCCGAAGTCGTGCGAATGGTCGAGAAAAGCCTCCTCCTCCAGGTCCTCGATCAGGTGTGGAAGGAACATTTGCTGACCCTCGACCACCTGCGCCAGGGAATCGGGCTTCGCGCCTATGGCCAGCGCGACCCTTTGAACGAATACAAGAGAGAGGCCTTCGGCCTGTTCGAATCCATGCTGACGGGCTTGCGCGAGCGGGTGATCACTGTGCTTTCGCATTTCGAGCTGCAGATCGACCCGAACGAGGGTTTGGCATTGCAACACTCGCCCACGGATGTGGTCGAGTCCCGCGAGGATCCAGCCTTCGCCGACGTCGGCGCCGGAACCGCTAGCGGAGCCGTTCCCGACCGGGGGACCCCCCGACCGGCACAAGCGCCGGTGCGCGTCAGGGCGCGCTCCGCCGTCGTCGACCCCCACGACCCCGCGACCTGGGGGCGGGTCCCGCGCAACGCGCCGTGCCCCTGCGGGTCCGGCAAGAAATACAAGCACTGTCACGGCACCGCGAATTAAGTCGCCGAACCGGCCGGGACTGAGGGCGCAGCGATGACCGAACCGGCGCCGGGGAGCACGGCGGACCCGTGGCAGCGGATCACCGTGGTGATGGTCGTCCACAACTCGCGCTACATCCTGCCCGCCTCGCTCGGCGCGCTCGCGGACGCGCTGCGCGTCGTGGTCGTCGATACGCTCAGCACCGACGGGACCGCCGAGGCGGCGACGTCGCTGCACCCTTCAGCCCGCGTAATCCGCAATACCGAAGACCACGGCCTCGCCTGGGCGAGCAACCTGGGGTTCGCTGCAGCCGAGACCGAGTACGTCCTGCACGTCAACCCCGACGCCGAGATCGCTGCGGGATGCGTCGAGCGCCTGATCGCAACGGCGGATTCGTGCCCCGGCGCAATCGCGGTCGCGCCTCTTCTCACCAACGGGCGGGGCGACATGGAACTCGACGTCATGCATGCCTGGGAGCGCAACCACCACAAGACCGCGCACCCCCCTTCGGGACCGTTCTGCACGTGGTTCCTGACGGGCGCCGTGGTTCTGTGGCGGACCGGGGCGTTCCGCGCCATCGGCGGCTTCGACGAGAGTTTCTTCCTGTATGCCGAGGACGCCGACATCTCGCTCAGGGCGACGCGGGCAGGCTACAGCCTGGTCGTCGATCCGAGCGCCGAGGCGCGACACTTAGGCGGCGCGTCGGAGCGCGCCAGTGTACGCACACGGCTGCGCAAGGACTGGAACATGACCTGGGGCCACCTGCATTGCGAGCGCAAACACGGCGGCGAGACGGAGGCCAAGGCCGAGGCCAGCCGGTTTGTCCGCCGATTCATGCGCGAAGCCCTGTTTGGACTCGCCACCCTTCGGCCGCGCAAGTTCTTAAGCAACCTCACCAAGGCCCGCGCGGCGCGCGGCTTCCTCAGGGGCGATCCGCCGTGGGGACGGTCTTGAGACCGCGCGCAGACCCAAACGTGTTGACCGCAGGCCGACGTCGGCCATAGTTCCGAAGATCACGTCGCTTAAGGATCGGGATCGTGAGCTTCAACAGACCCGAGGATTTCTACGCGGGTTACGACGAGTACAAGGATTACGCAGCGCCCGATCTGCGCGAAAAGCACGTCCGCTGGATGGACCGCGAGTTCTGGGAGCCCGCGCAATGCGACGCCGGCATGGCGTTTCTCGAGATCGGCTGCGGGACGGGACAGTTCCTGAAATACTTGCACCACAAGGGTGCGCGCCGCTTCGTCGGAATCGATCTCGACCCCAAAGTGCTCGCCTATATCCCCGATGAGCTTGCCGCCCGCGTTCGCATCGCAAGCGTGTGGGATTATCTCGACGATTGCGCCGCCGACGACCCCTTCGATCGGGTGTTCATGCTCGACGTACTCGAGCATTTCTCGGCGTACGAGGGTGTCGCCTTGCTCGAACGCATCAAGTCCGCGCTCGCCGCAAATGCATTGGTCATCGTGCGGGTTCCCAACATGGCCTCGCCCTGGGCCGCGCAGCACCAGTACGGGGACCTGACCCACAAAACCGCCTTCGCGCCCGGGAGCCTGCGTCAACTCGGACTCGCGGCCGGGTTCGACACCGTGGCCCTGGTGCCCGAGCGGCGCGGCAGCCGGTTTCGCCGCTTCACCGAAGATCGGCTGCACGGGTTCCTTT
>JASLLV010000102.1 GCA_030746935.1 Rhodospirillales bacterium | reverse complement strand
CTAGCGCTTGGGCCGATTGCTCGGTACCGGCTCGCGGACCGGTGCGGTTCCACGTGAGTGGATAGCGATTTGGCGCTTTGACCGTTTAGTCGAAATCGCCGGCGAGTGCCGCGCCGACCGCTTCCGCGATTATCGTCGAGTGGGCGTAGCGCGGGTGATCCACGCTCAAGCGCATTTGCGCTCCGCGCCGGCGAAACGCCTCGATCTGGCCGGGCGTGAAGGGGAAGTGCAGGAAATGAACCGCCGAAGCCTTCCCTTCGGCGGTCGTGCGATCGACGTCGCGCTCGGCCTCGGCCACGACGGTCTCGCCATCGATTCCGAGCGTGATGGTATCTTCGATGCCGCCGAGTTCGGCAAGGACCCGCGCCCGGCGCGCGGGCTCGGCGATTTCGATCATGAACGTCGCCACCAGCTCGCGCCCCTGGGGGACGAGCGGGTTGTAGGCCTCGAGCTCACCGGCAAGCTGCGCCTCGCCGCCCTTCTCGACGAACAGCATCTCTTGCACCTGATGCAACATGGTCTCGAAGCATTCGAAATAGAACGTGGCGTCGGGACCGACCGCGACTCGACGGTCCTTCTTCAAGGCCCGGATCGCTGCGCGCCGCACCCCGCGTTCACGCGCGTATTCCTCCATGGCCGTGACATCGGCGGCCGTAATCCGTCGCTTCGCCGTCATCCGCGCCCTCGCCTCCGTCAAGTTTCGTACGCCCGGGCCAGAAGCTGGATGGGATGGCGGAGATCGCGGACCGGCGCGGCCGCAGCGTCCACTTCCTCCATTCCCTGGACGATGTGCTCGCGGGCGAGCGGGCACTCAGACACAACGTAGGGGACGCGGTTGCGCGCCGCCTCGCGGACCACAGGCCTGCCGATTTTTAGGGCGACAGCGAAATTGTCCTTCATCACGCCCCACGTGCCCCCGTGACCCGAGCATCGCTCGATCACCGAAACGCTGGCCCCGGGAATCAGCTCCAACATCTCACGCGCCTTCTGGCCCATGTTCTGGGCTCGCGCGTGGCAAGCCATGAGCAATGTCACGTCGCCGTCCAAGGGCTTGAGCCCGTCGGCGAGGCCCTCTTTCCGTGCGATATCGACCACGTACTCACTGACGTCGAAAGTCGCGCTCGCGACCCGCGCGATCGCTTCGTCGCCGGTCACGATTAAGGGCCATTCGAACTTCATCATCAGCGCACACGAAGGAACCGGCGCCACGACGTCGTAGCCTCGCCCGCTCCAGGGCACGAGCGCGTCCGCCGCGGTTCGAGATGATTCTGCGACCCGCGCGAGATCGCCGTTCTCCAAGTGCGGCATCGCGCAGCATCCCGGATAAACGATCTCGGTCTCGACGCCGTTGCGGGCCAGAACCGAGAGAGCGGCGGCAGCGATCGCGGTATCGTTGTAGTTGCAGAAACAGGTGGCGAAGAGGGCCACCTTGCGGCCGAACGCCGGCGCGTCCGCATTCACCGCGATTGCGCGCGCCGCATCGGTCAACGGCCGGCGTGCGAATTCCGGAAGTGCGGCGCCGCGATGGACACCGAGGACCCGCTCCATGAGCCCGCGCGTGGTCGCGTTGTCGCGCCGGCTCGCCCAGTTCGCGATGGGCGCTACCCCGCAACCCAAGCGGCCGTTGCGATCGGTTTCAGCGAGTTGACGCTTGGCGAGGCCGACCTGACCCTGGGAGAACTCGAGCGCGCGATAGCGCAACATGAGGTGCGGGAAGTCGAGATCAAACTCGTGCGGCGGCACGTACGGGCACTTGGTCATGAAGCACATGTCGCACAGCGTGCAGGCGTCGACCACGCCCTTGAAGCCGGCGCTCGCGACACCGTCGAGCTCGCCGCTTTCGCTGTCGTCGATCAGATCGAAGAGTCTGGGAAAGCTATCGCAAAGGTTGAAGCAGCGACGGCATCCGTGACAGATGTCGAAGACGCGTCGCACCTCGGCGTCCAGCTTTCCGGGATCGAGATAAGCATCGTCCCGCCATGCGATGGGCCGCCGTTCCGGCGCGCCCAGGCCGCCTTCACCCATGATGGCCTCTTCGCTCAGGGGTTACGTTCGCGGATCCCCGGACCGGGATCGGACTGGCGCCGAGACTGAGACAGCGACGCTCAGCCTCGGCCGGCCATCGCGATGTCCGCTCGGCCCCTAAGCGTCCATGGCCTCGAGTGCCTTTTGAAAGCGCCCGGCGTGGGACTTCTCGGCTTTTGCGAGGGTTTCGAACCACTCGGCGATCTCGTCGAATCCCTCTTCGCGGGCGGTCTTCGCCATGCCCGGGTACATGTCCGTGTACTCGTGGGTCTCGCCCGCGATCGCGGCCTTCAGGTTGTCGCCGGTCTTGCCGATAGCGAGGCCGGTCGCGGGATCCCCCACCTCTTCGAGGAACTCGAGGTGACCGTGGGCGTGACCCGTCTCGCCTTCGGCGGTGGAGCGGAACACGGCCGAGATGTCGTTGTAGCCTTCGACGTCCGCCTTCTGGGCGAAATAGAGGTAGCGGCGGTTCGCCATCGATTCGCCGCCGAACGCGTCCTTGAGGCTTTGTTCGGTTTTCGATCCCTTCAAACTGGGCATCTTTCTCCTCTTTTTCTTCGGTGGTGGAATGCGAAATGTCTGCGCCCGCGGCACCCGCGCGCCGATAATATGATGCCGGCGCGACGGCCCGTCAACTAGTTTAAAAAGATTCTAATAACTTTCTTAGACGTTTGCGAATACGGGGTTTATCAGGAATCGTTCCCATCGAGGCGAATGACCACATCGACCCGCTTGATGGTTGTCCCCGGGGGCGGTTCGGGAAGCTCCATCGGCCCGACCCCACCATCGGGTATGTCCTCGAGACGTCCCGTTTCGACGAAGTAGAAGTGGTGGTGCTCGGCGGTGTTGGTGTCGAAATACGACCGCGTTGGGTCGACCACGATCTCGTTCATGAGACCGGCCGCGGTGAACTGATGAAGCGTGTTGTAGACGGTCGCGAGCGATACGCGAATTCCCGCCCGTCGGGCTTCGCCGTGAAGAAGCTCGGCGCTGATGTGGCGATTGCCGCTCTCAAACAGAAGCTTCGCAAGCGCGAGCCGTTGCCGCGTCGGTCGCAATCCGGCCTCGCGCAAACGCGCGATCGCCTTGCTGTAGGGTCTTTCGCGGTTCATGGTTCCAATATGGTCAGCGCCGCTGCCGCTAGCAATAGCCCACGCGCGTTGGCGACACAAGCCTTCTTTTGAACGAATCGAATGTATTTGTTTACGCCGTTGAAACTCTTCACGACCCCAGATCGTTTTCGGCGGGCCGGCGAGCGGTCATTCCGGTCACGCGATAGCCACAGTCGACAAAATGGACTTCGCCGGTAACGCCCGCCGACAGATCGCTCAGGAGATAGAGCGCGGCGCGGCCGATTTCGTCGAGACGGACATTGCGCCGCAAGGGCGCGTTGGCGGCGCTGGTGCGCAGGATTCGCCGCGCACCGCCGATTGCGCTTCCGGCGAGCGTGCGGACCGGGCCGGCCGAAAGCGCGTTCACCCGGACGTTCGCGGGCCCCAAATCGACGGCGAGGTAGCGAACGCTCGCCTCGAGCGCCGCCTTGGCCACACCCATGACGTTGTATCCAGGGACCACGCGCCGCGAGCCCTCGAAGGTGAGCGTCAACAGGCTGCCGCCGGCCATCAGCGCCGCGGCCCGTCTCGCGACTTCCGTGAACGAGTAGCACGAAACCGCGAGTGAGCGAGCGAAGTCGTGGGCCGACGTATCGACGTAGCGTCCTTTGAGCGCCTCGCGATCGGCAAAGGCAAGGGCGTGGACGACGAAGTCCAGCCTTTCCCACTCCGCGGCGAGGGTCGCGAAGGTGGCATCGAGGCGCGCCGCGTCCTCGACGTCGCACTCGAGAACGATGTCCGACGAGAGCGATCGGGCGAGCGGCGTCACCCGCCTGCCGATCGCCTCGCCCTGGTATGTGAAGGCGAGTTCGGCGCCGTAGCGATGGAGTGTCCTGGCGATACCCCAAGCGATGGAGCGCTCGTTCGCGACTCCCATCACGAGGCCCCGTTTCCCGGCCATCAACGCGGGGCCGGTGGCGGCCTGGGTTAGCGCTGGCGCCACGTGGGCCGGCGAATCTGAATCGGGTGCGCCTTCTCAGCCGTCGTAGCGGGTAAAAGCCAGCGTCGCATTGGTTCCGCCGAAGCCGAAACTGTTCGAGAGCACGCAATTGAGCGCCACGTCGTCGCGGCGTTCCAGGACGATCGGCATATCATCGGCTTCGGGCGTAAGCTCGCCGACATTCGCGGATTCGCAGATGAACCCGTGCTCCATCATGAGCAAGCTGAAAATGGTTTCGTGGACACCGGCGGCGCCCAACGCATGGCCGGTCAGCGACTTGGTCGAGTTGAACGCAGGAATCCGGTTGCGCGAGCGGAACACCTCGCCCAGCACCTCAAGTTCGCGGACATCGCCGATCGGCGTTCCCGTGCCGTGGGTGTTGATGTAGTCGATCGGCTGGTCCAAATTCTGCATCGCCAGCCGCATGCAGCGGACCGCGCCTTCGCCGGACGGTTGAACCATGTCGTAGCCGTCGGAAGTGGCACCGTATCCGGCGATTTCGGCGTAGATCTTGGCGCCCCGCGCCTTGGCGCGCTCCAGCTCCTCAACCACCACGACCCCGCCGCCGCCGCCGATGACGAAGCCGTCGCGATTCGCGTCGAACGCGCGCGAGGCCGCCTCGGGGGTGTCGTTGAACTTCGACGACAGCGCCGGCATGGCATCGAACAGGACCGTCATCGTCCAATCAAGCTCCTCGCCGCCGCCTGCGAAGACCACGTCCTGTTTGCCCAGTTGCACGAGCTCGGCCGCGTTGCCGATACAGTGCGCACTGGTCGCGCAAGCCGAACTGATCGAGTAGCTGACGCCCTTGATTTCGAACGCCGTTGCGAGCGTCGCCGAGTTGGTGCTCGACATGGTTCTGGGCACCATGAACGGACCCACCCGCTTCGGTCCCTTCTCGCGGGCCACGTCGAACGCCTGCAACAAGTTCTTCGTCGACGGCCCCCCCGAGCCCATGATCAATCCCGTCCGCTCGTTCGAGACCATGTTCGGCTCGAGGCCGGAATCGGCGACCGCTTGGCCCATGGCGACGTAGTTGTAGGCCGCGCCGTCGCCCATGAAGCGGCGGAACTTGCGGTCGACTTCCGCATCCAAGTCGATGTCGGGACGCCCGTGAACCTGGCTGCGGAACCCCATCTCCCGGTATTCCTCGGAAAACGAAATTCCCGAACGGCCCTCACGCAGCGCCTTCACTACCTCTGCGGCGCTGTTTCCGATGCTGGATACGATTCCAAGTCCCGTGATGACCGCGCGTTTCATAGCCGCCCCGTTCCCGTCACTCATCGCTGAACGCTCCCTCCGGCGCCGTGAACACGCCGACCCGCATATCCTTGGCTTCGTAGATCGGCTGCGCGTCGGCGGACACCGATCCGTCGGCGATAACCAGGCTCACCTGGCGCCGGATGACGCGCTTCACGTCGATCCGGTACTCGAGACGCTTCGCCGAGGGCACCACCTGGCCCGCGAACTTCACCTTGCCGACGGCGAGCGCTCGGCCCCGCCCCAGGGCCCCAATCCACCCCAAAAAGAACCCGCTCAACTGCCACAGCGCGTCGAGGCCGAGGCAGCCGGGCATCACGGGATCCGATTCAAAATGACACTGAAAGAACCAAAGGTCGGGCTTGATGTCCAGTTCCGCGAGGATTTCCCCTTTTCCGTATCGGCCACCCGTCTCCGCGATCCCGACGATCCGATCGATTATCAGCATCGGCGGCAACGGTAGGCGCGCGTTGCCAGAGCCGAATAGCCGTCCATGGGCGCATTCGATCAAATCCTCATGCGAATAGCTGCTCTTTCGTTGCAAATCCTGAACGGCCCGACGCCTCCCCTTTCCAGAGTCCATATATGTACCGATCGCGAAAAAGACGAATCCACGCGCGCGGCGGCTCAGCCGTACGCCCGCCGGGCCGCGAGCAAAAGCTCGGGAACGTCGCTGAATATCGAATCGACGCCCCATCCCCAGAAGACACTCGCGCGCTTCGGATCGTTGACCGTGAAGACCGCAAGCCGGAGCCCGGCCGATTTGATCTCACGCGCGCCCGCATGCGTAAGCGATGACGCCGAGACGTGCAGCGACACACACCCGAGCCGCGCTGCCGCCGACCGCCAATCCCGTGGTGCCCGGCGGGCGACGAGGCCGCGAGGAAGCTCGGGCGCAATGCGCCGTGCCGCATCGAGAATCACGCGTGATGCGCTGGAAAGCAGAAGCGGCGGCGCTGCGAGGCGACCGCGTCCAGCCCCCACGGCCCGGGCGATCGCCCGCGACGAGCTTTCGACCAGGGCGGCCGTGCGTCCCGGCGCCGGTTTGAGTTCGACGTTGGCGCCGAGCCCAAGCTCGCGAACACATCCCAACGCGGCTTCCAGGCTGGGAACGGTCTCGCCGGCGAATTGCGGATCGAACCACGCGCCCGCGTCCAGCGACGCGAGCGTCTCCATCGGCGTCGTCGACACCCGGCCGGGGGCCCCGGTGGTGCGTTTGAGCGTCGGATCGTGGATGACGACCGGCGTGCCGTCGGCGCTGAGACGGACGTCGAACTCGACCCAGGCGGCGCCGAGCCGGGCGGCGCGACGAATGCCGGCGAGCGTGTTCTCGGGCGCCCGTCCGGCAGCGCCGCGGTGCCCGATCACGGGCGGCAGGCAAAGCGGCGCCATCACGGTGGGCGTTTGCACGCCGGGCCCACGGCAGCGCCGGGCGGGTGCGGGTCGAATCCCGCGCGCAGGTGAATCAGTGCGCGGCCTCGGCCTCTCTCGCACCTTCGGCGATCTCTTCACCGCTGGTCTGATCGACGGCGCGCATGGAAAGCTTCACCTTGCCGCGGTCGTCGACTCCGATCAGCTTCACCTTCACCGTGTCGCCGACGTTGATGACGTCGGTCACCTTGGCGACGCGATGGGCGGCGATCTGGCTGATGTGGACGAGGCCGTCGCGGCTGCCGAGGTAGTTCACGAAAGCCCCGAACTCCATGATCTTGACCACCTTGCCGTCGTAGATCCTTCCCACTTCGGGCTCGGCCGCGATGTTGTTGATCAGGCGGATCGCCTCGTCCGCCGCCGCCTCCTCGACCGCGGCCACCTTGACCGTGCCATCGTCTTCGATGTCGATCTTCGCGCCCGTGATCTCGCAGATCTCGCGGATCACCTTTCCGCCCGGTCCGATCACCTCGCGGATCTTGTCGCGCGCGATCTTGATGACCGTGATGCGCGGCGCGTGCTTGCTGACCCCGTCGCGCGCGCTCGACAGCGCGCTCGCCATTTCGCCGAGGATCCACAGGCGCCCGTCGCGGGCCTGCGAGAGCGCCGTTTCCATGATCTCACGGGTGATCGAGGTAATCTTGATGTCCATCTGCAACGACGTGATCCCGCGTTCGGTTCCCGCCACCTTGAAATCCATGTCGCCCAAGTGGTCTTCGTCGCCGAGTATGTCGGAGAGCACGGCGACACCGTCGTCTTCGTTGATCAGGCCCATGGCGATTCCGGCAACCGGGCTCTTCAAAGGCACGCCGGCGTCCATCAACGCCAGTGAAGCGCCGCAAACGGTGGCCATTGAGGACGAGCCGTTCGATTCCGTGATCTCCGAGACCACGCGGATGGTGTAGGGGAAGTCATCCTTGGTGGGCAGCAACGGATGCAGCGCACGCCACGCCAGCTTGCCGTGCCCGATCTCGCGGCGTCCGGGGGGGCGCAGGAATTTTGCCTCGCCGGTCGCGTACGGAGGGAAATTGTAGTGGAGCGAGAAGTGCTCGCGGTACTCGCCCGCGAGAACGTCCATGATCTGCTCGTCCTGGCCGGTTCCCAGCGTCGCGACCGCCAGCGCCTGGGTCTCGCCGCGGGTGAACAGCGCGCTCCCGTGCGCGCGGGGCAGGACGCCCACCTCGGCGGCGATGGGGCGGACGGTCGAGGTGTCGCGTCCGTCGATGCGCTTGTGCGTGCGCAGGATGTCCTTGCGCACGATCGACTTTTCCAAGGACTTGAAGACACCGGGCAACACCTCGGAAACCAGCGCCGCGTCCAGCGTCTCGTCGGCGGCGAACTCGTCCGCGACGCGATCCCTGATCGCCGCTACCTTGTCGGTGCGCGATTGCTTGAGGGGATCCGCATAGGCGTCCCGCAAATCCGATTCGCAGGCCGCGGTCACGCGATCGACGATCCCCTGTTTGCCGGCCGGCGGTGAAGGAATTTCCCACGGCTCCTTCGCGCAGGCCTCGGCAAGCTCGATGATGGCGCCGATGACCGGTTGGCGCGCCTCGTGCGCGAACATCACGGCGCCCAGCATGACCTCCTCGGAAAGCTCGCCCGCCTCGGATTCCACCATCAGCACGCCTTCCGCAGTTCCGGCGACGATCAGATCGAGATCCGACGTCGACATCTCGTCGATCTGCGGATTGAGCACGTATTCGCCGTCGATATAGCCCACCCGGCACCCGCTGATCGGGCCCAGGAACGGAATCCCCGACAGAGTCAATGCGGCCGACGTCCCCACCAAGGCAACGATGTCGGGATTGTTCTCGAGGTCGTGGGAGACCACGGTGCAGATGACATGGGTCTCGTTGCGGAAACCCTCGGCGAAAAGCGGTCGGATGGGGCGGTCGATCAGGCGAGACGTGAGCGTCTCATTTTCGCCGGGCCGACCTTCCCTTTTGAAAAACCCGCCGGGAATCTTGCCGGCGGCGAAGGCCTTCTCCTGGTAGTTGACGGTCAACGGAAAAAAATCGAGTCCCGCCCGCGGCGTCTTTTCCGCAACAGCGGTACACAGCACCTTGGTTTCACCGTAGGTGACCATGACGGCCCCGTCGGCCTGGCGCGCGAACTTGCCGGTCTCAAAGACCAAGGGGCGCCCGCCCCATTCGATTTCCTTTCTGAACTCCTTGAACATTACGTGTTTATCCTTAACTGATTGCGCGCGATCCTCGCGCGCCCTATTGCGTCGTACAGTGCGCGCCCGATCGGCGCGCGTGATCGCTGGGATCCCCGCTTCGATGCCAGCTCCCGGCCGGCGCTGGGGGGGTTGTCGCAGGGCCCGGCACAGCGTTGCCGATTGTCGAACCCGATCGCCGGAATTCGACCATGTGGCCCTATCGCCGGAGACCCAGCCGCTGGACGACGTTGTCGTAACGGCTGGTCTCGGTTTTGTTCAGATAATCGAGAAGACGCCTGCGCTTGCCGACCATCATCAGAAGGCCGCGGCGCGAGTGAAAGTCCTTTGCGTGCGTCTTGAGATGCTCTGTCAGGTTGCGGATGCGTTCACTCAAGATGGCGACCTGGACCTCCGGCGAACCCGTGTCGCCGTCCTTGACCGCGAACTCGGTGATGAGCTCCTGCTTGCGCCCTGCGGTAATCGACATCGTTTTCTCCACCCATCAGAGATTAAGGACGCGAAGCGGGCGAATCTCGCCGCCCGCGATGCGCGCCAACGCCACCGGCTTGCCCTCGGTCATGGCGCAAACGACCGCGCCCTTGGTGACGTTCTTGAGGGGAGACCGGCTTGCCACCGGAAGTACGGGCACGGCGCGGCCGTGCCGTAGGTGGCGGGCTTCTTGCTCCGTCATGGCCAGCGCCGGGATGTCGTCCAGCGCGGTCTCGATCGGAAGCAAGTGGTTCTCGAGCGCCGCACTATGGCCGAGAGCGGCGAGTATTTCCAGCGAAATCGCGTGCTCTTCCAAAAACGGCCCGACCCGGGTCCGCCTGAGCTC
>JASLLV010000101.1 GCA_030746935.1 Rhodospirillales bacterium | reverse complement strand
TGGAATCCTTGCCCATGAACCACGCCGGATTCGTCCACCTGCACGTCCATTCCGCATATTCCTTGCTGGAAGGAATGGTTCGCGTGGACGAGGTGGTCGCACGCTGCCGCGACGCACGGATGCCGGCGGTAGCGATCACCGACACCAACAATCTTTTCGGGGCGCTCGAATTCTCCGCCGCCGCCGCCGCGGGTGGTGTCCAGCCGATCATCGGCTGCCAGCTCAACATCACCTATGCCTCGGACGGCGGGGCGGCGGCGAAAAACGGCAGCGCAATGCTTGTCGGTGCTTTGGTGCTGCTGGCCCAGAGTGATACCGGTTACCGGAATCTGTTGAAACTCGTGAGCCGGGCCCATGTCGATAACGACGGCGCCGCGAAGCCCCAGGTGTCCGTGGAAACGCTTGAGGCGCATGGCGACGGGCTGATCGCGATGACGGGGGGTGCGGACGGTGCCGTCGCAACGTTGCTTGCGAACGGTCAGGACGAGGCTTGCGAATCGCTCCTCGACGGGCTCGGCGGGGCCTTCCCGGGACGTCTTTACGTCGAGCTGACGCGTCACGGCACTGAAGTGGAGACCAGGATCGAGGCGGCGTTGATCGCGCTTGCTGATGCGCGCGATCTGCCGCTGGTCGCAACGAACGAGGTCTATTTCGGCGATGCCGAACAGTTTTCCGCGCACGACGCGCTCCTTTGCGTCGCCGAGGGATCCTACGTCGGCGCCGATGACCGACGGCGGCTGACGCCGGAGTACTACTTCAAGTCGGCTGACGAGATGCGGGCGCTGTTCGCCGATCTCCCCGAGGCGGTCGAGAACACGCTGGTGATCGCGAGGCGCTGCGCCTTTATGGCCGAGACGCGGGCGCCCATCCTTCCGCCCTTTCCGTGCCCCGAGGGCCGCACCGAGGCGGAGCAACTGCGCCTGTGCGCGGCCGATGGCCTGGAAAACCGGCTGCGAAGCGACCCCGTCGCCGCCGGAATGCCCGTTGACGAGCGCGAACGGACGGCGCGCCACCACCACGAGCGCCTGCAATACGAACTCGACGTCATCATCGACATGGGTTTCGCGGGCTATTTCCTGATCGTCGCAGACTTCATCGGCTGGGCAAAGGGCGAAGGAATACCGGTCGGGCCGGGACGCGGATCGGGCGCCGGCTCGGTCGTTTCCTGGTCGCTCGGGATCACCGATCTCGACCCGTTACGGTTCGGGCTTTTATTCGAACGCTTCCTCAACCCCGAGCGCGTTTCGATGCCCGATTTCGATATCGATTTCTGCCGCGACCGGCGCGACGAGGTCATTCGCTATGTGCGCGACAAATACGGTCGCGACCGCGTCGCCCAGATCATCACTTTCGGAACGCTTCAAGCGCGAGCGGTGATTCGCGACGTAGGGCGCGTTCTGCAAATACCGTATTCGCAGGTTGATCGCGTCTGCAAGCTGATTCCCAACAACCCCGCCAATCCGGTGTCCCTCGACCAGGCCCTCGAAGGCGATCCGTATCTGCGTCAGTCGGTGGAACGGGACGCCGATCTTGGCCGACTCGTGAAACTCGCCCGCCCGCTCGAGGGTCTTTACCGGCACGCTTCGACCCACGCCGCCGGCGTCGTGATAGGCGATCGACCGCTCGACGAGCTTATTCCACTCACCCGCGATGCGCGCACCGACATGCTGGTCACGGGGTTCAGCATGAAGTGGGTGGAACAGGCGGGGTTGGTGAAGTTCGATTTTCTCGGCCTCAAGACGCTGACCGTCCTGGCCCACGCATGCGATCTTCTGAAGCAGCGCGGCGTCGATCTCGATCTCTCGCATCTCGCCCTCGATGACGAGACGACGTTCGAGATGATCGGCCGAGGCGACACCACCGGCGTGTTCCAGTTGGAAAGCAGTGGAATGCGCGATGTCCTTCGCAAGCTCAAGCCCGATACTTTCGAGGACATCATCGCCGTCGTCTCGCTGTTCCGTCCGGGCCCCATGGACAACATCCCGAGCTACATCCAGCGCAAACACGGCAAAGAGGCGCCGGATTACCTCTACCCGACCCTGGAGGGCATCCTGAAGGAAACCTTCGGGATCATCATCTACCAAGAACAGGTAATGCAGATCGCCCAGGAGCTCGCCGGCTACTCCTTGGGCCACGCCGATCTTCTGCGGCGCGCCATGGGGAAGAAGATCAAGAGCGAGATGGACCAGCAGCGGCAGGTCTTCATCGAAGGCGCGACCGCGCGGGGCGCGCCTGAGGCCAAGGCATCGCACATCTTCGAGCTGGTGGCCAAGTTTGCGGGTTACGGCTTTAACAAATCCCACGCCGCCGCCTACGCGCTGGTCGCCTATCAGACCGCCTATCTCAAGGCGAACCACCCGGTGGAATTCTTCGCAGCCTCCATGACTCTGGACATGGGGAATACCGAAAAGCTCGATCACTACCGCGGGGAACTGAAGAACCTCGACATTCCGCTGGTACCGCCCGATATCAACGAATCCGGGATTTCGTTCACAGTGGGAGAGGATGAAGCGGGTCGGCGTGGTATCCGGTTCGCGTTGGCCGCGATCAAGAACGTCGGCGAAGCAGCGATGGAGGCCGTGGTCAAAGAGCGCGAAGCCAATGGGCGGTTTCGTGACCTCCTCGAGCTCACCCAGCGGATCGACGCGCGACTCGTCAACAAGCGCCAACTCGAATGCCTGGCGGCGGCGGGAGCCTTCGAAAGCCTGGGCGTCAATCGGCGTCGGGTATTCGAAGGCGCCGAGACGCTGGTTCGCCATGCCCAGGCCGCCGCCAGCGATCGCACGAGCCATCAGATAGGCTTGTTCGGCAAGGCCACCGCCCAATCCGGCGGCTTGCAGCTTCCGGACGTTGCCGAATGGCCCAAGACGGACCTTCTGGGCCACGAGTTCGCGGTCCTCGGCTTTAACCTGTCGGCACATCCCCTGGATGAGCACGGCGATCAACTTCGGCGCCGCGACGTCAAGCCTTACTCCGAGGTCCTCTCCAAAGGGCGGAGCGGCCCGGTGAACCTTGCCGGCACGATCCGCTCGGTGCGCGAACGATCGTCGGGAAAGGGCAACCGCTATGCGTTCGTTCAGCTTTCCGATCAGTCGTCCGTATTCGAGGTCACGGTTTTCTCCGAACTGCTGACGCGGCAGAGAGAGATCCTCGAGGTCAATAACTCCATCTTCGTCAGGGCGAGTGCCGAGTTCGAGCACGAATCGGTACGATTGACGGCGCAGGCGTTAGAACCCCTGGCGAATGGCGCCGGGGAACGAGCCCCAGGCGTGACCATCCGGGTGGAGTCATCCGGCTCACTCAAGCCGTTACAAGCGACTTTGGCCCGCGGCGCTGCCGCCACCAACGGCAATGGCGCCGCGGCCCACGTCGCGCTGGTCACCTGCGTCGACTCCGGAACCGAGGTCAAGATCGGGCTTCCGGGCCGCTATGCGCTTTCGGCGGAATTGTTGCAGGTCGTGCGCACGATTCCCGGCGTCCTCGACGTCCGAGAGGGGTGAACGGAGCCGCCGTCGGCCGCCCATTTCTGCGGTTTCCCCTTGCGCTCACCGCCTGCGAACGCTATCCATCGCTCCCTAACTCACACGCGGGCGTGCGGGCGTCGGCGCCAATTCGCCGTTGCTCGTTCCGGTGCGCGATCAAGTTTCGCGCGGTGGCCCGTGGACGTAGAACCGGAGAAGGAATCGCCATGGCCCTGCCAACGTTCTCCATGCGCCAGCTTCTCGAATCTGGCGTTCATTTCGGCCACAGAACCCGACGCTGGAACCCGAAGATGGCGCCCTACATCTTCGGCGTACGCAACGACATCCACATCATCGATCTGCGACAGACGGTCCCGCTTCTCCACCAATCGATGGTCGCGGTCCGCGACATCGTCGCGGCCGGTGGGCGGGTCCTGTTCGTGGGTACCAAGCGCCAGGCGTCGGACAAGATCGCCGACGCCGCAAAGCGTTGTGGTCAGTATTTCGTCAACCACCGTTGGCTGGGCGGCATGTTGACCAACTGGCAGACCATTTCCAATTCGATCAAGCGCCTGCGCGAGGTCGAGGAAAGCCTGGCGGAAGAGAACGTCGGTTTGACCAAGAAGGAATTGCTTCGCTTGCAACGCGAAGGCGACAACTTGAACCGCGCTCTCGGCGGGATCAAGGAGATGGGCGGGCTTCCGGACGTTTTGTTCGTCATCGACACCAACCGCGAGGCGATCGCGGTCGCCGAAGCGAACAAGTTGGGAATACCGGTTGCCGCGATCATCGACAGCAACAGCTCGCCCGACGGAATCACGTACCCGATTCCCGGCAACGACGACGCAATTCGCGCCATCGATCTTTACTGCGGACTCATGGGCGGCGCGGTGCTCGACGGAATCCAGGTGGAAATCACGGCAAGCAGGGGCGACGTGGGCGATGCCGAAGAAGCGCCGGCGGAGGATCTGTCGGCGGTCGTAGCCGAGGAAGCGCCCGCGGAGGATCCGTCGGCGCCCGTAGCCGAAGAGGCGCCAGCGGTGGATATGTCGGCGTCCGTAGCCGTGGAAGCGCCGGCGGTGGATATGTCGGCGTCCGCAGCCGAAGAAGCGCCGGCGGAGGATCTGTCGGCGGTCGTAGCCGCGGAAGGGGGCGAAGCGGCTAGCGCGGATTCGCAAACCGCGCAGCCTTTGGTGGATGAAGCGAGCCCGGACGCGGGCATGGCTGGCGCGGGCGCCGAGGCCGAGGCCTCACCGCCGCCGGAGACCGCGTCACCGGATTCAGAGCTCGAGGAAAAGCCCGAAGAGCCCCCAGAGGGAGGCGTTGAGGCGCCGGCCGGTGGCGAAGAGGAGAAGCGCGCCGCCGCGCTTGAGACGGACGCGGGCGGCGGAGACGGAAGCCCCCCCGAGGAACCCGCGCAATCGGCCTGAGGCCCGAGAATTCCCGATGTAAATTCGAGAATAATTTCTTATATTCAAATAGTTTATAAAGCGACATTAACAGGGAAAGTTAATATGACGGAGATCACGGCTTCACTGGTCAAGAAACTGCGTGATACGACCGGTGCCGGCATGATGGACTGCAAGAAAGCGCTTGTGGAGACCGGCGGCGACATCGAGGTCGCGGTCGACTGGCTTCGCAAGAAGGGAATTTCCGCGGCGGCCAAGAAGGCCGACCGGGCCGCGACCGAGGGTCTTGTCGGGGTCGCCACTGGCGCGCGCAAGGGGGCGGTCGTCGAGGTCAACGCTGAGACGGATTTTGTGGCGCGCAACGATCTCTTTCAGGAATTCGTCCGCTCCGTCGCCGGCGTCGCCCTCGAGGGCACGGGCGATTTGGAAGCGATAAAAGCGGCCAAGGCTACCGAAGGCGAAGTGAGCATCGGCGAACGGGTTACGCAACTCGTTGCCACGATCGGCGAAAACTTGAGCCTTAGGCGTTCCGCGGTCCTCGAGGTCGTGAACGGCGTCGTGACGTCTTACGTGCACAATGCGGCGGCGCCGGGGCTCGGACGGATTGGCGTCCTCGTCGCCCTTGAATCGGAAGCCGACGAGCAAGGGCTGGCCGAGCTCGGAAAAAAGATCGCCATGCACGTGGCAGCGAGCGCACCACAGGCGGTGTCGCGCGACGACGTCGAAGCCGGGGCGCTCGCGCGCGAGCGCAGCGTGCTCGAGGAACAGGCCCGCGCGAGCGGACGTCCCGACGACATCGTCGCCAAGATGGTCGAGGGTCGCCTGCGCCGGTTCTTCGAGGAGGCCTGTCTGCTGGAGCAGATATTCGTAATCGACGGCGAAACACCGGTGGGAGAGGTACTCGAGGCAGCCGCCAAGGAATTCGGCACGGCCGTCCACGTCAAGGGGTTCGTCCGCTTCGTTCTGGGCGAGGGCCTCGACAGGAAAGACGACGACTTTGCCGCCGAAGTGACGGCCCTTTCATCATAAAAGGCAGGCGCCGCGCCACCCCCGGGAATTATTCGAACGTCCCGGCAAGCGATTGTTGTATGATCCGCCGGCGCCAGGGGAAAGCGCGCGGTCCGGATCGACAGGGTGGACGGCGCTGAGCGGTCGCCACAGCGATCCCGCGCCCCTTTTTTGCCAGATGGGCGTTCCCGGGAGTCGCATGGACAGGAAACCGAAATACCGGCGCGTCCTACTCAAGCTTTCGGGCGAAGCGTTGATGGGCGGGCAGGAATTCGGTCTCGACATCGCGACGGTGAACCGCATTTGCGAAGACGTTCGGACAGTCCATGCCATGGGCGTGGAGCTTTGCCTCGTCGTCGGCGGGGGGAACATCTTCCGGGGCGTTTCGGTTGCGGCGGCGGGCTTCGATCGGACCACCGGCGACAACATGGGCATGCTGTCCACGGTGATCAACGCCCTCGCGATCCAAAGCATCATCGAAGACCAGGGGACACAGTCGCGCGTCTTGTCGGCGCTTCCCATGGCGACGATCTGCGAGCCCTACATTCGACGGCGCGCGGTGCGCCATCTGGAGAAGGGCCGCATCGTGATCTTTGCCGCCGGCACCGGGAATCCCTTCTTCAGTACCGACACCGCGGCCGCCCTTAGAGCCGCCGAGATCGATTGCGACGTGCTGATGAAGGGAACCCAGGTGGACGGCGTCTACGACTCGGATCCCAGAAAGGAAGCAAACGCAATACGATACGACTCGTTGAGTTACAACGACGTGCTGGGGAAAGACCTTCGGGTCATCGACGGCGCCGCGGTGGCGCTTGCGCGCGACAACAAGGTTCCCATTTTAGTCTTTTCAATCCAAAATCCGGGAGCATTCGCAGACGTCGTAACCGGTTGTGGACGGTCCACGATCATATGCGAGGGGCCTTGAAGCGATGGCGATCGATATAGAAACCGTGAAGGGTGACATCCGACGGCGCATGGAAGGCGCGCTCAACGTCCTTCAACAGGAATTTGCCGGATTGCGGACCGGCCGCGCCGCAATCGGGCTGCTCGAGCCCATCATGGTCGACGCCTACGATAGCAAGATGCCGCTTAATCAGATCGGTACGATCGGCGTTCCCGATCCCAGGAGCTTGAGCGTGCAGGTGTGGGACAAGAGCCTGGTCCAGAAAGTGGAAAGGGCGATTCTCGAATCGGGCCTGGGGCTCAACCCTGTGACCGACGGCCAAACCTTGCGGATTCCCATTCCGCCCTTGACCGAGGAACGGCGCACGGAGCTAACGAAGATTGCAGGCAAATACACCGAAGATTCGCGTATCGCCGTGCGCAACGTCCGCCGCCACGCCATGGACGATCTGAAACGCGCGGAGAAGGACCACGAGATTTCGAAGGATCAGCATCACACGTTCGCCGCCGACATCCAGAGCCTGACAGACGAATACGTGAAGAAGATCGACGAGGCCCTGGAGAACAAAGACAAGGAGATCATGCAGGTTTGAAGGCCATGCGGGCACTTCCACTCGACAAGGCGCCACTGTCTCCACCTCTGCACGTCGCCATTATCATGGACGGGAACGGGCGCTGGGCCCGTGCCAGGAGGCTGGCGCGCGCGGCCGGGCACCGGCGCGGAGCCGAATCGGTTCGCACGGCGGTCGAATGCGCCGTCGAGCTGGGGGTCTCGTACCTCACGCTATACGGCTTTTCGTCGGAGAACTGGAACCGGCCCAAATCGGAAGTCAACGACCTGATGGGGCTGCTGCGGTTCTACCTGCTGAGCGAAATTGCCTATCTTCACGAAAACGGGGTCCGGCTTCGCGTTATCGGCGACCGCGAGCGCCTGGCGCCCGATATCGTGGCGATGATCGAATCGGCTGAAAAGCAGACCCGGGAGAACGGCAACCTCACTTTGATCATCGCATTGAGCTACAGCGGCCGGACCGAGATCGCGACGGCCGCCCGGAGCCTGGCGAAGGCAGTCGTGATTGGATCGGTGAAACCGGAAGAGATCGACGAGAGCGTGTTTTCCCAGCACCTTTTCACCACCGGAATACCCGATCCCGATCTGCTGATTCGAACCAGCGGCGAAAAGCGCATCAGCAACTTTCTCTTGTGGCAGTTGGCGTACACGGAGTTCGTCTTCGTAGACACCCTTTGGCCCGATTTCTCGCGAACCGATTTCGAGAACGCGATCACGGAGTACCATTGTCGCGAGAGGCGCTACGGCGCATCCGGTGTCTGAACCCGATCCAGGCGAAGTCACGCGTCGTGTCGTGTCCGCCTTGTTCCTGGCGCCGCCGGCGCTGTTCGCGGTTTACTTTGGCACGCCGGTCTTCGAAGCGGTCCTCGTGCTTTGTTGTGCGGTTTTGGCGTGGGAGTGGACCGGGCTGTGGAACGTCCGCCGGCCATTCCTGATCACCGGCGTCATGACGGCCACTTTCGGCGGCGCGGTCGCGGCGACGTCGATGCTGGGTGCCGTTCCGGCGCTGGGTGTCCTATTGGTCGGCGCGGTCGCAGTGCTCGGAATAGCGATCGCCGAGCCTCGGGATTCGGACGCGAGGGCCAAGCCCGCGCTCTGGTTGATCGCCGGCACGGCTTATCTTGGCCTGCCGATCGTGGCGCTGACATGGATTCGTCTCGGTCTCGGCGACGGCCGCGGCGTGTTCCTCTGGTTGCTTGCTGTCGTTTGGATCGGCGATATCGGAGCCTACGTCTTGGGACGGACTTTCGGCGGACCCAGGCTTGCGGTTTCGATCAGTCCGAACAAGACGTGGGCCGGTTTCTTCGGCGCGATCGCCGGCGCGACGGTCGTCGGGGTAGCGACGGTCGGCCTGATGCGGGCCGGTAACACCGCCGCGCTGGTTGCCGCCAGTGTCGTACTGGTGATCGTAGCGCAGGGGGGCGATCTCGCCGAATCTTGGGTTAAGCGCCGCGCCGGTGTAAAAGACACGAGCCGACTGATACCCGGCCACGGCGGACTACTCGATCGCCTGGACGGTCTACTGGCGGCGGCGGCGGTGCTGGCGCTGGGCGCCGGGTTGATGGGAGGCGTGCCGACGGCATGGATGTGAGGCAACAAACTCAAGCGCTCGTGGTCGAAAACGCCGCGCCGCGCCGCGTGACCATCTTGGGATCGACGGGCTCCGTGGGGTGCAACACGGTCGAGCTGGTCCGCCGCTGTGGTGGCGAATTCGTCGTTGAGGCCCTGACCGCCAACCGCAACGTGGAGCTGCTTGTTCGCCAGGCGCGCGAACTGCGTCCCAGGCTCGCCGTCATCGCCGAGGCGTCGCTGTTCCACGAGCTCGAGAGCGGGCTCGCCGACACCGATGTCGAAGTGGCGGCGGGACGCGCGGCGGTGATCGAGGCCGCCAGCCGCCCCGTCGACTGGCTCATGGCGGCGATCGTCGGAACGGTCGGATTGGAGCCGACGATCGCGGCGATCCGACAAGGGTGCGTCGTGGCTCTTGCCAACAAGGAATGCTTGGTTTCGGCGGGCGACGTCATGGTCTCCGAAATCGAGCGCCACGGTGCCACGCTCCTTCCGGTCGATTCCGAGCACAGCGCGATCTTCCAGGTTTTCGACTTCGATCAGATCGACAACGTCGAACGAATCATCCTGACCGCTTCGGGCGGGCCATTTCTCGGACTCGACGCAGCGTCGCTGGCGATGGTGACGCCCGCACAAGCCGTGGCGCATCCGAACTGGGACATGGGCGCCAAGATTTCGGTCGATTCGGCGACCATGATGAACAAGGGGCTCGAGCTGATCGAGGCCTTCCACCTGTTTCCCGTGGGCAAAAGGCGCATCGAGATCATGGTGCACCCCCAGTCGGTGGTCCACAGCCTGGTCGCCTATTCCGACGGATCGGTTTTGGCGCAACTCGGCATCCCCGACATGCGCACACCCATCGCCTATGCGCTGGCGTGGCCGAAACGTATGGACGCCCCGGCGCCGCGCCTCAATCTCGCCGAGATCGGCACCTTGACCTTCGAGGAACCGGATCCCGAGCGGTTCCCGGCTCTCACATTGGCCCGCGGCACCCTCGAGGCGGGGGGTACGGCGCCCACAGTGCTGAACGCCGCGA
>JASLLV010000100.1 GCA_030746935.1 Rhodospirillales bacterium | reverse complement strand
TACGCTTCGGCTGAATTCGATAAAATCACGCCGACCAAGCCGATAACGGCAAGTGTATTTATAGGCATAATATTATTCAACAATGTCATGCTATTCTCCTCTTTCGGTTCCACGGCGACTGTTCGCCGACGCCCGGCGCCGGATAGCGGACACGATACAGCGCGTCGGGAAAGCCGTAGAAATTGTGGATGGTTTCCGGATTCTGGGTCGTGGCGAGCGTCGCCACCTTGGTTTCCCAGTGCGCCGAGACGCAAAGAACCGCGCGAACCGGGGGCAATGCGTCGCCGAGACCTTGCAGGAAGGCGCGCACCGGGCTTTCGCCGAGCAGCATGCCCGGCGAGCCGTGCGAGACGAAGACGCTGGGAATCCGCACCACTTTGGCCCCACTCCCTTTGGCTTGCGAGTATAACGAATCTCGATCCCGCCGCCTTGCGCGACGGCAAGGCTTCGCGCAAGGTAGTCGAGTCCGAGACCAGATCGCGGCAGCGCGGTCTCCCACACCGTGATCCACAGCGGGCGTGAATAGGGTCTGAATCATCGAGATCGAGCGGCGAGGCGACCATGACCGTAACCTACCTTGAACACGTCAACATGCGGACCGCCAACCTCGAGGCCATGTGCCGGTTCTACGAAGACGTTCTCGGAATGGTGCGCGGCGCCCACCCTCCGTTTCCGTCCGCCGGCGCTTGGCTCTATTGCGCCGACAAGCCGGCCGTCCACTTAGTCCAGGTGGAGGGGCCAACCGAAGGGCACGGTCTCGGCGTCGATCACTTCGCCTTTCGCGCCCAGGGCTTGGCTGCGTTTCTCGAGCGCTTGGACGCGCGCGACCTCGCCCATCGGTTGTGCGTCGTGCCCGGGCTCGAAATCCGCCAAATCTTTGTCGACGATCCCGACGGCAACCACGTTGAAGTGATCTTCGGCGCGGACGAGGACGCGGACCTGAGCGGGGCGTACCGCTACGAAGAGGCGGAACCGGCGTGAACGGGCGCGCCGGGACCGGGTTCCCCGAACCGGCCCCAAGACCGGATCGTGGTCGCTCGGTTTTGCCTGAGTGCGATCCGCCGACCACGTGAATCCGGTCTATCCTGTTGAAATCGAGCGGATGGGCGCGCCTGATTGCAAGCACCTCGCGGTTCCGATCAAACGCGATCCGCTCTAAGATTTGCGAAGGGGGACGCGATGGGGCTCGAAACCCTCGACCACGTCAACATGCGCACCTCGCGACTGGACGCGATGTGTCGATTTTACGAGGACGTGCTCGGACTCAAAGTCGGTCCGCGGCCGCCGTCGCCGACGCCGGGCGCCTACATCTATTGCGGCGACCAGGCGGTGGTGCATTTGGTCGCCCAACCCCACCCGGCGCGCACCGGCGAGCCGCAGATCGAGCACTTCGCGTTCCGTGCTTCGGGCATGGCGCGGTTCCTGGAACACTTGCGTGACAGCAATGTCGCCTATTGGGTCTCGATCGTGCCCGAGCTCGAGATCCGCCAGGTCAATCTCTTCGATCCGGACGGCAATCACATCGAGGTCGCCTTCCAGCCGGACGAACAGGCGAGCTTCGAGCCTTTCCTCGCCGACACCGTTGAGACCGGCTGAACGTTTCCGGGGTTGAACATTGCGCATTCCCGAACCCGGCGCGCCGGTCCGCCGCACCGAGGACCGGCGTTTCCTCACCGGTCGGGGCCGCTTCCTCGACGACACCGTGCCCGCGGGCGAATGCCGTGCCCATGTGGTGCGCTCGCCCCATGCGCACGCGCGCATTCTTGCGCTCGATTGGGTCGAAGCGGCGCGCGTACCGGGCGTGCTCGCGGTGTTCACGGCCGCGGATCTGGACGGCGACGGTCTCGGGCACTTGCGACCGCAGGCCATGATCACCGATCGCACCGGTGCACCCGCACGACCGCCGCCACGGCCGGCACTGGCTGCCGGAAAGGTTCGGCATGTCGGCGACGGGCTCGCCCTCGTCGTCGCCGAAACCGACACCGCCGCCCGCGACGCCGCCGAGCGCGTGCGGGTCGAGTACGAGCCGCTGGCCAGCGTCGCAGACGCCGAGCGGGCGCTGGCGCCCGAAGCTCCACTGGTCTGGGGCGAGCGGCCCGGCAACCTCTTCGTCGATTTCGAGGCCGGCGACCCGGACGCGGTGGCCGAGGCCTTCGCCGGCGCCGCCCACGTGACCCGCCTTGATGTGCTCAACAACCGCGTCAGCGCCCAGCCCATGGAGCCGCGTGGCGCGATCGGGCTCTATGACGCCGAGGCGCACGCTTTCACGCTGATCGCCGCAACCCAGAACGTGCACGCGATCCGGGCCCAGCTCGCACGCGAGGTCTTGGGCGTGGACGAGGGATGCTTGCGCGTCGTCGCGCCCGACGTGGGCGGCGGGTTCGGAGCCCGCAACCAGCTCTATCCCGAAATGGCGCTGGTGCTGTTCGCCGCCAGAAGGCTTGGCCGGCCGGTGAAGTGGATCGCGGACCGAAGCGAGGGCTTCGTCGCCGACGTGCTCGGGCGTGATCAGATAAACCGCCTCGAGCTGGCGCTCGATTCCAACGGGCGCTTTCTGGGGCTCAGGATCGAAACCATCGGCAACGTCGGCGCCTATGTCTCCACCTTCGGCCCCCACGTGCCCACGGCGGGCACGGCGCGGCTTCTGGGCGGCGTCTACCGCATCCCGGCGGTATACTTCCGATCGCGCATCGCATTTACCAACGTCGCCCCGGTCGATTCGTACCGGGGCGCGGGTAAGCCCGAGGCGGCCTACATGATAGAGCGTATCGTCGATGCGGCCGCTATTGAGACGGGGTGCGATCGGGTCCAGCTCAGGCGCGCCAACTTGATCCCTGTGAACGCGCTTCCCTACCGCACGGCGATGGGCGAGGAAATCGATAGCGGCGACTTCGCGGGCGTCCTCGAGGGCGCCCTCGCCAAGAGCGACTGGCGGGGTTTTGCGGTGCGGGCCGAGCATGCGCGGACGCGCGGGCGGATGCGCGGCATCGGGCTTGCGCTCTATCTCGCGTGCACCAGCGGGCCGCCGCGGGAATACGCAGCACTTCGTTTCGCCGCCGACGGGACGGTGGAGATTCGGATGGGGAGCCAGTCCACGGGCATGGGCCATGAAACGACGCTTCCCCAGATCGCCGCCGGCTTGCTCGGGATTCCCTTCGAAGCCATCAGCTACGCGCACGGCGATACGGCGCTGACGCCGATGGGAAGCGGCCACGGCGGCGCGCGCACGCTCGAGCTCGGTGGCGGGGCGCTCGCGAAGGCGGCCTCGGCGGCCGTCGGCAAGGCGAGGGCGATCGCCGCCCACCTTCTCGGGGTAGTGCCCGAAACGCTGGCCTTTCGCGAAGGCCGGTTCGTCGGCCCAAACGGCGGATCGGTCCCCATGACCGAGGTGATCGGCGCGTCGTTCGATGCGGGGCGTGTGCCGGACGCCCTTGCCGGAAGCCTCGATTCGAGCGCCGAGCACGAGCGCGAGGACACCACCTATGCGAACGGTTGCCATGTGGCCGAAGTCGAGGTGGACCCGGAAACCGGCGTGGTCCGGCTCGTGGCGTACACGGCGCTCGACGACTTCGGGCGAATCGTCAATCCCCTGACCGCCGCGGGCCAGATCGTGGGTGCGGCAGCGCAAGGGATCGGACAGGCGTTGCTCGAAGTCGCCCGGTTCGATCCCGTGACCGGCCAGCCGCTTGCCGCCACGTTCCTCGATTACGCGATCCCGCGCGCCGACGATTTCCCTGCCTTTGCGACCGCCTTTCACGCGGACGCGCCGACCGTGCGCAACCCGCTTGGCGTCAAGGGCGCGGGCGAGGCGGGGTGCGTCGCAGCACCGCCGGCGGTGGTGAACGCGGTCGTCCACGCACTTCGAAGATTCGGGGTGCTTCAGCTCGACATGCCGCTGACGCCCGAGACCGTGTGGCGGACGATCGTACGCGCTCGATCCGGGGCGGGCCGAACGCCGCGCCCGGAAGCCGGATCCTCGTCAGCGGGTTCGGGTAACGGAACTCGCTCCTAGCGCGAGTAGTACTCAATCACCAGGTTCGGCTCCATCTGGACCGGATAAGGTACGTCGGCCAGCTTGGGCGTGCGCACGAAAGTGCCCTTCAGCTTGTCGTGGTCCACGTCGAGATAATCGGGAATGTCGCGTTCGGGCGAGTCGATCGCCTCGAGGACGATCGGAACCTGGCGCGACTTGTCGCGCACCTCGACGACATCGCCTTCGTCGACGAGATAGGACGGGATGTTGACCCGCCGCCCGTTGACCCGAATATGACCGTGGTTGACGAACTGACGCGCCGCGAACACGGTGGGCACGAACTTCATCCGGTAAACCACGGCGTCGAGGCGACGCTCCAGGATGCCGACGAGGTTCTCGGACATATCGCCGCGGCGCAGGACCGCCTTCTCGTAATAGCGGCGAAATTGGCGCTCGGTGATGTTGCCGTAGTGCCCCTTGAGCTTTTGCTTGGCGGCAAGCTGGAGCCCGTAGTCCGACGTTTTGCGGCGGCGCTGTCCGTGCTCGCCGGGTCGGTAATCGCGGATGTTGACGGGGCTTTTAGGGCGGCCCCACAGGTTGGCGCCGAGACGGCGGTTGATTTTGTACTTCGAAGCCAGTCGCTTTGTCATCGGCCTGATTCGGTCTCCACTGAATTCGGAATCTCATCGCTCCGCCGGCCGCGCGGCGGCGGAATCGAAGCGCCGGAGTATACGGGGGCGCATCACAAAGTCAAACATCTCAACATCCTAGCGTTCCGGTTGTAGGCCGGTCGCGTTTCGCGCTACCCTTGTCGCGGGCGTTCGGGGGCAAAAAGATGGAAAAAAGAAGGGACGGACGTCGCCGTAAGGACAAGTCGAAGACGCCCGCGCCGGTGCCGTCGGTCGAGGACCCGCGCGACAATATGCGCGATCGCCTGGCGGCGCAGCGCCTCCGCCTCGAGGGCCAGCGATCGCTTCCGGCCACACGCTCGGCCGCCAAACCGCGCCGTCGCAAGCCGGTCGGCTGACGCGGAGACACCGCGCCCGCGTCAGACGGGGTCCAGTTCCGAATCCCAGTAAAGGAAGTCGCGCCAGCTTTCGTGGAGGAAGTTGGGCGGGAACGCCCGGCCATTTTCCTGAAGCTCGTAGCTGGACGGACGGTCGGGCTTGCGCAGCGGCCGCAACGAGCCGAGCCCGGGTCGGGCATTTCCCTTGCGCAGGTTGCACGGCGCGCACGCCGTCACCACGTTCGACCATTCCGTTCGGCCCCCGAGCGCGCGTGGAACGACATGATCGAAGGTCAGCTCCTCGGACGGGCGCGCATCCCCGCAGTACTGGCACGAAAACCGGTCGCGCAAGAAGACGTTGAACCGGGTGAACGCCGGCCAACGGTTGATGGCGACGTATTCCTTTAACGAGATGACGCTGGGAAGCGACATCTCCACGCTGGGGCTGTGCACCTTGCGCTCGTATTCGGAGACGACGTTGACACGCTCGAGGAACACGGCCTTGACCGTGTCCTGCCACGGCCAAATCGAGAGCGGGAAATAGCTCAACGGCCGAAAGTCGGCGTTCAGTACCAGCGCCGGATATTTTTCGATCGCGAGCAACACGGGCCCTCCCAGGATTTACGCGCGAACCATACACCACGCCATGGCGGCTTGCCAATCCCTTGGAATCACTCTCTTTATTTTTGGATTGTGGTACGCGCCCGCCGCGGAAGCGGCGACGGCACGCAGGTGCGCCATCAGGCGCCGGCGAAGATCCGGGCAAGGAATGCGTGCCCCTCGGCAATTCCTTTCTCGTCAATGCCGTGGCCGAGCCGCGGGCACAAATGCGAGGCCACGTCGATCCCATTCACCTCGAGGGCCGCCGTCGCCGCTGGCAATGCGGCGGCGGGAATCAATGGATCGTCCTCGCCGTGAACGAGGAGCACCGGCGGCCGCGAGCAAATTTCTTGGGCGAGATGGTCCTCGCCCACCATGATGCCGGAATAAGAGAGGATTCCCGCGATCGGTTCCGCGCGCCTGAGGCCGGTGTGGAGCGCCATCATGGCGCCTTGCGAAAATCCGACGAGCGCCAGCGCCCCGAGGCCCAGCCGGTACTCGGCAAGGATCGCATCGAGAAAGGAATCGAGGGTGGGGGCGGCTGCCCGGACGCCATCGAGGCGAGCTTCGGCCCCGAAGTCGCGGATACTGAACCATTGCCGGCCGAAGGGCGCCATGTCGTAGGGGAAGGGGGCATGGGGCGAGAGGAACGCCGCATCCGGCAACGATTCAGCGAATGCGGGCGCCAAGCCGATCAAGTCGTTTCCGTCGGCGCCGACGCCGTGCAGCAGTACCACGAGCTGCTTCGCAACAACACCGGAGCGGGGCGCCAGGATCGGTCCGTCGAGCGCGTCGGGCGTCATTATCGCCAAGCCCTCACCTCATCGAGACCAGAGTCATAGACCAGATCGTCGGCGGTCGGAATCGCTTAACAGCGATCCGCTCTGGTTCAGGGGCCGTGGTATTGTCACCCCATGATCGCGACCGCGCCCGTCGTTACGCGCTTCGCGCCGAGCCCGACCGGCTATCTTCACCTGGGGCATGGCTATTCGGCCTTGTTCGCCGTCGCGCGCGCCCGCGAGGCGGGCGGGCGTTTCCTGCTTCGGATCGAGGACATCGACCGGGGCCGGTGCCGGGCCGAATACGAATGCGCGGCAATCGAGGACCTGGCGTGGCTGGGGCTCGAGTGGGAGCAGCCGGTGCGGCGCCAGTCGGATCACATGGCCGATTACGCCCGCGCCATCGATTCGCTCGACGGGCTCGGCGTGCTCTATCCGTGTTTCTGCACGCGCGCCGAGATCGCGGCCGAGGTCGCGGCCGCCGCGCGGGCCCCACACGGTCCGGACGGACCGCGCTACCCCGGCACGTGCCGGCGCCTGAGCGACGCCGAACGCGCGATGCGCGTCGTTGGCGGGCGCGCTTACGCGCTTCGCCTGGACGTCGAAATGGCAACCGACATTACCGGTTCGCTGTCGTGGACCGATCTCGACAAAGGCGTGATCGAGGTCCGGCCGGAGGCGATCGGGGACGTGGTGATCGCGCGAAAGGACACGCCGACGAGCTATCACCTCGCGGTTACCGTCGACGATCAGTTGCAAGGCGTCAGCTTGGTGACGCGGGGCGACGATCTATTCCACGCAACCGACGTTCACCGGCTGCTCCAGGCGCTCTTGGGATACGCAACGCCGATTTACCGCCACCACGCGCTTCTCTCGGGCGCGGACGGCAGGCGTCTCGCCAAGCGCGATGCCGCCAAAACGCTTCGCGAATTGCGCGCCGCCGGCCTCGGCCCGGACGACGTCCGCGCGCTGATGCCGGCCGCAGGCCGCTGAACGCCGCCGGCGCGTCCGGCCACCCACCGGGCCCTAGTATTGGGAGGGCCGCCAGAACGGAGAATGCATTAGCGGTGGAGGCCGCGCACGATTGGCTCGTAGTCGGGGTGATCGGCCTCGATGTGGCCGTGGCGGATCAGGAAATCGATGACCACGAGGGCGCAGTTGAACTTGAACGCCTCCGATTGCTCGACGACGGCCGCGACCTCGTCGATCGGCCACAGGTAGAATGCCTCGATCTCGCCGTCGCGGTTGACGGGCCGGAAGTCACGGAGAACCACCAGGTCGTAATTGAAGAGCACGTCGTTGCGAAGGCCCTCGGGCCGCTCCGTGAGATAGCTAATCGTTCCGACCGGAACCGCGCGGGCCGCCAGCCCGGGACCGATGTTCGCCTCCTCGGCCGATTCCTTCACCAGGTTTTGCTTGACGCCCAAGCCCGCGGGCTGACCCCCGGCGACCAACTGGTCCAGCTTCCCCGGCGCCATCGGTCTCGTCAGGCTGCGGCGCGCAATCCACATCTTCGCCTTCGTTCCGGCGACGATGCCGTTCACGTGCACACCGTAAGCGCGAACCCCGAAGAGCGGAACCGCTGCGCGTTCCATGAGAAACAGCGGCGGCTCGGCGAAGGAGCGGCCCACGGGATAGGCTTCGTCGCGCCAGCCTGGAATGTGCCCGCGCCGGGCGAGCTCTTCGAGCACCCCGGCGACGGCGCCGCACCGCGCCTCGAATCCGCGAAGCGCCGGCGCCAGCGCGACCGCGTTCGCGGAAACCCGAAAGACGTCCGAGAACTCCTCGAGCCTGTCGGCGAATGCCGGCGTAACCAGGCCAACGTCATCCGCATCGACGCGAAACGGGAGGTAGTTCGCAAGCTCCGGCGGATCGCACGCGCGGACCCGGTCCAGCAAGGCCATTCCGTCCTCTCCTCCCGCCGCTTTCGATCTAACGCATTATCCGATGAAGCGGAACCGGCCCCAACGCCGGCCGCCCCGATCGCGGGATGCCGTGGATCGCCGGTTCGGCGTGGGCCGGCGTGATTTCACAGAGGTGGACGATGCTTTGGCCGATGGTGCGCGCACCTTGTCAATCGCGCGGCCCTGTGCGAGCCTCCGCGCCATTGCCGGTACGGTTCCGAGGGTCTCCTGAGATGAAGATCACCGCAAAAAAGACGGCCCCCGGCGTCTATTCCATCTCCTTCGACGACACCGAGGTCGCGCTTGAAGGTAGCGACCTCAAGTCCCTGCTCATCCAGATCACGCGGTTGCTCAGCCCCGCGAGCGAGCTGGCGAAATCGGGCGAAAATCGCCGCAAGGAATTCATCCGCCACATCAAGAACGCCAACGACGTGGCCCTCCAGAAGTTTCTCCTCGTCGCCGATCATGAGGACGTACTCATCCTCCTGAAGGTCGCCGAAGACGACAAAGCGCTTTTGAAGAAGTTCTACGGCAACATGAGCGAACGCTCGCGCAAGATCTGCACCGAGGATCTCGTCTACAAGTACCAGGACGGCGTGTCAGCGGCCCAGGTCACGGCGATCATCGGCCGGCTCGGCGCGATCGCCAAGGACCTCGAAAACGAGGGAACACTGGTCTACGAGAACGTCGTCAGGCAATAGCTGGTCCGGCGCTTCGACCGGATCGCGGTCGCTCGGAATCGCGTGTGGCAACCCGGCGGGCGCGTGAATCTGGTCTGCACGATCGAGGCCGAGCGGACCGGCGCGCTTGATCGGATTCGTACCGCCATTCCAATCAAACGCGATCCGCTCGAGTTCACGCCGCCACGGTGTTGCTCGTGTCCTTGCCGCCCCGGACGTAAGCGCGCTCGCAGTGTTCAGCGCAATAGGGCTTGTCAACCAAGCTGGGTTCGCCGCAGAAGCGGAACTCGGGCGTTCCGGGTTCGCCGTCCGGCCAGCAGCACATGCCCGCACCAAGCGCTTCCAGACGCACAAGCTGGGCGACGGGCGGTGGCTCGGCGACGGGCGCGTTGCGTTTGGAAAGCCCCAACCGGTGGGCTTTGCCGACCACCGCGTTCTTGGTGATGCCGAGCTTGAGCCCAATCTCGCGGGTCGAAAGGCCCACATCCCACAAAGACTCGAGGGCCGCGATTCGTTCGGGTGTCCAGGGGTCTGTCATGATCGCGCGTGCCGGGTTGTGTCGGACTCGGACCGGGCACCGCCACAGGCGCGACGGCCCGGTCACCATATTGCCCATGAATTACAACATTTGCCATATTTCAGCAAGACCTTACGCAAGATATTGTGGATTTTGGACCGGTTCCGCGAACCCGGCGCGGGGCCGACTCAGGTTTTTCTTCAAGGCTTCGAAGTCTGCTTCCGGCCGCGGTTCAGGCCCTTGGGAGCCTCGCCGCCGACCGCCGGTCATAGCCCCGATTGGACCACATTCGGTGCCGGCCTTTCTGGTTCATGGCCGAAAATGTTGCCGTTTTGAATCCATTCGGCCGTGATCCGCAACAGATGTTCCGTATCCGAATGGACAAAGGATGACGGGACGCGTTTTGGGGTTTCCAACACATTTCGTCGCGGGGCTAATTGATCCAACGAGGATTGCGGGGACTGGCGCGATCCGCTTCGTATAAGGAGACTTTGCCATGAAAAAGGGCCTCATTTACGGTGGCG